>JBAWEQ010000020.1:0-8109 GCA_049591295.1 Acidobacteriota bacterium
CTCCACGCTTCCTTCAGACCCCACCTCGCGGTGACGCCCTTGCGCTTCGCTAGCCCTTCACCTCCATCAGGTTGGGCAGGGGACTTTCACCCCCAAGCTTCCGAACATGCCCGGCACACCAAAAAAGCCCTCCGTCTCCGGAGGGCTCTGCTTCTGCCGCGTGGACCGCCGTCACACAGCGGGCCCGCACCCTCCGGCCGCAGAGATCCCGTGATGGTGATGGAGGATCGGGAAAACGGCGGAGAGGCGGCTGGCCATGAACGGCTCCTTCAAGCTATCAGCTTATACCCCCGGCGGCCGATTTCTGTCAAGACGGCCGGCCGCGGGAAAAGCCTCCACTTGTGGTTGAACACTGGGACACGCAGAAGATTCCCGGCGCTTCGGCCCGGCTCCCGGCCTGGCCGAACCAGAAGCGTGCTGAATGGACGCCGAGAATCCGAACCGTGGACGCAGGCCGCTGGCTCGGGTAACATGGGGGCAAGGAGGATACCCCATGGCTCCCCTCCACAAGCGCCCGATCTCGGGCACGGCCGTGTTGCTCTTCCTGCTCCTCTCGGCCTGCTCGCTCCTGCCGGTCAAGATCGCCGACATCAAGGCCCACCCCGACCGATTCGAGAACAAGACCGTGACGGTGCGAGGCAAGGTCACCTCGGTGACCAAGATGCCCTTCATGACGGAGGGTTTCTTCACGCTCGACGACGGCTCGGGCGAGATCACCGTGACCACCTCCGGCGCCCTGCCCGCCGAGGGCCAGGAGCGCACCGTCACGGGTAAGGTCCAGACCGCCCTCAAGATCTTCGACAAACACGTGGGGCTGGTGATCCAGGAGAACCCCTGACGGTTACCTGGGAACTCCCCGAGCATCTGACTGGATCTGTGCCGGTGCCCACCGGTCGTCTTTCGCGACGCCGGTCCAGCCATTGCTCCAGCATTTCGGCGGTGGAACCGCCAGGAGGCATCCATGTCCCGGAAAGAGAGATACGGAATCTACGCGGAAACCGATAAGCCCTTCGAGGCGGCCTTGCAGGCCGTGCGCGATGCCCTCAAGGCCAACGGATTCGGCGTGCTGTGGGAGATTGACGTGAAGGCCACCATGAAGCAGAAGCTGGGCGAGGAGTTCACGGATTACGTGATCCTCGGGGCCTGCAACCCTCCCATCGCCCATCAGGCCCTCTGTGCCGAGCCCAACATCGGGCTCCTCCTGCCGTGCAACTGCATCGTCCGCCGGGAGGGAGGCAAGACCATCCTGGGCGCCATCGAGCCCCACGAACTCATGGGCCTCACCGGCCGAACAGACCTGAAGCCCTTCGCCGACATGGTGGCGAGCACGCTGCAGAAGATCGTCGACGAGGCGGCGCGGTAGAGAGAGTTAGGAAGTTAGGAAGTCAGGAAGTCAGGAAGTCAGGAGGTGAGGAAGAGGGCGCGGAGATCACTTGCTTTCCCTCATCCATCATCCATCATCCCTCATCCATCATCCCTCATCACCCGTGCCGTCTCACGTAGACCTGGGTCGCCAGCTCCCGGTCCACGGCGAACTGCGAGTGGCCGCAGCGGAAGACCACGGAGGGCGTCTTTCGGACGAGGGCGATGGGATCGCCCGGGTGGATTCCCATGGAGAGGAACTTCTGGAGGTCGCCGTTCTGCGGCGTGGCCAGGTAGGCGATGAGCCCCTCCTCGCCGGGCCTCAAGTGGTCCAGCGGGGAGATGACCGCTTCCACGCTCGCCGCCGCCTTCTTGCAGCAGGGGCCCTCCGGGATGGGATGGCCGTGGGGGCAGACGCGGGGATGGCCGAGGAAGGTGCAGACCTTCTCGGCGAGTCCCTCTACGAGGGAGTGCTCCAGGACGCAGGCGTGCTCCTCGGCCTGCTCCTGCTCCACGCCCATGAGATCGGCGAGCAGGCGCTCCGCCAGCCGGTGGCGGCGGATGGCGCGCCTGGCCACGTCCAGGCCCGCCGAGGAAAGCCGGACCCCGCCTCCCTTGACCCAGCCCTTGGCGTGGAGGCCGAGCTCCACGACCTCGCCTTCGGCCCCTGCGGGAAGGGGCCACCCCTCCACCTCGTGCTGCCACAGGCGCTCCAGGATCTCCTGCTCCGCCTCGGTGATTTCATTTTCGTGAACCATGCAGAAGCTCCTTCCATCGGTCTTTCATCTGGGAGAACGCATCCATGAGGGGCCGCTGGTTCTCGTACCCGCAGTGGGGACACTTCACCCTGCCGCAGCCCTTGGTGATGAGGACGCACGAGGAGCAGGCCCCCGCGCTCTGGTCCGCGTCGTAGCTCCCCCCGCACATGGCGCAGGTGATCACAGCGTCACCTTGGCCGCCACCAGGACGGCGTTGAGCCCCCACCCCACGCCGAAGGCGATGAAGAGGATCACCCCGGACATGAGGAGGGTCACCTTCCAACCCCGCTCCTTCCGCATGATGAGGAACTGCGCGATACACGGGAGGAAGAGGGTGAGCGTGACGGTGGCCACGAGGAGCTGGACGCCGTTCAGGACCCCTGAATGGCGCAGGTCGAAGAGCCCCGCCGCGCCGTAGTCCCTTCGGAAGAAGCCGAAGAGGATGGCCACGGCCGTCTGCGACGGCAACCCGAGGGCCTTGACCAAGGGCACGATGGCCTCCACCACCTTGGGGAAGATCCCGGTGATTTGGCCGACCCAGATCATCACCGAGGCCACGATGAAGAGCGGGAAGACCTCCAGGAAGTACCAGCCCATGCGGCTCACCGTCTTGCTCCAGACATTCTTCAGGACCGGCATCCTGAGAGGCGGGAGCTCCATGAAGAAGGCCGGCTTCTGGCCCGGCAGCAGCCGCGCCATGAGGGTTCCGGCCAGGAGGAACACGCCCGTCACGATCCCGGCCCAGAGAGCCAGCGCCGCGGGATGGCCGGCCAGCAGGGCCAGGAGCAGACCGATCTGGGCCGAGCAGGGGATGGCGAGGGCGAGGAGGAAGGTGGCGATGACCCGCTCCCGCTTCGTCTCCAGGATCCTCGTCGTCATGGTGGCCATGGTGTCGCACCCGAAGCCCAGCACCAGCGGGATCACGGCCCTTCCGTTCAGGCCGATGGCCTTGAAGATGCGGTCCAGCATCATGGCCAGGCGGGGCAGGTAGCCCGAGTCCTCCAGCACCGAGAAGGCCAGGAAGAAGGTGCCCACGATGGGCAGGATGATGGCGATGGCGTACCGGAGCCCCAGCGTGAAGATGCCGTAGTCCCCCACGAAGAGGGTGCGGAGCCACATCCACGGCACCAGGTGGGCGAACAGCGCCTCCACGTAAGGGTTCACATAGTGGCCGAAGACCGTGGTCTCCAGGAAGTCCACCACGGTCCCGCCGCCGAAGACCCCCACGAACTGGTAGAGCCCCACGTAGACGATGACGGCCAGGATGGGGAAGCCCGTCCAGGGATTCAGCAGGAGGCGGTCCAGCCGCTCCTGGAGGGCCACCTTCCCGCGAGTTCCGTCCTTGTAGGCTCCCGCCAGCACCCTCTGGGCTGAGGCGTGGAAGGACTTCGCCACCAGGGCCGAAGGGGCCCCTCGCCGGAGGCCCAGACCGGCCCTCGTGCGCAGGGTGCGCAGGAGTTCATCGGGGAGGCCCGCCCTCTCCAGCGCCGGGGCGTCCCCCTCCAGCGCGTGCAGGGCCCAGAACCGCCACGCATCGCCGGAGAGGCGGGGGCGCAGCGCCTCCAGGGACTCCTCCATCCTCGGCGGGAAGGAGATCTTGGGGGAGGGCGGCGGTGGGATGGGCCCGGCCAGGATCGTCTTCAGCTCCTGAATCCCCTTGCCCCGCGTGGCGACCATCTCCACGACCGGGATGCCCAATTCGATCGAGAGCGCCCGCGTATCCACCTTGACCCCCGCCTGCGCGGCCTCGTCCATGAGGTTCAGCGCCAGCACGAGCGGGCGTCCCATCATGCAGAGCTCGAGGGTGAGCGGGAGCATGCGAGGCAGGTTCTTGGCATCCACCACGTGGACGATGGTCCCCTCGTCCCTGAGGATCAGATCGCGCGAGACGCGCTCCTCCTCGGTGATGGTCCGCAGCGAATACATGCCGGGGGTGTCGATCACCTCCCAGCGCCCGCCGCCCAGCTCGGCGCTCCCGCGGGAGACCTCCACCGTCGTGCCCGGATAGTTCGACACCACGGCGTACGAGCCGGTCAGCGCGTTGAAGAGCACGCTCTTGCCGACGTTCGGGTTCCCCACGAGAAAGACCTTGCGCCGGCCCTCGTCGCCGGGGAGCGGCGCCCCAGCCGAGCCGTGGCAGCCCTGGGGAAGGGTCAGAGCCATTCGCGCCTCTTCCTGCCCTCCTGCAGGTAGTCGGAGACGTGCTCCAGAGCCTCCTGAAACAGGATGGCCACGTGCGGATCGTCCAGGGAGTAGAGGGCCGCCTGCCCATCCCTCCGGAAGCGGACGAGGCCCATCTGGCGCAGCATGCGCAGCTGGTGCGAGACGGCCGAGGCCGTCACGTCGAGCCGCTCCGCCAGGTGGTTCACGGAGCTTTCCCCCATGGAGAGCAGATGGACGATGCGGGTCCGGGTGGGATCCGCCAGCGCCCGGAAAGTCTCGGCCATGGCGTGGTAGGTCTTGTCGCTGTAAGGCAGGGCCGACAAGGCCTCGGACTTTTGTTTCGTGCCTGTGGCTTCCATGAGATCACTCCTCCGAACAATATCTGAGCATATGCTCAGATATTGGAGTATAGTGCCGCATCCAAGGGCTGTCAACCCGGTTCCGGGGTACCGCCGGAATGCGGTCGGGCAATGGGGGATCCGCCCCAGGAGGGACTCCGAAGCTTCTTGGGCTTGAGCCCGCGCGGTCAACCGGGAGAAACTGTGCCGATGAAGAGGCATCCAGCACATCCAGCTCTGCCCGCGACCGTCTGCCTGCTCCTGGCGGGACTCCTCCTCGCCTGCAAGGCCACGCCCACGAGCTGGGACAGTTCCCCCATCGACACCTCGGCCGACCCCGAACAGACTCCCGTGGAGCATCCCATCGGCATAGCCATGCGGCGCGACGGCTACGACGTGGTGCTCACGCCGAGGGCCGACTACGTCCTGCGGGGCGTGGTGCTCGACAGGAGCAGCTACTACTCGGGCTGGAACGCCGCCCTGGCCCCCTGCGACGTGGCCATGGCCTGGGGCAAGCTGCTGGAGGCCGGCCTCTACCGGAAGATCTCCTGGTCCCAGAGCGGCCGGTGGTACTGGTGGACGTACGGCCCGGGGGCGGGCCTGGACAACACCTTCATCGCCCGCTATTCCTCCAACACCCACGTGATCCCGGCGGACGCGAACCTGGAGCGGGCGGTCAGGAGGCTGGGGAAGGGAGAGGTGGCGGAGCTCTCCGGCGAGCTCGTGGACGTGGGCGTGCACCGGGGCGGCTACTCCGGCTGGTGGCACACCTCGCTCTCCCGGAGCGACACGGGAGACGGTTCCTGCGAGGTGCTCTACCTGAGGCGCCTGAAGGAGGCCGGAAGGGTCTACGAGTGAGGCCGGCATGGCGGAAACGGAAACTCTTGGGGGCGGCTGGATCGAGAACCACCGGAGCATCGCCGGTGCCGGCCTGTTGCTCGTCGCACTCCTGGCCGGACTGGCGGCCCTTGCTGGGGGATGGATGATCTGGGGGCAGGAGTCCTTCATCTTCTTTCCCGACCGGGCGATGGCAGGCACCCCGGCCCTCGCTGGACTGCCCTTCGAGGACGTGGCGCTCCGCACGGCCGACGGTCCCGTCCTGGCCGGCTGGTGGGTTCCCGCCGGGCGGCCCCGGGGCGCGGTCATCTTCTGCCACGGCAACGCCGGCAACATCTCCCACAGGCTGGACCGGCTGGCTCAGTTCCACGACCTGGGCCTCTCGGTCCTGGCCTTCGACTACCGCGGCTACGGATCGAGCCAGGGCCGGCCCACGGAGGAGGGCACCTACCGCGACATGGACTCCGCCGTGGATCACGTGGAGCGCGTGCGGGGCCTGTCGCCGCGCCGCACCCTCTTCTGGGGGGAGAGCCTGGGCGGCGCCGTGGCCGTCGAGGCCGCCACGCGTCACGCCTGCGCCGGCGTGGTCCTGGAGTCCACCTTCACCAGCGTCCCCGAGATGGCCCGGCTCTACTACGCCTGGCTGCCCAGCGGCCTCCTGACCATCCGGTACGACACCCTCGGCCGCCTTCCCTCCCTGGCCGTACCCGTCCTGGTCCTCCACTCGCCGGAGGACGACATCGTCCCCTACGCCATGGGCGAGCGGCTCTACGCCGAGGCCCGCCCACCCAAGGCCTTCGTCCGCCTGCGCGGCGGCCACAACGACGGCGGCCTCCCCGCCTGCCCCGGGGCCACGGAATCGGTGCGGAGCTGGCTGGACGAGGTGCTCCCCGTCCCGCCGGCGGAGCCGAACGGCCGCGCCCTTTGACCCTCCCCCGCCGCGCTGGTAGCATGGGCGTGCCACACCAACCCCGGAGCGTGAAGGAGGAGTTATGGAGCGGACGCTGTTTGTGATCGGAGCCGGACTGGGGTTCCTCTCGGTGGCCCTGGGGGCCTTCGCCGCCCACGCCCTCAAGGGAAAAATCGCGCCCGACATGCTCGCGGTCTTCGAGACGGGCGTGCGCTACCAGATGGCCCACGCCCTCGCCATCCTCGTGGTGGCCTGGGCCTCGGCCCACTGGAGCTCGCCGGCCCTCCGCGCGGCGGGCTGGTTCTTCACGGCGGGCGTTCTCCTCTTCTCGGGTAGCCTCTACGCCCTCGCCCTCTCGGGCATCCGCTGGCTCGGCGCCATCACCCCCGTGGGCGGCGTCTGCTTCCTCATCGGCTGGGGCTGCCTCGTCTGGGCCGGCTGGCGCTCGTAGAGGGCGAAGCCCCCGGCGGGCGCAATGCCAACCGGTCCGTTGTTTTCGCCGGCCGCGCACCCCACATTGGGACCAAGAAGACAGGCAGAGTGCCCCGGGAGCCGCGCTCAGCGCCCTCTCGACCCGAGGAAGGAGGTCCACGGTGCGCCCAAGGTCGGGTCTGTCCAGGACACACCGCCCGGCGCCCTCCGGACGCAGGCCGGCGACGGCCCGGTGGGTGCTCGAACGGGTGCGCGACCTGACCGGCCGGGAGGGCGCCGAACCTCCGAGGCTCGTGAGGGACACGACGGACTTCATGGCCGTCGACCACGGCGATGTGGTGGCGCTGGGCCGCGAGCGCTATCTCGTCACGGGGACCGAGCGGGAGCGCCGGTTCACGCTTGAGGACGAGCCGAAGTTCTGGGTGAAGCGGGCCCTCGACCTGCGGACGGGCCGGCGGACGATCCTGAAGATGGTCTTCCAGGAGGCCTTCAGGGCCCGGGTCGGCGGGCGCGAGTTCGTCTGCCAGCGCAGCGCCGAGAAGGAGGCGCGCGTCCTCCGGCTGGTCCGCGGCGACCTCCGGTTCATGCAGGGGCTCGCCGTGCGGGACTCGCGGCGGAACCTCGTGCGGGTCCTGGACTTCATCGAAGGACAGGACCTCATCACGCACATCGACGCCCTCGCCATGTCCCACGAGGCCTACGTCCAGGTGGCCCTCCCCGGGCTGACGGCGCTCACCGTGGAGGCCCTGGAGGCCATCGGGCGCCTGCACGCCGAGGGCCTCTGCCACGGCGACATCCGCAACGACCACATCCTCGTCGACGCGACGAGCGGCCGGTTCCGGTGGATCGACTTCGATCTCACCGAGTCGAGCCTGGAGTTCGACCTGCTGAGCCTCGGCAACGTGCTCCACTTCGTCGCCGGGAAGGGATTCACCACCTTCGCGGAGGCGCTCGCGGCGCGGCCCGAGCTGTCGGGGAGCTTCGACGACGAGGATGCCTCCGTCTTCTTCACCCACCGCGTGATGAACCTCCGAAAGGTCTTCCCCCACCTGCCGAGGCGGCTCAACGCGGTGCTCATGCGGTTCTCGGCGGGGGCGAGGGTCCGCTACAGCAGCGTGGGCCAGATCATCGAGGACCTCGGCGACTGCGCCGCGGCGATGGGTTGGCCCACCCGCCCTCCCGCCGCTCCCGGGTCCTCCCTCCCCGGCCGCTGAGCGCCCTCCGCGCCTGGTCAACTTTTTCCGCGGCGGCTGCGTAAGCTCTCCAAGAGGGAGGTCGCCATGGGCGAAGAAGGATCCGCCGGTTCCCC
>JBAWEQ010000021.1:0-48168 GCA_049591295.1 Acidobacteriota bacterium
TTGCTCCACGCTTCCTTCAGACCCCACCTCGCGGTGACGCCCTTGCGCTTCGCTAGCCCTTCACCTCCATCAGGTTGGGCAGGGGACTTTCACCCCCAAGCTTCCGAACATGCCCGGCACACCAAAAAACCTGGGCGCGGCAACCAGCGCCCAGGTCCTTGAAGCGGAAGTCGAAAGAATCCCGTCAGCGCCTGTGTCCCTGGTGTCCTGCGTAGTGGGGCGCGGGCGCGGGTCTCGCCGCACCGGCGTGCGGAGCGTAGTGGGGCGCCGGGGCACGATAAGCCGGAGCACGATAAGCCGGGGCACGATAGGCCGGGGCTCGGTACGCCGGGGCTCGGTAGGCCGGGGCGCGGTACGCCGGGGCGCGATAGCTCGGGCGGTTGTACTGTGGCCGCGAATAGCTCGTGGGCGGGTGGTACGCCGGCCGGTTGTAAGCGGGCCGCGTGTAGCCGGAAGGTCCGTGCACCGCCGGACGGTTGTAACCGCGCGCCGTGTAACCCGTCGGGCCGTGTACCGCCGGACGGTTGGCGCCGCGCGCCGTGTAGCCCGTCGGGCCGTGTACCGCCGGACGGTTATAGCCACGCGCCGTGTAGCCCGTGGGGCCGTGCACTCCGGCCCGGTTGATGCCGCGTTCCGGATAGCCCGTCGGGCCGCGCACCCCGGGTCGGCTGGCGCCGCGCGCCGCAAAACCCGTGGGGCCATGTACCGCGGGAAGGCTTGTGCCACGTCCCTCCATGCCGCGGGGGCCGCGCACGCCGGCTCCCTCCATGGTGCGGGGCTGATAGCCTCCGGGCCTGGCGCTGATCCCGTGGACCCGTCCGTAGGTCCTCCCGCCGTAGGGTGCGCCGATTCCACCCCGGAGGTAGGCCGCCCTCTCCGTGCGAGGAGACCAGGCCTGGGGACCGAGGCGGCCATGCCAGTATCCGCCGCGGTAGTAGGGGCTGTTGTGGTAGATCGCGTTGTTCACGATCACGGTGTTGTTCACGTAGACGCTGTTGTCATTCCAGTCGCACCCTCCGAAGAGGACGTTGCCCACGGCGAAGCCGAGGCCCCAGGCGAAGCCGTTGACGAACGAATACCCGGGCCACGGGGCCCACACGTCCGGGTAGTAGTAGGTGGGGTAGCTCCAGAGAGGCCCGTAGACCACCGCGGGCTGGTAGGCGGGGACGTAGATCACGTCCGGCGTGTAGGGCTGGATCACGATGTCCGGGCCCTGGACGACGACGCGCTGCTGGGGCGTGGTCCTGAGATAGCCGTTCTTGTAGGCCGCGGCGCGCAAGGTCTGCGCGGCGTTCATCACGTCGGCCCTCTGGTTCAGGAAGGCGTTGCCCAGATCGGTGGTCCACGTGATGTTCTGCGCCATTCTGTCCAGGACGCTGGGGAACTTGCACAGCGCGATGACGCTGGGGTCCCAGGTGGCCGTCGCCAGGGCGTCATCCAGCTCGCTCCCCGTGAGGTTGGGGTTGGCCTGGAGCCACTGATCGGCCTGCGTGACCTGATCCGGGAAGGTAGCGGCCATCAGGACCTGGCTCATGAGCGCGTCGGGGTAGAGCGCGATGGGGGCCACCATCTGGTTGATCTGGTCGGGTGAATACAGGCTCCCCTGCGCGTGGAGCGACAGCCCTCCTGCCAGAAGGGCACAGGCAAGCACGGGCGAAAGCAAAAATCGTAGGGTTCTCATCTTTGGTTCTCCTTTCCGGCCACCCTCTCACGCGTTAGGCCTCGGTGCAGAGCTTGCAATCATCGTGCCGACTGCCGAAGGCGCCGGGGAGATCATGATGCGCATCCGGCCAGAATGCCAGGATTGCAATGAGTTGGGTCACTTTGGCACCTGGTCGAGTCGGCAGGCGAGGAGGCCGCTCCCAATGTCCGGCATCCCGGACTTTCCACCCCGGCCGCCGCGCCTGACCGGGACCTTCTCCCCCCGCTGGCGGAGTGAGGCGAGAGGCGAGACGCGAGAGGCGAGACGCGAGACGCGAGACGCGAGACGGACGCTAGACGTGAGATGGGATGAGGAGGCCACTCGTAGGAGGCCTCTCCAGAGGCCGATGCGCCGGACCCGCACCCTCCATCGCGCTCTGGGGAGCGCTCCTACGCCGGGCTGGAGGCGAGAAGCGAGACGCAAGATGCGCTAGACGCTGGACGCTAGACGTTAGACGCAAAGAGCTGGTCCCTCTCCACCCCACGGGCAAAGCCCGATGGGCCCCCACCCCGCCCTTGGGGCTTCCGGCCTCCCTTGACAGGGTTGTCCCCGGACTCAATACTTCTCCCTGTTTTCAATACCTTGCCGGCAGAGGGCCATTTTGACGCGGGTGGGTCCACCCTCCGACGGCGTGGCACGCTGGAGGGAGCCGTGACAAAAGCCGGGGATAAGGGCACGGCATCCGGAAGAGGCTCAGGCGCCGCGGGCTCCCGCCGGCCAGGCTCCCGGAGCGGGCGCACCCGCGAGGCGCCCGATGCCCGCATCCTGCGCCTGAACCGCCTCCTGCGGACCATCACCGAGATCAACCAGACTATCGTACGGGAGGAGAGTCGTCAGCATTTGTTGGAGAGCATTTGCGCGGCCCTCGTGGAACACGGCGGCTTTCGCACCGCCTGGATCGGGCTCAAGGAGGAGAAAACGGGGCGGGTGATCCCCGCGGCCTGCGCGGGCGAGGGCGCGGCCTACCTGGGCAAGGTCTCCATCCGCTGGGACCGCACGCCTGAGGGGCAGGGGCCCGCCGGCACCGCGATCCGAGAGGCTCGCCCGGTGGTGGTTTCCGACCTTCTGGAGGACCCCTCCACGGCCCCCTGGCGCGAGCGCGTCGCGAAGACGGGCCACCGGTCGCTGGCCGCCTGCCCTCTGCGCGTTCGGGGAGCGGTGGCCGGAGCCCTGGGCGTCTACTCCTCGTTTCCCGACGCCTTCGGCGAGGAGGAGGTGCGCCTCCTGGAGGACCTGGCGGCCAACGCGGGCTACGCGCTCGGGAACATGGAGATCGCCCGCGAGCGGGCGCTCCAGCAGGAGGTCGTGGCGCGCTCGGAGGCCAGCCTGCGGGAGCGCAACGCCTTCCTCGAAGCGCTGAACTCCGTCTCGGAGGCGCTGGCGGCCTCTCAGGGGCTCGATGGGATCATCAGAGCCTCCACTCGGGCTCTCGGCGGCTTCGTGGGTTCCCCCGCCGTGGCCTTCTTCTGGGTCAACGGGTCGGCGGGGACCGTGAATCTGGCTTACGCCGAAGGCTTCCGGGAGGACACCCTGAAGGCGGCCGCCGTCATGCCGCTCGAAGGCAGCATCACCGGGCTCTCGGTCAGGGAGCGCCGGGTCGTGGGCAGCCAGGACGTCGCCGGCGACCCCCGCCTCTACGCGGGCGTGAGGGCCTTTCTGAATGCGGAGGGGATGCAGGGCGTCCTCTGCGTGCCGATCCTGGCCCAGGAAGAGGTCATCGGCAGCCTCAACCTGCTCTTCAGGGAACCCCCGGAGCTGGAGCCCCACCGCCTCGACACGCTCATGACCATCGGCCGCACCGTGGGCCTAGCCATCTCCAACGCCCGGCGGGCGCTGACGGTCAGCGAGAGCGAGGAGCGCTACCACTCCCTCTTCGAGAACATGCGCGAGGGGCTGGCCCACTGCCTCATGCTGTATGAGGAGGGCCGCCCGCGCGACTTCGTCTACCTGGACGTGAACGACGCCTTCCGGCGCCTGACGGGATTGAAGGAGGTGGTGGGCCGGAGGGTCACCGAAGTGATTCCGGGCATACGCGAGTCCAATCCCGACCTGTTCGAGGTCTACGGGCGGGTGGCCCGGACCGGCGAGTCGGAGAAGATCGAGACCTTCGTTCCCCCGCTCGGGATCTGGTTCTCCATCGCCGCCTACAGCCCGAAGCGCGGCCACTTCATCGCCGTTTTCGAGAACATCACCGCCCGCAAGCGCGCCGAGGAGGCCCTGCGCGAGAGCGAGGCCCGCTTCCGGGCCGCCTTCGACAGGGCCGCCGTGGGCATGGCCCTGATGAGCCCGGAGGGGCGGTTCGTCCGCGTCAACCGGGCAATGCGGAGCTGGCTCGGCTACGAGGAGGGCGAGCTGGTCGGCCGCAGCTTCAAGGAGGTGACCCATCCGGACGACCTCCGCGTAGGGGAGCGGGAGGTGGCCGCCGCCCTCCGGGGCGAGGCGGACGGCTTCTCCGTCGAGAAGCGGTACCTCCGCAGGGATGGCGGCGCCGTGCGGGCCCACGTCCGGTCGAACCTCCTGCGCGACGAGGCGGGCCGCCCCCTCTACTTCATCAGCCACCTCTTGGACATCACCGCCCAGAAGGAGGCTGAAGCGGCCCTCCAGGAGAGCGAGGAGCGGTACCGCAACCTGGTGGAGAGCCTGAGCGAGGGGGTGGGCATCGTGGACCTCCAGGAGAACGTCCTCTACAGCAACCCGGCTCAGGACCGCATCTTCGGCGTGGAGCCCGGCTCCCTCGTGGGCCGAAACCTCTCGGAGTTCGCCTCGCCCGACGAGTTCACCCGCTTCCGGAAGGAGAGCGCCCTCCGGTCGAAGGGCCTCCAGAGCAGTTACGAAACGGCCATCCGCCGGCCCGACGGCGAGCGGCGGGACCTGCTGGTGTCAGCCTCGCCCCACGTCGAAAGGGGCACCGTGGTGGGGACTTTCGCCCTTTGCCTGGACATCACCGAGCGCAAGAAGGCGGAGGCGGCCCTGCGGGAGAGCGAGGAGCGGTTCCGCGACCTCTTCCAGCGTCATCCGCACCCCATGTGGGTCTACGACCGCGAGAGCCTGCGCTTCCTGGAGGTGAACGAGGCGGCGCTCCACAGGTACGGCTTCACGCGGCGCGAGTTCCTCGCCATGCGCCTGCACGACCTGAGGCCCGAAAGCGAGTGGGGCAGGCTCGACGAGGACCTCGGCCGGCCGAGGGAAGCGCTGGAGAGCTCGGGGCCGTGGGTCCACCGGCTCAAGAACGGCCAGCTCATCCAGGTGGAGATCACCTCTCACACCCTGGAGTTCGACGGCAGGCCGGCGGCCCTCGTGGTGGCCCTGGACGTGACCGAGCGCCAGCGGGCCCTCGATGCCTTGCAGGAATCCGAGCGGCGCTACCGGGGCCTCTTCGAGCGCAACGTGGCCGGGGTCTTCCGCAGCAGGGTCGGGGTGCGGCTGATCGAGTGCAACCTGGCCTTCGCCCGCATGTTCGGCTACGGGAGCGTCGAGGAGATCCTGGAGCGGCCCATCACGGCCTTCTACCAGGACGAAGCGGGGATGAACCACTTCCGGAACCGGGTTCTGGCGGAGGGCACCGTGACCAACGTCCTGAGCCACGGGCGCAAGAAGGACGGATCGGAACTATGGCTGCTGGAGAACGCCACCCTCGTCCCCGACGAGACCGGCGCCCTCACGATCATCGAGGGCACCTGCCTGGACGTGACGGATCTCAGGCGGGCCCAGGAGGAGATGCGCCTCCTCTCCACGGCCATCGCGCAGTCCCACGAGGCGGCGTGCGTGACCGACCCCGCGGGGGGCATCCTCTACGTCAATCCCGCCATGGAGGCCCTCACGGGGTACAGCCGGGACGAGCTGCTCGGACGCAATCCCAGGCTCCTCAAGAGCGGTGCGCAGGGCTCGGAGTTCTACGGGGAGCTGTGGGAGACGATCCTTTCGGGCGCCCCGTGGCGCGGCCGGGTCACCAACCGGCGCAAGGACGGCGGCACCTATGAGGCCCAGATGACCATCTCGCCCGTGCTGGACGAAGCCGGCGGCATCGCCGCCTTCGTGGCCACCCAGCGCGACGTCACCGCGGAAGTGGCCCTCCAGCACCGGCTGGAGGAGGCGCGGGAGCTGCAGACCATCGGCATGATCGCGGGGGGCGTCGCCCACGAGGTGCGCAACCCCCTCTTCGCCATCCAGACCGTCGTGGCGGCCCTGGAGCGGAAGCTCTCAGGCGAAGCGGCCTACGGCGAATACCTGGCCCACATCAAGGATCAGTCCCGGAGGCTCAATACCCTCATGGTGGACCTGCTGACCCTGGGTCGTCCGGTGAGACGCGAGGAGTACACCCGCTTCGGCCTCCGGGCCCTCGTGAGGGAGGCGGCGATCCTGGCGGAGAACGGCGCCCCCGACCTCGCCGAGAGCTGCCTCCTGGACCTCCCGCCCGAGCCGGTCCCCTTCACGGGCCACCGCGACAAGCTCACGCAGGTACTCGTGAACCTGCTCCAGAACGCCCTCAGTTTTTCTCCGGCCGGAGAAAAGATCACGGTGCGCCTCACGATCGAGGGACCGGAGATCGTGATCCGCGTCATCGACCGCGGCCCCGGCATCCCCGCCGACCTCTTCGACAGCCTCTTCGAGCCCTTCCAGACCCGCCGCGCCGGCGGCACGGGCCTGGGCCTCGCCATCGTGCGCAGGATCGTGGGCGCCCACGGCGGCACCGTCCAGGGCGCCAACAACGACCCGCCCCCCGGCGCCACCTTCACCGTCAGGCTGCCTTCTCGGGAGCCCCCCTCTACCCCGCCCGCGGGCGGCGAGGCCTGACGAAGCAGCCGGGCCGCCGCCGTACCCTCGCAGGGGGCACCCCGTGCGCCTCCACGGACTCGCCGTTGACAGGCGGCGGAAGCGGCTCTATTCTTGTCTTGTTACAGGGGCAAAGGGGAAAGGCTCATTCAGGAAATGACGGAGATTCGCGGGGACACCCGCGGCTGCCGGCGTTCAGGAGGCTGAGCGCCGGCGGAGAGGGACAAACGTCGGCCGGGGTGCGCGCCGCCGTGGCGCCGGACCTGAAGGCCTTGATCCTGGGAGGAGTGGGACATGGACCACAAGGGGATTCTCCATCTCGTGAGGCGGGGCGAGCGGACCCGCGGGCACGGCCTTCTGGTCGCGCTGACAGCTCTGTTTTTCCTCGTCGGCCTCGCCCTCGGGGCGCAGACCATCACGCTGCTCCACGTGAACGACTCGCACTCGCACCTGGACCAGTGGGGACCCAAGGACGACAGCCTGGAGGGCACCCTTGGGGGCATCGCCAAGGTCGCCACGGTGATCGGGGAGACGAGGGCGACCGATACGAACGTCCTCGTCCTGCACGCCGGCGACGTCTTCCACGGGGACTTCTTCTTCAACGCCTACTTCGGCGTCCCCGAGCTGCAGCTCCTCCAGCAGCTCGGCTTCGACGCCATGGCCGTGGGCAACCACGAGTTCGACTTCGGCCCTGACGTGCTGGCCAATTCGCTCAACGCGGCTTACGGCTCCAACACCCTGCCGCTGCTCTCGGCCAACCTGGACATGACCGCCTATCCCGCCCTCGAGACCTGGATCAAGCCCTCCATCCTCAAGAACGTGGGCGGCGTGGAGGTGGGGATCTTCGGCATGACGGTGCCCAACGTCCCCACGAGCCAGCCCGCCCCCGTGGTGATCCTGGGCGGCGATGACCCCAACGTCCTCATGACCATCGCCGGCACCCAGGCGGCGACCCTCAGAGCCGAGGGCGCCCAGGTCGTCATCATGCTCTCCCACCTCGGCTACACCTACGACCAGGCGGTGGCCCAGAACGTCCCGGGCATCGACCTCATCGTGGGCGGCCACGACCACTACGTCTTCCAGCAGCCGAAGGCCTTCACCAACCCGAGCGGCGGGCAGACCTACGTCGTCCAGGCCGGGAAGTACTACCAGTACGTGGGCAAGATGCACTTCACCTACGCCGACGGCGGCATCACCATCGACGACTACCAGCTCATGCCGATGGACGACACCGTCCCGGCCGCGCCGGAGATCACCGCCGTCGTGGACCAGCTCAAGGCGGGCATCGTCCAGAAGTACGGCGACGTCTACCAAACGGTCCTGGCCACGGCCGCCGCCGACATCACGACCACCTACGACCCGGCCCAGAAGCGCCGCGACACGGCCATGGGCGACCTGCTCACGGACGCCATGCGCCAGAAGACGGGGACGGACATCGCGGTGACACCCAACGGCCTCGTCTCCGAGGGTATCTGCCAGGGGCCCATCGTGGGTGACGACGTCTTCAAGCCCGTGAGCTTCGGCTACGACATGCAGACGGGCCTGGGGTTCAAGATCGCCACCTTCCAGATCACGGGTACGAACCTGCGTCTCGGGATCGAGGCGGGGCTGGCCAACCTGCCCTACAGCGAGGACGCCTTCCTCCAGTTCTCCGGCCTCACCTATTCCTACAACTCCAAGAAGGCCTCCCTCCACCGGCTCAAGCCCGCCTCGGTCAAGGTCAACGGCAAGCCCGTGAAAAACAACAAGACCTACACCGTCACCGCCAATGAGGGCGTGGTGGCCCTGCTGCCCCTCTTCGGCATCCAGGTCACCAACATCCAGATGCTGCCAGACCTCGAATACGACGTCCTCAAGGACTACATCGTGAGCAAGGGGACCGTGAGCCCCGAGACCGGCACCCGCATCAAGGACGTGGCGGCGAGAAAGTAGAGTCGATCTGAGACGGGCGGCTCCAGCGAGCCGCGCCGCAACCCGGCGGCCCCGGTCCAGTCCGGGGCCGCCGTTTTCCTGCCGGGGCCACGTCCAATGGCGAATTGAAACAAGCAAACCACAGAGACACCGAGGCACAGAGGATTGGGGGTTTAGGATTTTTGCGTTTCGCCTAATCGCCTAATCGCGCCTCACGTCTCGCGTCAGTCTAGCGTCTCCCCCACTCCTCACTTCCCACCCCGCCGAACGCGGAAGGAAAAGATTCACCGCAGAGCCGCGGAGAATGCGGAGGGATTGGGGATTTGGGAAGAGACCCTTCCTCGGCCCCTCCACTCTCCACCCTCTTCCCCGGTTGCATCGCCTGGCCCCTTTGGGGCAGACTGGGCCGGCTAGGAGAGCTGCCCTTGCCGGTCGCACCCCCCTCCAGTCAGCCGCCGCCTTGGCGGACCGCCTACGAACTGCTGCCCAAGGTGTCGCGCACCTTCGCGCTGGGCATCGCCGGGCTGAAGGACCCGCTTCGCGGCTCGGTCTGCGTGGCCTATCTCCTCTGCCGCATCCTGGACACGGTGGAGGACGCCCCGGGCCTGAGCGCCGCCGAGCGGTGGGCGCTGATGGAACCGCTCCTCTCGTGCCTGGAGAGTGGAGGGACGCCGCCGCCAGCCTGGAGCGCGCGGCTCATCGCCCGGCTCGAGGCCCGCGCCGCGCCGGCCGACCTTGCGCTGCTCAAGCACAGCGGCGACGTGCTCCTCTGCTATTCGGCGTGCGGAGAGATGGACCGCCTGAGCATGACGCGCTGGGTCACGGAGATGGGAAAGGGGATGGTGGCCTGGAGCGAGCGCATGGGCGAGGAACCCGGTGCGGTCAAGACGCTCCCCTCCCCCGCCGCGCTGGACCGGTACTGCTACTACATCGCCGGAACGGTGGGCTACCTCCTGACGGACCTCTTCTACATCCACGCGCCGGGAGTGGACAAGGCGCTCTTCTTCCGGCTCGAACAGGACGCCGAATCCTTCGGCCTGGGTCTCCAGAAGGTCAACATCTTGAAGGACCTTGCGGATGACTACCACCGCGGGTGGTGCTTCCTGCCGACCTCCCTTCTCAAATCGGAGGGGCTCGCCCCTGCAGACCTCGGCAAACCCTCCAGGGGCCCCGCCATCTACCGGGCCGCCCTGCCCGTTCTCCTGAGCACCCGGGAGCACCTGGAGCGGGCCTGGCGGTACCTGACCCTGATACCCCTGGAGGAGAGGGAGATCCGGCTCTTCCTGGCGCAGAGCCTCTTCTTCGCGGTGCGCACTCTCGCGATGGTGGCAGAGGACCCCGCACGCCTGGCGGCGCCCGAGAAGCTGAAGATCTCGCGGATGGAAGTGGCCGGGCTCGTGGCCTCGCTCGCCCTCAAGATCTCCAGTCCCGATGCGCTGCACGAGTATTTCACCGAGTGCGCCGCCCCGCTCGCCGCGTTCGGGAAGTGAGGAAGTGAGGAAGTGAGGAAGTGAGGAAGTGAGAAACTAAGGAAGGCGGGAAGGGAATGGGAGCCTGTCGCTGGGTCGCCCCGCCTCCCCAGGTTATTTCTCTTCAAGGCTGTCTAAAATAAATTCAACTCGCACTTGAAGGGGTTGCCTTCCGGAGCGAAGCGGAGGAAGGCGCGTTCCGGCGCCGATGGGCCTCATGCGAGGAAGGTGAGACGGCCGCACCGCAAGCGTACTCCCCGTACGCTGAGGATGCGGACGTCGAAAGCTGACGAAGCAGGAGGTCCGTCGCCGCCGGCGCACCCGTGGAGGGTGGGGGGACGGTTCGTATTAGATGAGGCTGGGCCTGGCGCCCGAAGGGCGGCTGAGGGACTGAGGCCGGAGCGCGGCCACGCTCGCGTGGACGCGCCCGGACCAGGCCCCCAGCGCCGCGCCAAAGGCGCTGCCCAGACCCAGCCGTGGTTCGGAGCCGGCACAGCGGTCTATTTTGGACAGGCATGATTTCTCTTGTTTCCGAATTCCGCTTTCCGCGTTCCTTTTCTACCAGTACTTCTCGAGATGCACCTGGCCGGGCCGGGCCTTCGTGTGCTCGGCGAAGCCCTGCTCCGACAGGAGCTTCAGCATGCCTTCGATCATGAGGGGGTTGCCGCACAGGAAGACGTGGGTGTCGGACGGATCGGGCCGGAATCCGAGTGATTCCCGCGGGTCTCCTCCGTCCAGGTTCTCGTGGATGAAGCCCGTGCGCCCCTTCCAGGGGACCGACTCCTCCTCGGGATCACTCACGATGGGCAGGTAGGCGAAACGCGGGCAGAGGCGGCGCATGGTCTGAAGCTCGGCGTGGTAGCCGAGGTCCCAGGAGTGCCGGGCGCCGTGGACCACGGCCACCCTCGCCTGGTGGATCTCCGAGAGGTGGGTCCTGAGCATGCTCATGTAGGGCGCGATGCCCGTTCCGGTGGCGATGAGCAGGATGTTGTGGCCCTCCGGCACCTGGTCCAGGGTGAACATCCCCACGACCTTCGGCGACAGCCACAGGGCATCGCCCGGTCCCAGCGAGAAGAGGCGGGGCGTCAGGGCCCCAGAGCGCACCAGGGTGATGTAGAACTCCACGTACTCGTCCTCCACGGAGGAGGAGGCGATGGAGTACGCCCTGCGGATGAGCTTGGCGGGGTCGGCCGGGGGCTCCTCGGGATCGGTGAAGGGAGCCCGGCGCGCCGTTCCCATGAGACCCAGGACGGTGTACTGGCCGGCCTTGAAGGGGGGCAGCGCCCACCCCGCCGGAACCACCCTCAGGATCATGAGGCCGGAGGCCACGTCCACCCGCTGCGCCACCACCGCGTTGTATTCCATGATTGACATCTGGCTTCCCCCCGGCTGGCGCCCTCGGCTCCGCAACGGCCGCGATCAATGCCGCTTGGGCTTCCTCTTTTTCGGGCGCTCCCTCTTCTCGATGTAGCGGCGAGGCCGCTGCGTCTCCACCTCCACCTCCACCAGCTCCTCGGCCCGGACCGTGTGGAAGGAGAGGACCACCAGGTGCTCGTTCCCCACCTCGAAGGCGTGCGGCGTCCCTTCGGAGATCACCAGCACGGAGAGTTCCGGGAAAGCCGGATCGAAGGGCTGGAGATAGAAGCTCTTGTCGCCCACGTGGCCCGTCCCGCCGCCCGCGATGACCGAGGTGTACTGCACCGAGTTGGGGTGCTGGTGGGCCGGCGTCAGGGTCTGGGGCTTGAGGACGAAGACCCAGGCGCTCTTGATGCCGGGCGGGAGCCGGTCCGTTACCGTTTCCTCCGGAAGCGGCGCCCCTTCGAAGGCCGCGCCGCCCTTCGAGAGCTTCTCCGTGAGCTCCTGCACCAGGGCCTTGACGGGCGTCGTGTAGCGCCAGCCGTCCACCAGTGCCGCCAGCTTTGCGATGCGGAAGGAGGTCATGAGCTTCGTGGCCCGCCGGTTCCAACGGTCCGGCGGGCATCCTCAGCGACGTAGTATACACGATTCGCCGGACCTCCAAGCCAAGGGAAAGGATTCACCACCAAGGCACAAAGGCACCAAGGGTGCCGGCCTTGGGAAGGCGCCCTCACGGTTGTCCAAAATAACTCCAGCGCTTCCTGCAGTAGGTTGCCTTCCGGAGCGAGGCACAGGAAGGCGCGGCCCAGACCCAGCCGTGGTTTGGAGCCGGCACAGCGGTCTATTTTGGACAGGCATGAAGGCGCCCTATATCTTTTCTGTTTCCCTGTCTTCCTGTCTCCCTGTTTCCCTGTTTCCATCCTTACGGCTTCCCTCGTAGAGTTCGAAGACGAGCAGGCGGCACTCCATGGGGCCGTTGAAGAGCGGGATCCTGCGCGAGGGGTGAAGGCCGACGCGCTTGGCGAGCGCCGTGTTTCCCGTCAGAACGGCGGCCCTCCAGCCGGCGAAGCGCTGCTTCAGCACGTCCCCGAGGCTCTGGTAGAGAGGCGCGAGGTCCTCGCCCGCCCCCGCGTGGTCACCGTAGGGAGGGTTGGTGATCAGGAGGCCCGGTCCCGCTGGCGGACGGAACCCCGAGAGATCGGCCCGCCGAAACTGGACGCAGCGGCTCACGCCCGCGGCCTCGGCGTTGGCCTGAGCCGCCCGGATGGCTGAGGCGTCGTCGTCGCCGCCCGCGATGGGCGAGGGCGCAGGGCGCACGGAGGAACGGGCCTCCTCCACCTGCCGCTTCCAGATCCGTTCCTCGAATCCGGCCCAGCGCTGGAAACCGAAGGGCCGCTTTCTCAGGAGCCCGGGGGCGGTCCGGGTGGCGATGAGGGCGGCCTCCACGCAGATCGTCCCGGAGCCGCAGAAGGGATCGGCGAAGGGAGCGCTCCCGTCGTAGCCCATGAGCAGCAGCATGCCAGCCGCGAGGGTCTCGTTGAGGGGAGCCGCCACCGAGCGCTCCCGGTAGCCGCGTTTGTGGAGCGGCCCGCCCGAGGAGTCGAGGCTGACGGTGCAGGTGCCGCCCGCCAGATGGACCACGACCTGCACGTCGGGGTTCCGCCGGTCCACGTCGGGGCGGCTGCCGAGCCTCTCCCTCAGGGCGTCGGCCACGGCGTCCTTGACCTTGAGGGCCGCGTAACCCGAATGCGTGATGGCCGAGTCCCGCACGCTGGCCTCCACGGCGAAGGTCCGTCCCGCCGAGAGGGCGCGGTGCCACGGCAGGGCGAGCGCACCCGCGTACAGGTCCTCTCCGCTCTTCACCTCGAAGGAGCCCAGAGGCAGCAGCACTCGTCGCGCCGCCCTCAGCCACAGGTTGGCCCGGTACGCGTCGGCCATGCTCCCGCCGAAGCCGACCACCCCCGGTCCGGCCTCTTCGGGCTTCAGGCCCAGAGAGCGCAGCTCTTCCCGCACCACCCCTTCCAGCCCCTTGGCCACCGTCACCAGGATCTGCATGGCGCCTCCTCCCGACATGGTACAGGCCAACAGGCGGCAAGAACAGAGCGGAGAAGGATCGCGAGGCCCTGAAGGGTTGCGAGCTAGAACCTGAGGGCCATGCGGGCGGCGATGAACAGACGCGTGCCGGGCCGCTCGGTGAGGCCCGCCCAGAGTTCGGGTCCGGGAGGCACGGCCCCGAACCGGAGGAGCGGATCCTGCCCGTGGTAGCCCTCTAAGCCCCCTTCCAGCTCGTAGGCCAGCGGCCCCCGCCGGTGCTCGAAATAGATCCCGGCGTGGAGGTAGTCGTAGGATCTCGGCAGGTCCAGGATCTGGCGCGTGGAGAGGCCCTCGTGGTCCCAGCGCACGCGGGCGCCAACCGTGTCAGCCTTTGAGATCGGTCTCTTCGCGTTCACGAGCAGGGCGCCGCCCCGGCGGCGCCACTCCTCCTCCAGGGGCAGCCGGTGGGAGGGATCGAGGGGATCGAGCGGCTCTCCGGGCAGGGCATACGTGGTGGCGCTGGCCAGGAGGTCGGAGCGGAAGACCCTCCCGGAGAGCTGTACGAACCAGGGCGACGGGTGGAAGGCCAGGGCGGCGAAGAGCTCGCTCCAGGCGCGGCGCCTGAGCCCCACCTGCGGTCCGGCATCGAGGACCCCGTAGGTGGCGTTCGCCACGAAGGGGCCCCTCGAGAACCGCGCCGAGAACCTTCCTCCGGACTGGTTCCGGGCGCCGGCGGGACGGAAGTCGGTCGCCTGCGCCCACCCGCCACCGCCGAGGTAGGCGTCGTTCCGAGGGTCGAGGCCCGTCGCCCGGCTCCAGGTGGGCTTGGCTTCGAGCCTCAGGCCCTTCAGCGGCGTGACCGACAAGGCGACCGAGAGGTCCGTGAGGACGCGGGCATAGGCGCGGGGCGTCTCCAACCGGTGCACGAGCAGGGTGGCGCCCCACCGCCCTCCCTCCAGCCCCGCCGAGGCGCCGAACTGCCGGAAGGGCCACGCGTAGGGGAACGTGTCGGCATAGCGGCGGCCGAGCAGCCGGTAGTAGGGCCCCTGGTAGATGACGCTGGGCTGGAGGGGCACGAGGCTGGCCCGGTCCTGGTGCCAGAGGCCGCGGGCCTCCACGAACCACCGCTCCTTCCGCCCAGCCCTGCCCTCGCGGCGGATGCGGGCGCTCGTGTCCTCGTAGGTCCGCTCCCCCGCCTCGCCGCGTCCCCAGCGGTAGGTGTGCTCGAGGCTCACGGTGGTGCCGCCGCCGCGTCCTTCGAGCCGGAAACCGGCGCTCGTCCCGTTGAAGGAGGCCGGTTCGCGGATGGAGGGCCCCGGGAACGGGGAGGCCCAGCTCGTGACGGGGCGACCCATGTGGAAGCGCGCGAAGCTCACTCCTCCGTCCCATCGCCACGCGCCGAAGGTGGCGAAGCCGGAGAGATCGATGGCGAAGGTGCGCTGCGTGAAGCGGTCGGGGACCTCCACGACTCCCCGGGGGCTGCCGATGGGCAGGTCCGCCGTGAGCGGCGTGAGGGCCGGCGCGAAGCCCGTGGCCGTGATGAGCGTTCGGGGAAGGGTGCCCTGGCGGACGGAGGCGCTGACCGCCACCTCCACGCCGCGCCGGGTCCCGAGCGTCGTGAAGGCCAGACGGTAGTCCCGCTGCGCCCAGCCGGGATAGCCATCGGCGGGGAGGAAAAGGGAGGCCTGGGCCACGGTGGCGGGATCGAAGCGCCCCACGCCCGAACCCGGATAGGGCAGATAGGAGGCGAGGAGGGGACGGACGCGGCCGTCCAGGGCGCCGGTCTGTGGGTCCCAGGCGAAGTGGAGCCCTCCGCCCGCGAGGTAGGCGCGCTGGGTGACGGAGACCTCGATGGTCCATGTCTTCTGGAACAGGCCACCCTGGAGGGCGAAGTCCGGCGTGCCCAGGCCCAGGTACTGAAACCGCAGGCTCTGGCCGGGCGAGTACCAGTCCAGCGTGCCGTCCAGGCTCGGCCCTGCGATGGTGGCCTCCCGCAGGTGGCTCACGTCGGGACCGCCCGATTCCACGGCGCCGCCCGTGGCGCCCGTGGTCCCTACGACCTGGGCCGGGCAGGGAAGGGCGGCCAGGGCCAGCAACCAGGGGAGAGTCAGGAGGGGCAGGCGGCGCGTCATCGCTGGAACCGGAAGCCGCCCGTGGCATCCGAGCCGTGGATGCGGGGATGGCAGTTCTGGCACCCCTCGTAGAGCTGGAAGGGGGAGCGCATCAGGTCAATGCGGTGGAAGGACTCGGGCTGGGAATGGCACCCGAGGCAGAGGGCCGGCCGCGACTCCTTGAGCAGGAACCGCTCCTGCGAGCCGTGGGGCGTGTGGCACCCCAGGCAGCCCTCCTCCACCGGCGGGTGCTCGAAGGGCTTGGGGTAGGCGTAATCCTGGTGGCACGAGGTGCAGCTCCTCGCGATGAGGGGCTTCTCGGCCCCGTGCGGGTCGTGGCACAGGGTGCAGTAGGCCCCCGTGCGGTCCGGCCTGTGCCCGCTCCGGAAGGCCGTCAGCGCCTCGCCGTGACAGCTCCCGCAGAGGGTGGTCTCGTCCTCCTTCAGCAGGTGGGGCAGGCCCGTCGTGCCCATCACGGCGTGGCAGGTCAGGCAGTGGAGGCCCGCCCGCAGATGGACCCCGTCGGGCGGCATGGCCTTGATCCCCTGCGCGTGGCAGGAGAGGCAGAGGGCGTCCGCCTTGGCGGGCGGTACGGGGTCGGTCACGAAGCGGTACTGGACGGGCGTCTGCGACGGATGGACCGCCCGGGCGTGGGCCTCCACCTCGCCGTGGCACGTGCCGCACAGGGCCGCCGCGTCGCGCCGGCCCCGCGCGTAGAGGGCGGAGCCGTGGACGCTGGACAGCAGGGCGTGCACCGCCTCTCCGTGGCAATCCGAGCAGGAGAAGGAGCGCACGTCCTGCCCAAGCGCGGGCGGGGCCCACGGCGCGAGAAACAGGACGGCGAGGAACACGAGGCGGTGGAGCTGCGTGCGATTCATGCCTGCAAGAACGCCGGAGCGGCGGCCCCCATTGCACGGGTGGGATGAGCCTCGGAAGCCGCTCACCCCAGAGAATCCTCCGGGAAGTTTTCAAGCCTCAGCACTGTTAGCCAATGTAACACCTGGGAGACACAAGATGGTAGGTGCTTAACCAACTTTTCCTTCCCCCCCTTCGTGGCGTCCTTTCCCTCTCGGAGGCAAGCCATGACAGCCCCCCGTTCCCCCTTTTCCCTTCGCCATCGGGCGAAGCACATTGTCCGCCTCCCCCTTGTGGCGGCGGTCCTCTTCGCCTGCCTCGCGGCCGCGGGCTCCCTCGCTCCGGCGACGGCCTCGACCACCCGGAACAGTGCGCCCTACCGATTGATCCAGGTGGGGCGGATCGCCCCCGGCCCTGCCGACTGGGTCGCGCAGGGGCACGGCCTGCTCGTCTACGGGTCTGGCGAGACGGTGGTCTTCGCGCCGGAGAGCGCCCCCTCTTCACCCGTCGCCCGCTTGACCCTGAACCACCCGGTTTCCGGCGGCCTGATCCTGGCCGACGTGGCCTGTCTGGTGCAGAGCGGTCAGGGCCTTCGCTTCTTCCGCCTGTCCGATCCGGCCCATCCCGAAGACCTGGGCAGCTTTCCCCTGCCTCCCGGCCGGCTGCACGTCGTCCAGTGGGGCGATGACCTGCTGGTGGCCGTGGACGGCTACGGCCTGAAGGTCATGGCGGCCGACCCCGGGTTCTTCATGGACATGGGCACGCACGGATGCGGCATCAGCACCACGGCCCCCGCCCTGAAGGAGACGGCATTCCTGCCCATGCGGGGGAGCTTCACGGCCCTGGCCGCATCGGGCGACACGGCCTACGTGGCCGTGAAAAATCATGGCATCGAGATGGTGGACCTCAGCCTCCCCGAGAGCCCCGTGCTCGGCGGCCGGATCCCGTTCCGTGGGACCGTGGCCGGGCTGGCCGCGGACGGAAACCGCGGTCTGATCGCCTCCGGCCCCTCGGACGTCCGGCTTCTCCGGGGGATCACCGAGGGGAAGGCGCCCTCGATGGCCGGCAGCCTTGCCCTTTCGGCCCGTGATCTGCTCCTCGAAGGACGGGCCATCTACGCCGCCGCCGGTGCCGGTGGAGTCTTGCTGTTGCGTGACGATAACCCTGAGGCCTCCACGACGGGTGTGAACGTCGGGAACATCTTCTTCAATCCCGCCACCGTAAGCATCAACGCTGGAGATGCCGTCAAATGGACCTGGGTGGGCGGCACCCACTCCTCCACCTCCGGAAGCTGCGCCACCGGCAACTGCACGCCGGACGGCACGTGGGACTCGGGGATCATGAGCAGCGGCACCTTCAGCCACACCTTCGCGACGGCCGGCAAGTTCCCCTACTTCTGCAAGATCCACCTCGCCGCCATGACGGGCGAGGTGGACGTGGCCGGAAGCGCGGCGCTCGCCGCAACGGCCTCCGCCTCTCCCACATCGGGCGCCCCGCCTCTCACCGTGAGCTTCACCGGCGGCGCCTCGGGGGGCACTCCTCCCTACGGTTACGCCTGGGACTTCGGCGATGGATCGGCCGCCTCGACTGCCCAGAATCCCACCCACACCTACGCCGCGGCGGGCAGTTACCCCGTGACGCTCACGGTCACCGATTCCGCGTCCGCCACGGCCACCGACAACCACCTCACGATCACCGTTTCGGCCGTTCCGCCGCCCGTCGTTAGCGGCGTCAGCAAGATGGGCGCGCCCTTCCGGCTCAAGGTCGAAGGCAGCGGCTTCGTGAGCGGCTGCGCCGTGCAGATCAACGGCCAGCCGGTGCCTTCGGCCAAATTCAAGAGCGCTTCGCTGCTCATCGCCAAGGGCGGAAAAGCCCTGAAGGCCATGGTGCCGAAGGGCCAGACCGTGACGATCACCGTGGTCAACCCGGACGGCTCCTCCTCACAGGGCTTCAGCTTCAGCTGGGCCGCCTCGGGCGGTGGCAGTGGCAGTGGCGGTGGCGGCGGCGGGGGCGGAGGAGGCGGCGGCTACTGAGAGCCGTCAGGTGCCCCGCCGGTCGGGGTGGAAGGTTGGGAAAAAAAGCCCCCGGACCGGCCGGGGGCTCCATGGAGAGAAAATGAACAAGGGGTCTTGCATGGCTCTCCCGGAGGGCTGGTGCCGGCGCCCCTTCCTCGGCCGGCCCTCCCTCCTCCGGGGCTGGAACCGAAGCCGCCTCAGCCCAGCTGGTGCCGGACCGAGAGGGCGATCTTGTAGAACACCGTGATCATGAGCATGCCGATGGCCCAGATGGAGGCCACGATGGTCATCTCGGGCAGCGTCGGCACGTAGCTCGTGACGGTCTCCAGCGGCGAGGGCACGAAGCCGCCGATGATGAGGCCGATGCCCTTGTCGATCCAGAGCGACAGGAACACGATGACGCACGTGAAGGCCAGCAGCTTCTCGTTCTTTCGGTAGCGAGGCACGATGAGCAGGACGAGCGAGAGGAGCGCGAAGGTCACGGAGGTCCACATCCACGGCACCAACTCCGTGTTGCCGTCGAGGCCGACGAAGAGGAACTTCAGGTGGGCGGCGTCCTCGGGGATGTTGCTGTAGAGCGACGTGAAGACCTCCATCAGCACGAAGAAGACGTTGATGAGCATGGCGTAGGTCACAATGAGCGCCAGCTTCTGGATCGCCTCGGAGCCCGCGTCGAACTTGGTGAGCTTGCGGATCACCATGGCCAGCAGGATGAGCAGGGCCGGACCCGCCGCGAAGGCGGAGGCCAGGAACCTGGGGGCCAGGATGGCGGTCAGCCAGAAGGCGCGGCCGGGCAGGCCGTTGTAGAGGAAGGCCGTGACGGTGTGGATGGAGACCGCCCACGGGATCGAGAGGAGGATGATCGGCTTGATCCAGTGGGGCGGCGCCACCCCCTCCCGCTCCGACTCCAGCATGACGTAAGAGATGAGGGCGTTCAGGCACAGGTAGCCCGAGAGGGAGACCATGTCCCAGAACATCATGGAGTGGGGCGTCGGGTGGAGCATCACGTTCATGACCCGCATGGGCTGGCCCATGTCCACGAAGATGAAGAGCATGCACATGGTCACCGCGGAGACCGCCAGGAACTCGCCCAGGATCGTGATCTTCGCGAAGGCCTTGTAGTTGTGAAGGTAGTAGGGCAGGACCACCATGACGGCGGAGGCCGCCACACCCACGAAGAAGGTGAACTGGGCGATGTAGAGCCCCCAGCTCACGTCCCGGCTCATCCCCGTGATGCCGAGTCCCTCTTTCAGCTGCAAGAGGTAACAGAGGAAGCCGGCGAGGATGACGGCGAGGAGGCACCCCACCCAGATCCAGTATCTCCGGCTTCCGACGACCGCTTTCTCGAGCATGAACATAGCCGGCTCCTCACACCAGATAGTAGATTTCGGGCTGGGTGCCCAGCTCGGGGTTCCGCCGGATGCTGAAGCGGGCCTTGAGCAGCTGCCGGACCTCCGAGTCGGGATCGTCCAGGTTGCCGAACACCATGGCCTTGGCCTCGCAGGCCTCCACGCAGGCCGGCCCCTCGCCCCTGGCCAGCCGCTCCTCGCAAAAGGTGCACTTCTCCACCACGCCCTTGGTGCGCGTGGGGAAGTCGGTGTCGAGGTGGGCGATGTGAGGGCGCGGGTCGAGCCAGTTGAAGCTCCTGGAGCCGTAAGGGCAGGCGGCCATGCAGTAGCGGCAGCCGATGCAGCGGTGCCAGTCCATCATGACGATACCGTCCTCCCGCCTGAAAGTCGCCTGGGTGGGGCAGACCCGCACGCACGGAGGGTTGTTGCAGTGGTTGCACATGAGGATGAAGGGCTTGTCCTTGTACTGCTCGGTGGTGTACTCGTCCTCCTGCCCCGGGAAGGCGTCCTTGAAGGGTTCCTTCCAGATCCACTTGACGGCGTGCTTGGGGTTCTTGAAATCGGGGATGTTGTGCACCTTGTCGCACGCCGCGATGCAGGCGGTGCAGCCCTTGTCCTTGAGGCACTTGGCCGGATCGATGACCATGGCCCACCGCGTGTTGGCCAGGGTTCCGCCCTGCTTGGGCTGAGACCCGATGGCGAGGGCGTCCACGGAAGCCTTTCCGGCCAGGACCAGCGCAGAGGCGCCAGCGGCGACGCCGAGGAATTTTCTTCTGTCTATGCTCATCCTCTGCTCCTCTGGGCTAGCGCGGGGTCGATGTGGCACTCCCAGCAGTAGGGCGCGACTCCCGCATAGGTGTGGCAGCGGTCGCAGAACTCCTCCTTGTTGGTGTGGCACTTCAGGCAGGTCCCCGTGAGGCGCATGTCGTAGGTCTTGCCGTCGAAGGCCTTGTAGGTGAGCCGATCCTGCCGGACCACCTGGTCCCGCCAGGAGAGGAGCAGGTCCATGTGCGAGGTGCGCATGTACTCCAGGGGAGCCACGCAGTCCTTCTCGGCCGTGGGCAACTTGGGATCGGGACCCTTGCTCGTGGTCCCCGCCGCCAGGTCGTACCAGACGGGGAAGGTGATGAGCACCAGGAAGAACACGAGGCCCGCGAAGATCAAGCCTTTGTCACGCATGGGCCTTCACCTCCTTGGCGGCGAAGGGCGTGCCTCTGAGGTCCGCCGTGCGCTCCTTCTCGCCCTTCATGACGAGGGCGTTGCCCACGAGCTCGTGGATTCCGCCCACCTCCACGCCGCCGACCCAGTAGTCCACCACGGCGGGCAGGGTCGCCTTGTCGATAGCGCAGATGGTGGTCAGGAGGTTGACGCCGTGCTTCTCCTTGACGTACTTGACGGCGTTGCCCCGCGGCAGGCCGCCGCGCATCCGCATCTCCATGTTCTCGTCGGTACCCAGCCCGGCCCCCGAACCGCAGCAGAAGGTCTGCTCGCGGATGGTGTTCTCGGGCATGTCATGGAAGTGGTTGCAGACGCTGTTGATCACGTACCGCGGCTCCTCCAGCAGGCCCATGCCGCGGGCCACGTTGCAGGGGTCGTGGTGCGTCACCTTCCAGTGGTCGTTGCGGCTCTTGTCCAGCTTGAGCTTGCCGTTGTGGATGAGGTCCGCCGTGAATTCCATGATGTGGGTCATCTTCGTGGACTTGGCGTTCTCGAAGCGCGTGCCGGTGATGGGCGAGACCGGGACCTCCAGGAAGTCGGGCGGTCCGTTGAGCGTGTTCATGTACTGGTGGGCGACGCGCCACATGTGGCCGCACTCCCCGCCGAGGATCCACTTGACCTTGAGCCGCTTGGCCTCCTCGTAGATCTTGGCGTTCAGCCGCTTCATCATCTCGTGCGACGTGAAGAGGCCGAAGTTGCCGCCCTCGCCCGCGAAGGCGCTCATGGTGTAGTCCAGCCCGATCTCGTGGAAGAGCATGAGGTAGCCCAGGAGCGTGTAGTAGTGGGGCGAGGCGAAGTAGTCGGCGGAGGGCATGATGAAGAGGATCTCGGCGCCCTTCTTCATGATGGGGGCCTCCACCCGGATGCCCGTGATGTCCTCGAGCTCGTCCACGGCGAAGTCGATGGAGTCCTTGAAGCCGTGGGGCTGGATGCCCAGGTGGTTGCCCGTGCGGAAGCAGTTGGCGACGGGCTCGATGACCCAGTTGATGTTGCAGCCGATGAGGTTCAACAGCTCGCGGCCGATGATCGTGATCTCCGCCTGGTCGATGCCGTAGGGACAGAAGACCGAGCACCGGCGGCACTCGGTGCACTGGTAGAAGTAGTAGAACCACTCCTTGATCACGTCCTCGGTGAGCTCGCGCCCGCCGGCGAGCGGCCCGAGCATCTTGCCAGCCGGCGTGAAGTAGCGCCGGTAGATGGAGCGGATGAGCTCAGCCCTTAAGACGGGCATGTTCTTGGGATCGCCCGAGCCCACGTAGAAGTGGCACTTGTCTGCGCAGGCGCCGCAGCGCACGCAGATGTCCATGAAGAGCCGGAAGGAGCGGTACTTCTCGAGGCGCTCCTTCATGCCGTCCAGGATGATCTGCTTCCAGTTGGGGGGGAGCTTCCAGTCGGCGTCGAAGGGCTGCCAATCGCGCGGATTGGCCATGCCCAGGTACTTGATGTTCTTGGCCAGTGCGCTGTAGCAGAAGGTCCCCTTGCGAAATTCGACGTGGGGGTCCATCCAGCCCTTCTTCGGCGGGTGGTAGTCGACCTTCGAGAGTTCTTCGGGCTTGGGTGTCTGTTCCGCCATGGCCTATTCCTTCTCCATCGGCAGCCCGGCCGCCTTGATCTTGTCGTGGAACTCCTCTTCCCACTCGGCGTAGGTGTGCACCTTGACGGGGTAGTCCCAGGGGTTTACGTGGCGCTTCATGCGGTTGTTGTTGGCGAGGTTCCGGGTGGGGCTCAGGAACACCCCCGCGAAGTGCATGAGCTTGCTGAAGGGGAAGTAGGCGATCAGCAGGCTGAGCAGGAAGAGGTGCACGAAGAAGAGGCCCCCCAGCTGGACGGGCACCGCCGGCGTGAAGGTCACGAGCCCCAGGGCGAGCTCCTTGATCGCCACGATGTCCGGCCGGAAGAAGTAGCGCATGAGCACGCCCGAGCCCGCCAACCCCAACAGCAGGAAGAGGGCGAAGTAATCGGTGAAGAGCGAGATGTAGCGGACCTGCGGGTCCCGGAAGCGGCGCCAGAGCAGGTAGCCCAGTGCGGCCAGGATGAACACGTCGGTGAGGTAGAGCACGGGCGCGCCGATCTGGAAGAAGCCGTCCGCGTCGCTCAGGAGGTTGACGAAGGCCGGCACGGGCTGCATGAAGAAGCGCAGGTGGCGCAGGAAAATGATCAAGAATGACCAGTGGAACGCCAGGGCGGCGAGCCAGAGGTACTTATTCTCCCCGTAGACGAGCTGCGGGCCGCTCCTCAGCTCCGCCTTCGTGTTGCGGAAGAGCGAGCGGAACAACAGGACTTCCAGTGCCATTCTCAGCGTCACGCCGAGGGTCGTGTAGGGGCTCTCCAGATACCCGGCTTTCATCCACGGGAGCGTCTTCTGCTGCCCGCACGTCGTGGTGATGCGGAACGGCACGGGCGAGAGCGCCCACCGCACCACCCGGTAGGCCACCCCGACGAGGAAGGTGAGGATGGCCGCATAGGGAACGATGACCCCGAAGAGGGTCCGCAGGCCCTCCACGCTGCCCCCCGCGTAGGCGAGCGCGCCGAGCACCAGAACCACGATGAGCGATAGGAGAGCGTTCATCAATCATCACCTCGCTTCCCGCCCTTGTCTGTACCCTTCTCAGTGTCCGGGGTCCCCTTGGCCTCGGACCCCGTGGCCTCGTCCCATTCCAGCGGAGCGCAGGCCGGGTGGGTCCTCTCGAGCCAGTAGACCCTCCGTTTCATCTCGTCAAAGCGGATCCGGTTTAGCTGCTCCTTGCAGGCGGTGTAGCAGTCGAAACCGAGGAGCGCCGCTCGGTCGATCCGGGCATCCAGCTCGGTCAGGGCCTCCGACAGCCCGGCGGCCTCCGACGCCCCCATCTCTTCGCGGACGGCCCGCTTGAGCAGGAAGACGAACCCCACGGCCTGGCCGGCGCCGAATTCCTGCACGTTCCGGATCCGGATGATGGCGTCGAGGTGGGGCCGCAGGCGCTCCACGTCCGCCCCCTCCAGGAGCGCCTCGCAGAGATTCTCGATCTCTGAGGAGATGGTCGCCCCGACGGGGTTGCGGAAGGGATCGCGCTCCGCGTTCAGGAAATGGACGGTCTGATCGGGGTAGGTTTCAAAAACCAGCTCGCACCATCGGCGAGCAATGGCTTCCCCCCTGGCTTTCAGAGAAGGGTGCGGCACGGCCGCTGACCTCCAGTCATGTTCCGCGATACCGAACGCGCGCCGCCCGGGTTCCGGCGGCTCTCCCCTTGCGGGCCCCGGGCGGCGGCGGTCGGAAGGCGAGGGAGGCGGGACGGGCGGCGCGGTGAATCGTCGTGAAGCGATCCGCCTTCGCCGCGAGCCCGCGCCTCCCCGCGCCGCTCTAGTTCACACGCACCCCGTGGGTTTCGGCAGGCCGGCGAGCTTGCAGGCTCCCTTGGCCGGTCCCGACGGGAAGAGCTCGTAGACCTTGTTCAGCGGGAACCCGGTCTCCTTGCAGAGCTTGCGGATCATAGGGGCGATACCGAACTGGAGGTAGTAGTTGCGGAGATAGTTGATCATCTTCCAGTGCTCTTCGGTCAGCTCGGTAACGCCTTCGGTGGAGGCGAAGTCCTTCGCCACCTCCTCGTTCCAGATGGAGGGGTCTTCCAGGAATCCGTCCTCGTCCACTTCGTAGCTGTGTCCGTTCAGTTCGAGTGTAGGCACTGTCTTGTCCTCCTGCCGGTCTCCCGGCGACTGTCAACCAAACAGCGGATGGCGGCATCGGCACCGGCGGGCGCCCCCCCGGGCGCGGCCCCGGCTCCCCGGCGCCGCCGCCATCCGCACCCCCCTAGACCATTTCGATATACCCGCAGGGGCACTCCTCCGCGCACTTCTTGCAGCCGTTGCAGACCTCCAGCTTTATCTTGTAGTGCTCTCCCTTGGGCAGTTTCACGAAGCAGCTGTTGGTGCAGTACATCCAGCAGGTCTCGCAGTCCATGCACATGCCGCAGGACATGCAGCGCTTCGCCTCGTCCAGGGCCTGCTGCTCGGTGAGCCCCCGTTCGATCTCGGTGTCCATGCCGCGCTGGTCCGCTGGCAGTTGCGATCGCTCGTTGCGTGCCGCCTCCTTGTACCAGGACAGCTTCAACTTGTCCGACTTGACGAGCGGGGGCTGCTGGTGCTTTTCGAGGGTCTTGCCGCGGAAGCGGGCGTCGATGGCCTCGGCCGCGAAGCGCCCCTGGGAGATGGCGATGGTGGCCAGCCCCAGCTCCACGTCGTCGCCGCCCGAGTAGACGCCGTCCTGCTGCGTGGTCCCCCACTCGTCCACCACGATCCAGTCCTTGCCCTTCCGGAGCGATTCGAAGCCGTCGAAGGCCGGCTCCTGGCTGATGGCCGCCACGATGGCCGTGGCCTCCAACTCGAACTCCGAGCCCTCCTTGGGGACGGGCCGCCTGCGCCCGGAGGCGTCGGGCTCGCCGAGCTCCATGCGGATGCACTTCATGCCCACGGCCGCGCCGTCCTTCACGAGGATCTCCACGGGCGCCGCGAGGTATTCGATCTTCACCCCCTCCTCGATGGCGCCGTCGATCTCCGGCGCGATGGCCGGCATCTCGGTGCGGGTCCGGCGGTAGAGGATGGTCACGTCGGCGCCGAGGCGCTTGCTGATGCGGGCCGCATCGATGGCCGTGTCGCCGCCCCCGATGACGATGACCTTGCCCCCCACCTTGACTTCTTCGCCGCTGTTGACCCTGTTGAGGAACTCGGTGCCGGTGAAGACGTTCGGAGCATCCTCGCCCGGCACGCGGAGCTTGATGCCCTTATGCGCGCCGATCCCCACGAAGACGGCCTGGTACTGTTTGTGGAGCTCATCCAGGGAAAGGTCCTTGCCGATCACGGCATTGCACTTGAGCTCGACGCCGAGGCCCAGGATCCTCTGGATCTCCGCATCCAGCACCTGGCGCGGCAGACGGTACTTGGGGATGCCGTAGCGGAGCATGCCGCCCGCTTCGCTGAAGGCCTCGAAGACCGTTACCGAATAGCCGCGGCGGGCCAGGTGGTAGGCGCAGGAGAGCCCAGCCGGGCCGGCTCCGACCACCGCCACCTTCTCGGGATGCTTCTCTTCGGTGAGCTTGGTCGGCTTCAGGCTCTTGTCAAGAGCGAAGTCGCCGAGGAACCGCTCGATGGCGTTGATGGCCACGGGCCCTTCTTTCTCGGTCCGGTTGCAGGCCGCCTCGCAGGGATGGGGGCACACCCGACCGCAGGTCGCCGGGAAGGGGTTGTTCTCAAGGATCATTCGCCAGGCGATCTCGTAGGCCTGCTCGTTGGTCCGTCCGTAGGCCTCGGCCTGGGCGATGGTGGTGAGAACCCCGCGGATGTTGGTGCCGCTCGGGCAGTTCCCTATGCAGGGCGGCGTCTTCTCGATGTACTTCGGCCTGAGGGGGCTGATCTCACCGCCGGAGGTCGGTCCCGCCTTGATGACCGGCTTCTTTTGCTCCTTGAATAGACCCATGGCCTCGTCCTTTCGTAGTGAAGAGTTAAGAGTCAAGAGTCAAGAGCGAATCCGCCCTGTCCATCGAGCGCTGGTGCTGCTCTTCGACTCTTCTCCGCACCCTTGACTCTTTACCCTTTACTCCTCACTGTCCTCACGCGTACGGATAGATGTTCCGCTTGAAGTCCTCGAGCTGCGACAGGAGACGGTCGTGCTTCTGCTCGTCCTCGATGAGATAGGTCAGGAGGTGGCGCTGCACGAAGAGGCGGCAGTTGCGGCGCGCCTTTTCGGCCAGCTCGATGGTCTCCTTCTCCATCTTCGCGTGCTCTTCGATCATGTCCCACACATCCGCCAGCTCTTCGGGCGTCAGCGTGAAGGCCTCCTTCTCCAGGCTGTCGATGATCACCTGCTGGACCCGTTTGTGCATCGCCGAGTCCTGCCGGATGATCTCCATGACGAGCCGGATCAGGGGGTTCTTCGTCTTCTCCATGATGGCCGAGGTCTGGGAGACCGTTGCGGTCTCGATATCCTGCCATCGCTTCAGCGTGCTCAACAGCTCATCGAGGTTTTCTGCCGCTTTCTGGGTCATCCTGGCCTCCGATCGTTCCTTCCATCCACCCATCGAGGGAGGCGGCGGGGGCTAGCCCCGCCGCCCTCGCTCAAGCCGGCCTCATTCGGGCGCGGAGCCTTCCTTGTGGGGCAGCGTGATGAAGCTGCCGCCGAAATAGCTGTAGACGCAACGCCCCGAATCCATCAGGATGCGGATGGCGTGCTTGCAGTCGTCCTTGGTGACCTCGCCCTCGCCGTACTTGGCGATCATGGCCTTGGTGAGGTCTCCCGCCTTGAGGTTCTTCTTCCCCATGGTCTCTTTCACCATCTGGTACATCTCTTCGGCGAGCTGTTCCGTCGTAACGGCCATGTCAGCCTCCTAGAAACGGATGTGCGTGGACCGGGCGTAGGTCGTGCCGGCCAGGCGGAAGTCGTCGATGTGGTACTTCGTGAAGGGGATGCCGGTGAGCTCGAAGAACCTGGGCCAGCCGATCCTCTCGATCCACTCGCCCATGCGCTCGAACTTCTTGGCGTTCTTGGCATAGACATCGACGATGTTGACCACGGCGTCCACCACCCCAGGCCACCGCGGCGGCTCGTTGGGGATGAAGGGGATGGCGAGCTTGGAGAACTTGGGGGTGCTGCGGGCGTTGCTCACCTTGCCGCCGACCCAGATGGAGATGCCGTCGTTCTCGGGGTCGTTGAGCGGCATGGCGGGGCAGACCGTGTAGCAGTTGGCGCAGAACATGCACTGCTCTTCCACCACCTCCACCGACTGCTTGCCGTCCACCGTCGCCGGGCGGATGGCGCCCGTGGGGCACGAGGCGATGAGGGTCGGGACCTCGCAGACCTTGGGCAGGATGTCGTGCTTGATCTTCGGGGGCTTGCGGTGGACGCCCAGGATGGCGATGTCCGAGCAGTGCACGGCGCCGCACATGTTGAGGCAGCACGCCAGCGCGATGCGGAGCTTGGCCGGCAGGTCCTCGTGGGTGAATCGGTCGCAGAGGGCGTCCATGACGCTCTTCACGATGCCCGACGCATCGGTGGCGGAGGAGTGGCAGTGCACCCAACCCTGCGTGTGGACGATGTTGCTGATGGCGTTGTTGGTGCCACCGACGGGGAACCCGAGAGCCAGGAGCTCCTTCTTCAGGGGCTCGATGTTCGCCTGGTTGTCCAGCAGGAACTCCACGTTGTTCCGGCTCGTGAAGCGCAGGTACCCGCCGCAGTACTTCTCGGCCAGGTCGGCGAACTGCCGGATGGTGATCGTGCTCAGGAGCCGCGGAGACGCGGCGCGCACGGTGAAGATCTTGTCTCCCGACTCGGCCACGTGGCAGAGCACGCCGGGGGCCAGGTTGTCGTGGTACTTCCACAGGCCGTAGTTCTTCTTGATGACCGGATGGAGGAATTTCTCGAAGTTCGGCGGCCCGATATCCGTAATCCTTTTAACAGGTTCTGCTGCCATCGTTCGGCTCCTTATCTCGAGGCGCCCGCTCTCGTGGGGCGCCATCTTCAACCACGCCCCGATTACGCCTCGTCTTTGAAGTAGATGTACGGGTTGTCCCTCGGCGCCGTGATCATCTCGGGCACCGGGTCGAGCCCGATGGCGTCCAGGAAGTTGCCCATGCCGACGCGCTGGATCAGCTCGCCGACGCGCTCGCGGTTCTTGCCGTACTCATCCCAGAAGTCCCACACGCGGGAGACCAGCTCCTTGATGGTGTCCATCAGCTCGTCCGCGGGAACGAAGGGCACGAGCACGGAGGAGAGCAGGGCGCCCTGGACGATGGGGGCCTTGGCGCCGATGAGCAGGGTGGCGCCGCGCTCCTTGCCGGGGGCCAGGGCCTTGGGCATGGCGTTGATGCAGTGCATGCAGCGCACGCACTCGCGGTTGTTGATGGTCAGCTTCTTGCCGTCCCACTTCATGCACTTGGTCGGGCAGTTGCCACAGACGTCGTTTTGGATGTCTAGGCCCTTGGCGGCGTAGGCGGCCACCTCGGCGTCGTTCTGCTGGATGTCGTCCTTCCACGTACCGATGACCGACAGGTCGGCGCGGGCGATGGAGGCCACGCAGTCGTTGGGGCAGCCGGAGAACTTGAACTTGAACTTGTAGGGGAAGGGCGGGCGGTGCAGCTCGTCCTGATACTGGTGGGTGATGTCGTTGCACATCTTCATGGTGTCGTAGCAGGCCCACTCGCAGCGCGCCTTGCCCACGCACGCCGAGGGCGTCCGCATGCAGGAGCCCGAACCGCCGAGGTCGAAGCCCGCCTCGGTCAGCTCCTTGAAGCAGGGTTCCAGCTCGTCGGTCTTGGTGCCCAGGAAGACGATGTCGCCCGTGGAGCCGTGCATGTTGGTGAGGCCGGAGCCGTGGCGGTCCCAGATGTCGCAGAGGGTCCTGAGCGCGTTGCTCGTGTAGAACCAACCCGAGGGCTGGTTGACGCGCATGGTGTGGAAGTGCGCCACGTTCGGGAACTTCTCGGGCAGGTCGCTGTAGCGGCCGATGACGCCGCCGCCGTATCCCATGACGCCGACGATGCCGCCGTGCTTCCAGTGGCCGACCTTCTCCTCGTAGGAGAGCTCGAGCTGCCCGAGGAGGTCGTCGCAGACGGGGGAAACTTTCCTGGCCTTCTTGATTTCCTTCACGAAACTCGGCCAGGGCCCCTTCTCGAGCTCGTCCAAGAGCTTGGTTTGAACCTTTTCATCCGCCATATTCTGTCCTCCTGTCATGGCCTGCGGCGTCCGGCCCCCCTCATCGAGTCCTTGGCCTCGGCCCTTTCCCGTGACTTGGTTTCGTCCTCTCCCCGTTCCCGGCTCTGTCTCCCTGTTTCTCTGTTTCCCTGTCTCTCTGTCTCTATCTCTTTCCCGTGGCCGCCATGGCCACCGTCCGGTAGAGCAGGTGCGCGAACTTGGAGTAGGGCGCGTAGACGAACAGCGCGAAGATCAGCACGAGGTGCACGAAATAGATGGCGTACATGGCCGTCACGGCCTCGCTGAGCCTGAGGACCTCGGAGAGAATGCCCGTGAAGACCACGCCCACGATGGTGAGCAGGAAGAACCAGTCGAAGTAGGTGGTGGCCTTCCGCTTCTCCTCGTTCAGGACGCGGTCCCCCAGCAGGATCAGGCCGCCCACCAGGATCACCGCCGCGCACGCGTTGGCGAAGAGCTTCAGGATTGATTCAACGGGCATGGCGGGGTCCCAGAAGGGAAGCGGCGTGTGCATGATGCCCACCATGCTCCCTATGCCCACCACCGTGCCCATGAAGGCCAGGCCCGCGAAGCCCCAGAGGGTGAGCAGGTGCCCCCAGTAGCGGTTCTTCTCCTTGCCGCACTCCTTGAAGCGCTTGTGCGCCAGGATCTCCACGAAGGCCGGGAGGAGGCCCGCCAGGATGGGCCCGTCGGCCCCGGCCTGCCGCAGCGCCTTCACGAACCTCGCCAGGCCCACGGCGAAGGCCAGGAGCACCAGGCCCGAGATCAGGAAAAACAGGGGCTCGAGCACGTGCAGCGGAAAGACGTTGGCGAACTCCCGGGGCTCCGTGATCTCCTTCGGTGCCCAGAGGGCCAGCGCGCCGAACACCAGGGCTCCGGGCAGGAAGAGCAGCGGCCACGTCTTGGGGCTGGCCACGGCGCGGCCCAGGAACCCCGGCGCGGCGAAATGCTGGATGGCCTGGCTGCGCAGCGCTCCCATCACCTCGCCGGGCTTGGCGCCCCGCGGACATCGGCTGGTGCAGTCGCCGCAGTTGTGGCAGAGCCAGATGGCCGGATCGGCGAGCAGCCTGTCCTTGAGTCCCCACTGGGCCTCGATCATCTGCTTGCGCGGGAAGGGCGACTGCTCCGGGGAGAGATTGCAGACCACGGAGCAGGTGGCGCACTGGTAGCACTTCTTGAGGTCGCCGCCTCCCGAGCTCAACACGTCCTTGATGAACCCCACGTCGGGCCGGATCGTCATCGCCTCAGCCATCGCTCGCTTCCTCTTGCGCTCCGCATCAAGCGCTTCCGCGGTGCCTTCCCCGTAGGAGGCCCCTCCAGAGGCCGATGCCTCGCGTCCATCGCGCTCCGGAGAGCGCACCTACCGTTTTCCCCTCGTCAGAACCCCTTGTACGGGTTCGGTCCGATCTCCCTGATCCGGTCCATGAAGTCGTTGATGAGCACGGGGAGCTTGCCGTACTCGTTGATGGCGAGCTGGGTCACCTGGATCCGCTCGGACTCCAGCTGGAGGCGCGTGAGGGTCTCCTTCACGTTCTCCAGGCGCCGGTTGGCCAGCTCCGATCCCTTGGCAAAGTGGCACTGGTAGTCGTCGCCGTACTTGCAGCCGATGAGCATGATGCCGTCGATGCCCCCCGAAAGGGCGTCGGCGATCCAGACGATGTTCATGGAACCCAGGCACCGCAGCGGGATGATCCTCACGCTCGGATCGTACTGAGCGTGGTTCATGCCGGCGATGTCGAGGGCCGGATAGGCGTCGTTCTCGCACATGAACACCAGCACCCGGGGCTTCTCCTCGTCCTCCTCGGGCACCTCGATGGCCTTGATCATGGAGGCGATCATGTCCACCGAGTAGTTCTTGAAGGAGATGATGCGCTCCGGGCAGGCGCCCATGCAGATGCCGCAGCGCCGGCAGCGATAGGGGTTGGGCTTGGGAGTCCCCTTGGCGTCCTCGTCCAGCGTGCCGAAGGGGCACTCCTCCGTGCACCGCTTGCACTGCGTGCAGCGCTGGAGGAAGAACTCGGGGAAGGAGAGGTCCCCGGCCCTCGGGTGGACGGCCTGGCCCTTGGAGGCCAGCTCCACGGACTGGATGGCCTTCATGGCGGCCCCCAGGGCGTCCTCCGCCGCGTGGGAGGAGTCCATCGGGGCCCGCACCGTGCCCGTCGTGTAGATCCCCGTCCGCCGGGTCTCGTAGGGGAAGCAGACGAAGTGGGAGTCGGGGAAGCCGTAGCGCAGCACCGGAAGATCGGGGCCCTGCCGGTAGGTCAGGTTGAGGATCTCCGTGCCCTCGTGGTGCTTGAGCTCGGCGACCTTCTTCTCCGCCTCCTGGCGCTGGGTGTCCGATTCGTTGCGGAGAACCTTGGCCTCGGCGTCGTGCAGCTGCCGGATGGCCTCGCCGTCCGCCGAGTTGGGGACCATGCCCGTGGCCAGCACCACCATGTCCGCGGGAATCTGGACCGAGCCGCCGAGGAGGGTATCCTTCACCTCGACGACGAGCCCGCCCCCGTCCTTGCGGACCGAGGCCACTTCGCCCTTGGTGAGGAAGGTGGCCGGGTGGTTCTGGGCCTTGGCGTAGTACTTCTCATACTGGCCCGGGGTGCGCATGTCCTTGTAGATGATGTAGGCCTTGGCGTCGGCGTTCTGCGCGTGCAGGTACTCGGCGTGCTTGAGGGTGGCCATGCAGCAGACCGAGGAGCAGTAGGGCAGGTGCTCCTTGTCCCTCGATCCTGCGCACTGGATGAAGAGCACGCTCTGGGGCGGCTTGCCGTCCGAAGGGCGGGCGATGGCGCCCGATGCCGCCATGCGCTCGAACTCCACGTTGGTGACGACGTCCGGGCTCAGGCCGTAGCCGAGATGGCCCAGCTTCGTCGCGTCGTAAGGCTTCCAGCCCGTCGCCATGATGATGGAGCCGATCCGGAAGGACTTCGAGCCGCCCTCCGCCTCCACGGTCACGTCGAACATGCCCGGCTGGCCCTCCGTCTTGAGGATCTTGGCGGAGGTCAGGACGGTGATCTTCGGATGGTAGGTGACCGCCTGGATCTTCTCGGCCATGCCGTCGGCCGAGAGTTCCGTGTAGGGCGGCGTCTGCGGGAAGCGGCTCTTCAGCGTGGCCACGAAACCGCCGAGCTGGGCCTGCTTCTCCACGAGGGTCACCTCGTAGCCCGCCGCCGCCGCTTCCAGGGCCGCCGTTATGCCCGCCGCGCCGCCGCCCACCACCAGGATGGTCTTGGAGATGGCCTCGGAGACCGGCTCCAGGGGCTCGCTCTTCTGGGCCTTGACGATGCCCATGCGGAGGTAGTCCTCCGCCATCATCTGCGTATCCTCGTCCTTGGGCTTCTGGCACCACGCCACGTGCTCGCGGAGGTTAACGCGCTCCATGATGACGGCCGTGGGGTCGAAGGAGAAGGCCGCCGTCTTCACGCGGGGCGAACAGGCGGCGATGACCGCCGTGTTGACCGTCCCCTCCTCCAGATCCTTGCGGATCTGCGCCAGGCCTTCGGCGCCGCAGAGGAAGGGGTGCACCCGGCAGACGGGCGCCTTGTACTCCTTCTGGGCCACCTTGGCGAGCTTCTCCATGTCCAGGGATTCGCCGAGGGAGCAGCCACTGCAGAGGTAGACGCCGAGTTTCTTATCCATGGTGGGCGCTCCTTACGACACACTGGTAAGCCTTCAGGGCGGCGCCGGTGGCGTCCTGGACCGTGGCGGAGACCTCCTCAGGCCGCCGCACGCACCCGGCCCCGTAGAGGCCCGTCTTGCCCTCGGGGGCCGCGATGAAACGGAACTCGTCCAGGGTGAAACCGGCGGGCAGGCCGTCGGTATTGGGGACGATGCCCGTGGCCAGGACCACCATGTTGAAGCGCCGGGTGACCTTCCTGCCGCCCAGCACGTCCTCGGCGGTGACCAGCAGGTCGTGCGTCGCCGGGTCCTCCTCCACCTTGGCGACCTTGCCCTTCACGAGCTCCACGCCCTGCTCCTCCACCACCTTCGTGCGGAAGTCCTCGAGGCGTCCCGGCGTGCGGATGTCGATGTAGAAGATGGCGGCCTCGGCGGCCGGGTCCATGGCCTTGACGTAGGTGGCCTGCTTGAGGGAGGCGGCGCAGCAGACGGCCGAGCAGTAGGGCAGGTGGTTCTCGTCCCTGGAGCCCGCGCACTGCACGAAGGCCACGGACTTGGGCTGGGCCTGGTCCGAGGGCCTGAGGATCTTGCCGGCGGTGGGCCCGTTGGGGGCGGCGAGCCGCTCCATGATGACGTTGGTCACCACGTTCGGGAACCGGCCGAACCCGAGGTTGTCGATCTTGTTGGCGTCGTAAGGGGTCCAGCCGGTGGCGGCCACCACGCTGGCCACCTCGAAGACCTTCTCCTCCGGCTTCTGCGCCAGGTCCACGGCGCCGTAGGTGCAGGCCTCGACGCAGGCGGTGCAACCCTCCTTGCACGCAGCCCGGTCGATGGCGTAGGCCGCCGGGAAGGCCATGGAGTGGGGCAGGTAGGCGGCCTTGGTGGTGCCGAGCCCCATGTTGTACTCGTCGGGCCGCTCGGCCGGACAGACCTCGGCGCACTTGCCGCAGAGGGTGCAGGCGTCGGTCACGAACCTGGGGGACACCTTGACCATCGCCCGGTAGTCCCCGGGCGTGCCCGTCACCTCGGCCACCTCGGCCTGGGTGAGCACCGTGATCCGGGCGTTGTTCTTGATGCGCTTGAAGTTGATCTCCAGCCCGCAGGTCGGCGGACAGAGCTTGGGGAAGTACTGGTTGATCCGGGAGACGCGGCCGCCCAGGTACGGAGCCTTCTCCACGAGGACGACGTCGCAGCCGGTCTCCGCCGCCTCGATGGCGGTGGTCATGCCCGCGATCCCCCCTCCGATCACCAGGATCCCTTTGCCGTTGGGACTCTCAGTCACTGGTTGCATCATGCCTTTCCCTGCCTCTCCGAAGGCTCAACGGGCCGGGGGAGCCGCCGGTTCTTCCGCGCCGGCCGCCCTCTGCCTGGCCTCCATGACCGAATGGCGGACCCTCATGGTCTTATCGCCGAACAGGCTGAAGCGGAGCCACTGCATGGCGAAGTCCAGCAGCTCCTCGTCGTCGGTCCGCAGGGCCTCGACCCTGGCCTCATCGACGTCGAAGTACTCGAGGAACCGGCTCTCGAAGACGAACCGGCGGAACCGGTCCAGGTCGTAGCAGGCCATGTAGAGCATGTCCAGCTGGGCCGGCGTGAGCGCCTCGCCCTTCTTGGTCCATTCCGGGTGGAGCATGAGCCCCTTGAAGGAGGCGCCCATCATGTCGTACTCCTCGATGCCCTGGTCCGAGACCCACTCGCGCACGGACCAGCTCCGGCCTTCGCCGTGGCCCTTGCAGAGCTCTTCGCGGATCAGGAAGTGGAAGCCGTGCTCGTCGGGATTGGGGTTCTGCGGCTCCGCGGCGCCCAGGGGATACATGCGGCACGCCCACGGGCGGTTCCCGTAGACCGCGCAACCCTTCTCGCCCACGAAGGGGCACCGCTTCTCCTCTCCCTGCATCTTCAGGAGGACCACCGGAAATCTCGGCTTCTCGGTGAAGCCGCTCAGCGTGTGCTTCTCAAGAAATTCTGAGGAATCCATGCGCAGGGCGCGCGTCAATCTGAGGACGTCGTAGGGGGTGAGCACGATGGAGACGTCCTGGCAGCAACGGGTAAAGCAGGAGACGCCCGGCCGGCACTCGAAGGTGAACCGGTCGTCGGGTCCCATGCGGGGATAGTCTTTCAGGATCTTATCTCGGGTAACGCCGTTTTCACTCATGGGGGGTTCCCTCTTCGGTCAGGATGCTGCTGCGCAGGGCCTCTCTCGACCAGACGGGAAGCGGGCCCGTCTCCCCGGTGCCGGGATCCAGACGGTGGCGGTAGGAGGCGGACACGTTGTAGTGATCGCGCATCCAGTCCCAACCCCTCACGAAGTAGGGGCACTCGTCGTTGAAGCAGACGAACTGGTACTCGCCGCTCCAGGAACCGAGGCTGGGGTTTGCCCATTTCTCCATGGGCTTCTGGCAGTGGGGGCATCGGACATCCGACTCTGACTGCATGGCAGCATCCGCCTTTAAAAGAGAGAGGTCCCCGCCCCCCCGCGGGGACCTCTCTTCGATGCCGATCCTAGAAGATGCGATGGATCGGGCGTTTGAACATTTCCCAGTTGCCGTTCTTGGGATCGTACTTGCAGTTGGCGAAGCAGAGCCAGTTCTGCTCGTCGAGCTTGGGTTTGTCGGAGCGGAAGTAGTAGCCGGGCCAACGGGTCTCTTCGCGGAAGAGCATGGTGCGGACGTGGGCCTCGGCCTGCCACATGCGCTGGACGTTCTCCCAGCAGCGCATGAGCTCGTGCAGGTTGGCCGCGCCCAGCTTGTCCGAGTCTTCCTTGAGGAGGGCGAGGAGTTCCAGAGCCCTTTCGAGCTGCGCCTTGTTGACGGTGAAGTTGGAGGTCACGCCGCCGGCGTACTCGTCCATGATCTTCTGGAGGCGGAACATGAACATCTTGGGCTTGATGTAGTTGGGGTTGACCTCGGAGTCCGTGGTGGCGTTCTTGAAGGCTTCGAAGGTGTCCATGGGCTTGAGGATCTCGGCCTTCATGGCATCCACCGCGGCCTGGTCCACCTTGGGCATGGTGTTGTTCTCGAGGATGAACTTCACGGCGGCCTTGGCGGCGATGCGGCCCTCGGCGTGGGAGCCGGAGGAGAACTTGTGGCTGGAGGCGCCGGAGGCGTCGCCCGCGCAGAAGAGGCCCTTCACCGTCGACATGTTGTCGTAGCCCCAGAAGTAGTCGTTCTTGGTGCCGGCGGTCTGGAGGTCGGCGGGACCGCTGACCCAGGCGCCGGAGGCACCGGAGTGGGAGCCGATGAAGTAGGGCTCGGCCGCCGCGATCTCGGAGGACTTCTCCTCGGGCTGCACGTTGCTCGCCGCCCAGAGGATGGCCTGGGAGATGGTCATGTCGAGGAAGTCTTCCCACGCCTCGGACTCGAGTTCCTTCATCTTCTTCTTGTAGGCCTTCTCGTCGTCCTTGAACTGCTCGGCGATCTTCTGAATGGCCTCCTCGGTGCGCATGAACAGGGGGCCCTTGCCGTCGGTGCAGTCGAGCATGCCGAGGTAGTTGCGGAGGTTGGCGGGGATGGGCTTCACGCGGCCGTAGGGGCCCCAGTTCTCCAGCTCGGGCTTGCGCTCCACCATGTACTCACCACCCATGGCGTTGGTCGCGCGGGACTTGAAGAGCAGGAACCAGGCACCCACGGGGCCGTAGGCGTCCTTGAAGCGGACCGGGATGAAGCGCACTTCCTGGCAGGTCATCTCGGCGCCGGCCTTCAGGGTGAAATAGGCGGAGGAGCCGGAGTTCCACGGCGGATACCAGGCGCGGCCGAGGCCCTCGCCCGAGCTCCGGGGTTTGAAGACGTGGACGGCGCCGCCCATGGCGGTCAGGACGGCCTTCGCCTTGAAGGTGTAGAACTTGTTCTCGCGCACCGAGAAGCCCACGGCTCCGGCGATGCGATCGCCGTCCATGACGGGCCCGACGATGAAGATGCGCTCGAAGATCTGGCCCACGCCGCTCTGAAGCAGAGCGTTCTTGGCGGCCTCGGCCACGATGACCTTGTAGGACTCGCCGTTGATCATGAGCTGCCAGCGGCCCTCGTGAACGTAGGCGCCCTTCTCGTCCTTCCAGATGGGCAGTCCCCACTTCTCGAAGAGGTGCACGGTGGAGTCCACGTGCCGGGCGATGTTGGCGACCAGGTCCTCGCGCGTCACGCCCATGAGGTCGTTGCGGACGTAATCGACGTAGTCCTTGACGGAGTTGGCTCCGTCCTTCAGGCCCACGTACTGGTTGATGGCGGAAAGGCCCATGGCCACGGCGCCGGAGCGGTCCATGGCGGCCTTGTCCACGAGGGTCACCTTCAGGCCGTTCTTTTTGGCCCAATAGGCGGCCTCCACCGAGGCCCCGCAGGCGGACATACCGCCCCCGAGGATCAGCAGATCAGTCTCGACGGTAACGTTTTCGAAGTTGGCCATCTCTACTCTCCCCCTTTACTTGTTCAGCGTGAACACTTCGGCCATGCCAGTCGAAGCGGGTTCGGTGAAGAGGGCCGGGCTGTTGATGTCCCCCTTGGTCTCGAAGCCGCCGTCGGGAACCGCAGAGCCTTCAGCCGTAGTCCGAATGGGGAACTTGAAGCGCTTGAGCATGCCGTTGCGGAACTTGACGGTCCACATGATGGAATCGGTGGAGCGCAGGGGCGTCACCTGGGCGCCCATGGGGACGAAGTCCGCGTAGCCGCGGATCTCGATGGCCTGGGTCGGGCAGATCTTCACGCAGTTGTAGCACTCCCAGCACATGGCCACGTCCCGGTTGAAGGCCTTCATCTTCTCCTTGTCCAGGACCATCAGGTCGTTGGGGCAAATGTACTGGCAAGCGGTCTTGTCCAGCGCTTTGCACCCGTCGCACTTCTCGGGGTTCACATAACTTGGCATCAGGTCACCTCCTAGATACGACGTCCAAAAGGCCAATCCACGTTCCGCATTTCCGGTCCCGGCGGCCCTTGGCCCTTTCCGCCGCCGGTCCCCCCACCTCTCAAGAGTGCGTACCTCTCCTTTGGGGGCGAGCCCCCTGTTTTTTGCCCCCCCCAGGGACCGCGTCCCGGTTGTTGGGGCCATCGTCCTGATTTGCTTTGGGTTTTGAGCGTTGCCCAAAGCCCCGCCAGAGCCACACTCAATGTAGCCCCCCCCTTTTTCGGGGGTCAACGAGTGGGGGGCTCAGCAGGGCAACTTGGGTGATATGTCACAAAGAGGCGCTTCCCCGTGGTTCTTTCCGCTCATACATCCTATTTTTATCCCTTATCAGTCAGGTAATTACGGTATACATTCGGGCCGTGGCCCATACGACACAGGCGCCGATCGATTCATTATGATACATCTCGGTTCACACCACCGTTCGGAGGCGACCCCGTTCCTTGACGGCCGGGCGTCGTCTCCATACACTCGGTGCGGCCGCTGGGGCTGCGGTCGCACAAGGGGGAAGGGGGCGTGGTCACCCGGAGAAACCTGGCGCTCACATTTTTCCTGATCGGATTGACCTCCTACGGCGGGCCGGCCATCGTAGCCCAGATCCGGCAGGTGATCGTCTTGAAAAGGCGCTGGCTCTCCGAGGAGGAATTCCAGGAGTCCCTCGCCTTCTGTCAGACCATCCCAGGCCCCATCGCGGTCCAGACGGCCGCCCACATCGGGTGGAGGATGTACGGGGGGCTGGGCGAGGCCCTCGCCCTGACGGCCTACGTGCTTCCCGCCTTCGGTCTCATGCTGGCCCTTTCCGCCGCCTACTTCCGCTTCGGCTCCGTGCCCCTCGTGGCGGCCGTCTTCAAGGGGTTGGGCGCCGTGGTGGTGGGCATCGTGGCCGAGTCCATCCTCTCCATGACCCAGACCGCCCTGAAGGATTGGAGGGGGCTGCTCATCGCCTCCGCGGCCGCGGCCGCCTTCTTCACGCGGCAGAACACGCTGCTGGTCCTGTTCGGTTCGGCCGCAGTGGGGGCCCTGCTGATCGGGGGTCCGCCGTGGCGGTGGCGCGCGGCGCCGGCTCAAACCAGCGCCCATTCCGGGAATCGCGGACTCTGGCGATCGGCGGCGTGGGCGGCGGCCATCGGACTCCTCTTCGCCGCCCTGCTGGTCGCATCGGGGAGGGCCTGGCCCCTCTTCCCCGCGCTGGGGGTGACCATGGTGAAGGTGAACCTGCTAGCCTTCGGCGGCGGCTACACGGCCGTCGCCCTCATGTACCAGCAGGTGGTCGCCTCGCACGGCTGGCTCACGGCGAAGGAGTTCATCGACGGCCTCGCCCTCGGCCAGATCACGCCCGGCCCCGTGATCGTAACGGCCACCTTCATCGGCTACCGCCTCGGCGGGGTCGCGGGGGCCTTCTTCGCCACCGCGTGCGTGTTTATCCCCTCGTCCCTCTTGATGGTGGTGCTGGCTCCCCAGTTCGAGCGGATCCGGCGGTATGCCCTCGTGGGAGCCTGCGTGAGAGGCCTGCTCGCCGCCTTCATCGCCATGCTCTTCCTGGTGCTCTGGCAGGTGGGCAAAGCCTCCCTCCTTGACTGGCCCACGGTGGCCATGGCGCTTGCCGCGCTGGCCGCGCTCCGCCTCAGGGTGAACCCCGTGTGGGTGATCCTCGCGGCCCTGGGGGTGGCCGCGGTCTTCTTCCGGTGAGCGCGAGGGCCGGCGGGCGCGAGAGGCGAGACGCTGGAAGCAAGGAGACCTGGCCGAAACATCGGAGTGCTGCTGGGGCCTCGTGCTGCCCCTCCGGCCTCCGCCCACGTCTGCTCCGGCCCCACCGGCCTCAATGCCCCGAGTTTTCCAGCTCCTGCTGGCGCGTGATGTTCATGAGGCGCAGGGCGACGTGCGCGCCGCCCCGGTCGCTGTACACGACCCGGACCTCGTCCCCGACGGCCGGCTCGCTCCCGATCTCTGCCTGGGCCACGTCGAAGGTCACGGCGGGCTCGCCGGGCTGCGATTCGTTCTGAACGCTCACCTGCCTGCCATCCGCGCTCACGGCCGTCACCTTCCCTTGCACCACGGGCGCCGTGGGCACGCATCCCACGGCCAGCAGCGCCACGAGCAGGAGGGCCGCCGCAGCGGCGGCCCGGAGGAACCCCTGCGGGCCGCGGCCTCTCGTTCTGGACCTCATGCCAGCCCCCTCTTCGCCCTCAGCTCGCGGGCCGCCCCCTTGACCATGCCGACGATGACGACGAGGGTCATCGCCGAAACCGCGGTCATGACCATCCACGAGGCTGCCTCGCTCAGCTTCAGCTGCTTCAGAATGACCGACACCATGGCACAGGCCACCGTGAGCCCGAACATGAGCCGGATGCCGTAGCCCCGGATGTACTTGGTGGCGATGGTGCCGACCTGGGCACCGGGCGCCGCGCCCAGGAGCATGATGATCACGGCCAGCAGCTCGATCCTCCCCTTCATGCCGTAGGTGAACGCCCCGTAGAAGCCCGCGATCATCACGGTGAACAGGTCCGTGCCCACCGCCACATAGGTGGGGCAGCCGATGAGGTAGACGAGAGCGGGCATCATCAGCAGGCCACCGCCGATGCCCAGAAAACCGGCCAGAATTCCCACCAAGAGTCCCACTCCTGCGGGGAGCCACATGGAGCAGCGGACTCCCGCCACCGGGAAACTCACGATGGGAGGAAGGCTGATCTTGTGCAGGGTCTCGTGCCATCGGATCCCCGAAGCCTCTTCGCCCCCTCCGGACCCGCCCCTCTTCTCCATGGCCCGCTTCTTGAAGTAGTCGAAGAAGACCAGCGATCCGATCAGGAAGAGAAACACCACGTAGACCCAGCGAATGACCGGCCCGGCGAGGCCGAACCGTTCGAGGTGCATGACCAGCCGGGCTCCTATCTCGATGCCCACTACGTCGAAGAGGAGCATGGTGAGCCCCAGCTTGGCATCCACGTTGCCGAACTTGGCGTGCCGCCTCGTGGAGATGATGGACTTCCCCGCCATGTGGCAGAGGTCCGTGCCCACGGCGAAGGGCATGGGGAAGCCGAAGATGTTGAGGGCGGGGGTCACCATCCAGGCCCCGCCCATGCCGAAGAACCCTCCGAGCACCCCCACCGCCACGCCGAGCAGGACGAGCAGGAGCACGTTGATGGGGACGCCGGAGATGGGCAGCGTGATCGTGAACAGATCCATCATGGCGGCCACCTACTCCTTCCCCTCGCGCTTGGAGAGGTCCAGGCCGATGAGGCCCACGATCCAGTCCATGAGCAGTCCGAGCGTGAGGCCCATGAGGGCCGTCAGGAGCACGGCCTCGAGGGTGAAGAGGAGGCGGTTGGTGTTGTAGAGGTTGGCGATGTAGAGGTTGAAACCGGCGAGGTTCCTGGTGTCCGCCACGTGCACCAGCTTCCCCTGCTTCTCGCTCCCGGCCGCCCACGTGGCCATGGGGGTCAGGAACAGCAGCACCCCCCAGACGATGGGACCTAGGGTCCTTAGTCGTTTCATACTTCCCCCCCGACTTTTCTTCACGGCGGTACCCCCCCGCCGGCTGAAGTTCTCCCTCAATATGGAGAGCACCCGATCCCCGAATCAAGGTCGGACCGGGGCCACCCTCTCCAATTGGTCAAAGGGCTCAAACCCAAATCCCGCGATTGGACGTGGTAGTGACGCCGAAAGACAGATGGAACGTGGATTTCGCGAAAGACGGTCTTCACCCGCCAGGGGATTTGGGTTGCCTCCGACCCCGGACTTGATCCGGGGGAGGAAGCCCCAAGGGTGGGGTGGGGCCCCGACGGGCTTTGCCCGTGGGGCGGGGCCCCGGAGGGCAACGCGACGATTCATCAGGCTTTGCCTGCGAATCGGAGGAGGAAGCCCATGGCCCTCCCCGGCCAAAAGACAATGTCTTCCCCCGGTGAACCTGAACCTTGGCCGAAGCCACCCGCATTTCAATCGCGGAATTTGGCTCAGAAGACCAGTTGGTACTGGAGCCTGAATTCGTAGGAGCGGTACCGGGAGGCGTCGCTCTCGATGCGCCGGTAGTCGGCCTGGAGTTTGTTGTTGAACCCGTTGAAGTACCAGTTCAGTCCCACGCCGGTCTGCGTCTGGCCCTCGTCCGGCCCGTCCGCGTTCGGGTCGTAGCCCCACCGACCGAGGACCAGCTCGAGCCTCCTGGGAATGAGGAGAAATCCCACCTGGGCGTTGTAGCCGTTGGAATCGGAGGCCGCGTCCTTGACGTCGTGGCTGCGCCGGTCGAAGTACTCGCCGTAGGCCGTGAACCAGCGGTACTTGAACATGAGGTCGTAGCCCGTGGTGGCGTATTCGAGGCCCGACTTGTACGCGTTGGTCTTGGGATCTCTCACCCGCTGGTCGTTGTGCTCGACGTCGATGCCGAGCGAAAGCTTCGGGACGGGCGCCCCGTCCGGATTCGCCTCGTCGTAACCCGCGCTTCCCCACGGGCTCACCATCACGCGGAAGTCGGTCTGATACTTCCCGTCCGCGTTGGTGTAGACGCTGCGGCCCCCGCCGTTGTACACACCCACGCTGTACTCGATGAGGTCCTTCACGGAACTGGGGCCGAACTGCCCGCTGGCCGTGAGCCCCACGTCGCGGATCGTGCAGAAAGCGGTGGAGACGAAGGAGCGGTCGGCGAACATGTCGGTGGCCGTCTGGGCGATGCTCTGGCGGCCGAAGGGGGTCTTGCCCTGCCCAGCCTTCAACATGAACCACCTGTGTCCGTGGGTGAAGTCGTATTGGACCCAGGCGTCATCCAGGACGCCGAGGGAGGTGTTGGCGTTGGCCCAGTCCACCTGGATCCGGAAGGTCAGGTCCTTGGTGTAGGCCCATCCGATGATCTGGCTCTTCATGCGGCGCACGGCGAAGGTCCCCGTGTCCTGGAGCCGTGGATCGTTGAAGGTATCTCCGGTCCAGCGGTACTGGAGGCGGTTGGAGAGGTAGAACTCCGCCCGGGCGAAGCGGAAGGTCGTCTTTCCGTCTCTCCAGGACACCGAGAAGGGGGCCGGGGCCGCATCGCGCGAGGAGACGGAGGCCTCTACGGGGGCCGATTCTCGGGACCCGGGAACCGCGGGCCGGGCCTGTCCGGCCTCCAGATCAGCCACCCTCTTCTGTAGGGCCTCGATGACGGCCTGCTGGCTCTTGAGGACCTCCTGCGCCCGTCGAAGTTCGCGCTTCAACTCCTCGATGGTCACGTCCACGGATTGCGCCCACAGAGGCGGGGCCGACAGCGCCACGGCCGCGGCCGCCAGAAACCGCCCCACCCCGATCCACCTCGACCGACGGCTCATGTCCGCCCCCTCCTTCCCCTTGCGCTGTCCTGCCGAGCCTGGGGTGCCCGCTTGGCGCCGCGCACCACCGGCTCACGGGACACAGACACACGCCGAGGACTTCCGACCAGCGCACCCGCATCCCGAAATGAGACCGAATCCCCCTGGAACGGCCCCGCCCTGTCCGCGGGGACATTCCTCCTCCGCCTTCATCTTGAGAACCGGCTGCGGTTGGGCGTCAACGGCCCCCCGCGGGCACACCCCCGCCTGGGTTAAATGCCTCATGATCTGGTGCATCCGCACGATTCCGCCGCATGAGGAGGCGGTGCCGCCCCCCATCGTCCGGCCGCCGTGCTACATTGCCTATAAGGGGGCCAGGCCATGGGAGGGCGAGGGGAGATCAAGGCCATCGCGCCGGTGGAGGGCCGGTCCCTGCGGACCGCGGTGCTCGCGCTCGCCGCCCTGCCGGCCCTGGTGCTGCTGGCCTTCGCGCTGCTCCTCGCACTCACGGGGGCCCGCCGGCCGAGTGCGCTGGCCGGCCTCCTGCTCCTTGCCCTCTGCGCCGTGGTCCTCGCCTCCGTTCCTTTGATCCTCCACCTCCTCCACCGCCTTTCCGCCCTTCAGCGCCAGAGCGCGGCCTTCTATCACGAGCTGACGCGGCTGGCCAAGGTGGCCTCCCTCGGCGAGGTCTCCTCCAGCATCGCCCACGACCTCAACAACCCGCTGGCCATCATGAACGAGGAGGCGGGCTGGGTCATGGATCTCCTCCAGGGGGCGGGTGGCGACGAGCGGGCCGCGCGCGAGGAGATCCACCATTCGGTGGAGCAGATCCAGATCCAGATCCGGCGCTCCCGCGAGATCACCCAGCGCATCCTCAACTGGGCCCGCGACACCGACGAACCCTCGGCGGCCGTGGATCTGAACCTGCTCCTGAACAAGACGCTCTACCTGCTGGAGAGCGACCTCCAGACCGTGCAGGTGCGCGTGGTCAAGCGGCTCGCGACCGTTCCGCCGGTGGCCGCGGGCAGCGTGGCGGAACTGAGGCAGGTCTTCCTGAACCTCATGAAGAACGCCCTGGATGCCATGGGGGAATTGGGCGGGACCCTGACCATCGCCACAAGCTCATCGCCGGGCGAGGTTCGCGCATCCATCGGCGACACGGGGGCGGGCATTCCCCCGGAGGCGCTGCCCCGCCTATTCGAGCCCTTCTTCACCACCAAGGAGGAGGGCAAGGGGACCGGGCTGGGGCTGGCCATCAGCTCCTGGATCGTCGGCAAGCTGGGCGGGCGCATCGAGGTGGAGAGCACGCCGGGCCACGGCGCGGTCTTTACGGTCGTGCTCCCGGCCCGGACTTCCGAGGCGATGGAGCCCTGAAACGGAGGGTCGCATGCGGGTCATCCGACTGCTGCTGGTTGACGATGAGGAGCGATTCGTGGAGACGCTCGGCAAACGGCTCACGGCGCGGGGGCTCTACGTCGAGGGGACCCACTCGGGAGAGGCCGCGCTCGCCTTGCTCCAGGCGCGCCCCTTCGACGTGGTCCTGCTGGACGTCCGAATGCCCGGGATGGACGGCATCCAGGCCCTGCGGGAGATCAAGAAGGTCCAGCCCCTGGTGCAGGTGATCCTCCTCTCGGGGAACGCCTCCATCAACACGGCCGTGGAGGGCATGCGCCTCGGGGCGGCGGACTACCTGCTCAAACCCGCCGAGATCGAGGAGGTCATGGCCAAGGTGGAGGAGGCCTTCGAGAGGAAACGGCTGGAGGAGGGGTGATGGGTGAATCCTGAATCTGGAATTCGGGAACGATAAGACTCACCACCAAGGCACCAGGGCACCAAGAGGGCGGATTACGAATGGCGAAGGGCCAAAGGCGAATGGAAGGATCATCGTTCATACGAAACCGCGGCGTAGGAGCGCTCGCCATAGCGCACCCTCTGGAAGAGGCACGACGCATCGCCCTCTGGAGAAGCCTCCTGCGGGGCGTTTCCCGCGTCTCGCGCCTCGCGTCTCGCGTCTCGCGCCTCGCGCCTCACGCCTCACCCTCGGCCCTTCCTGATGGAGCCTCCGTAATGGGGTGACGCGGCTGCTTCGAAAGCTCTTCGGCCTGGATCAGTGGCGTCCTGTGGTGGCCCGCCAGGACCGGCGGGCGGCGCTCACGCTCCAATACCGCCTCTTCAAGGAGCTGATCACCTCCAACGACGAGATCCTGGAGCTCATCGCGGATGTGGAGCAGAAGCTGCAAGGCGACGGGCTCTTCGGCATGACCTACGTGCGCTCCCGGTGCGTCAACGCGGCGACGCACACGTATCGGATGATCCAGACCATCAACAAGCTGAGCTACCGGCGGTATCAGGAACTCTACGGCGTCTTCAACGGAATCCAGGCCCGGCTGGAGCACCAGCTCGACAGGGGGCCGCACGCGATCGGGGCTCCCGCGGTCTACCCGCTGAGCGAGGTGGACCTGGGCATGGCCGAGCGGGTGGGCACCAAGAGCGCCAACCTGGGGGAACTGCGAAACAGGGCCAAGCTTCCGGTTCCGGACGGATTTGCCATCTCCACCGACGCCTTTCTCGCCCTGTTTCACGCCGGCCAGCTCCGGGACGAGATCCGCGCCATGGAGATGGGCGTGGAGCTGGAAGATCAGGCGAGCCTGGCGGCGGCCAGCGCGTCCATCCGCGAGGCCATCCTCCGTGCGCCCCTTCCGGAGGGCCTGGAGGCGGCTATCCTGGGGGCCTACCTGCGGCTGGGGGAGCGGCTGAAGTGCGCACCCAGGGTCTCACTCCGCTCCAGCGCCGTGGGAGAGGACACCCAGACCTCCTTCGCCGGGCAGTACGTGAGCGTGCTCAACGTCTCGAACGGGGAGATCCTCGGCGCCTACAGGGAGGTCCTCGCCGGGCTCTATACCCCGCGGGCCATCTACTACCGCGCCGTGAACGGAATCCTGGAGGAGGACGTGCCCATGGGCGTGGCCTGCGTGGCCATGGTGGACGCCCTCGCCAGCGGGGTGGCCGCCAGCGTAAACCCCAGCCGGCCGGACTCCGGGGCACTGGTGATCAACGGCTCATGGGGCCTGGGCGTGGGCACCGTGAGCGGCTCCGTGAGCCCCGATTTCTGGGAGGTCGGGAAGACAGCCGAGCCCCGCATCCTGAGCTTCCGCCTGGGCACGAAAGAGATTCGCGTGGATCCCCTTCCGCAGGGTGGCGTAGGTCCGAGCCCCGTGGAGCCGGCCCAGCGGGAACGACCCTGCCTGGAGGAGGAGCAGGTGCGGGAGCTCGCCCGCCTGGTGATGGCAGCGGAGGAGCATTACGGGGCGGCCCTGGAGCTGGAGTGGGCCCTCGACCGGCTGGGCCGATTCCAGCTCCTCCAGTGCCGTCCCCTGCGCCTTTCCGCGAGCCACGGCGACCTCCGGCGGGAGGCCCCCGAGGAGGTGGACGGCCACCCCCGTCTGCTGACGGGCGCGGGCGCCTCCGGCGGCTGCCGGTCGGGCCCCGTGGTCCTGGCCAACAGCCCCGAGGAGCTGGGCCTCTTCCCCGAGGGCGGCGTGCTGGTGGCGCGCCACTCCTCCCCGCGGTTCGTCAAGGTCCTGGACCGCGCCGCCGCCGTCGTGACGGACGTGGGCGGCGCCACGGGGCACATGGCCTCCCTGGCCAGGGAGTTCGGAGTGCCGGCCGTGCTGGACGCCCAGAAGGCCACGGCGCTCCTGCGGCCCGGCCAGGTGGTGACGGTGGACGCGGACCACGGCGCCGTCTACGAGGGCCGAGTGGACAGGCTCCTGGCCGACCAGGCCCCGAGAGGGATCCGACGCACCATCCGGGGAACGCCCATCTATCAGGTTCTTCAGGAAGCGGCCCGGCTCATCGTCCCCCTCAATCTCACGGATCCCCGCTCGCCCGATTTCCAGCCCTCGTCCTGCCGGAGCTTCCACGACATCGCCCGCTTCATCCACGAGAAGGCCTTCGAGGAGATGTTCCGCGTGAGCGACCAGGTGGCCGACGGAGAGGCCCGCACCGTGAGGCTGGAGGCGCGCCTGCCCTTCGAGGTCTACCTCATCGATCTGGGCGGCGGGCTGGCGGCGACCGCGGAGGGGGGCGCGGTTTCCGCCGAAGAGATCGCCTCGGGGCCCATGCGCGCCCTCTTGGCGGGCATGACGAACTCCGACCTGCGGTGGTGGGAGCCCCGCGGCATCAGCGTGACCGGGTTCGTCTCGGTGGCCACCGAGTCGCTCTTCTCCCCCCACCACGACCTCGGCCAGAGGCGGCTGGGCGACCGCAGCTACGCCATCGTGGCCGACGCCTACTGCAACTTCAGCTCCCGGATCGGCTACCACTTCGCCGCCGTGGACGCCTATTGCTCCGACTCCCTGCACCGCAACTACGTGAGCTTCCGCTTCAAGGGCGGCGCCGCGGACGAGGAGCGCAGGGCCCGGCGCTGCGCCTTCATCGCCCAGGTCCTCTCCCGGCTGGACTTCCAGGTGGAGCGGCAGGGGGACCTGGTGAACGGCCGCCTCCGCAAGTTCGGCAAGGAGACCCTGCTGGACCGGCTGGACCAGGTGGGACGCCTGATCATCGCCACCCGGCAGCTCGACATGCGGATGGGACCCGGCACCTCGGTGGACTGGTACGCCTCGGCCTTCCTCTCGGGGAATTACCTCTTCGACCCCGCCATCCGGCCCGAAGGGGCCGGGCGTGAGGGATGACGATGGACTGGGAGGGATGGGTCCGGGGGCTCAGGGAGCGGCTGGTGAAGGGGTCCGGTGAGGACCCCCGCCGGGCGCTCCAGCGCAAGTACGAGGCCTTCAAGCGCCTGGTCGCGGCCAACCATGCCGCCCTCGATCTCATGGCGGATCTCCAGGCCAAGGCCTCCGGCGAGTACCTCTTCGACATGGCCTACGTCCGGCAGGCCGTCGGCCGGCTGATGGAGGAGGGCCGGACCTC
>JBAWEQ010000022.1:0-2084 GCA_049591295.1 Acidobacteriota bacterium
GCCGCTGGCCCCCTCCACTCCGCCCACGGCGGCCAGCAGCCGACCCAGCGCGCTGGACTTCTTGCGGACCGAGAGGAGTCCCTTCTGGGTGATGCCGGCCCTGCCGGTGAGCGTGAGGCTCCGCCTGGCCCGCGTGGCCGCCACGTAGAAGAGGCGAAGGCTCTCGTCCAGCTGGCGCCGCTGGTCGAGCTCCTCCAGCAGCCGGTAGGCGAGGTTCGGCTCGCCCCGCCCGGCGTCTGGCCCGGCGGCGACGAGCACGGGCCTGCCGGGCAGGGGAACCCGCTCCATGCGGAAGGAGGGGTGCTCCTGCCGGCTCCCCCCGAGAGGGTCCCGGCCCAGCGCCACGGCGAGGACGTGGTCGAATTCAAGGCCCTTGGCCTTGTGGACGGTCATGGCGGAGACGGGCGAAAAGGCCGCCCTGGGGTCCGGCGGCGTGTAGGCCGAATCGAGCAGTTTGGACAGCCGCGAGAGGGCCTCCTCGGCGGGCCTGCCCGAGCAGCCCGCCAGCAGATCCATGAAGGCGCGCGCGTTGGCCACTCCCGCCGCCCCGTAGCTCGCCGCGGCGGCCGCCGGGCCGCCCAGATCCTCCCACAGCCGCGAGAGGGTCCTCTCGTAGGGCTCCCGCCCGAAGGCCGCCAGCGCCTCCCGCGCGGCCTGCCCGAAGGGCGAGGAGGGCGTTTCGCCCTCGGCCTGGGCCAGCACCCTCGACGACCAGAAGCCCTCCAGCGAGGAGAGGCGAAGCAGCTCGGCGTCGGACACCCAGAACCACGGCGAGCGCAAGCACCCCGCCCAGGCCACGTCGTCGTAAGGGCGGGCCAGCGCCGTGAAGAGGTTGACCAGGTGCCGGACCTCGGGCCGGCCGGCGAGACTTTCGCCCTCCACGAGGCGGACCGGCACCCCCAACCGGCTCAGGGCCGACACGAAGGGCCCCAGGGCCGGACGGGCGGGGAAGAGCAGACCGATGGTGGCCTCCGGCTCCGCCGCGTGCAGCGCGGAGACCCTGCCCGCCACGTAGGCGGCCTCCCGCTCCGCGGCGGACGGGAGAGGAGCCGCCCCGGGTTGGGCCTCCTCACCCGGGGTGAAGAGCGCCACCCGAACCCCCACCCCCGCGTAGGAGGCCTCGCGCGCCGGCTCGGAGGTCCGGAAGGAGACCCCCTCCCCGTCCTTCCCCGGTTCGGGCCAGAGGGCTTCGAAGAGGGCGTTGCAGAACCGGACAAGGGTGGGCTCGGAGCGGAAGTTGGCGGTCAGTTCGATGGGCACGAGCGGATAGCTGGCCTCCCCCTCCCTCGGCAGCCCCTGCTCCTGAAGGCCGGTGAAGAGGCTCACCTCGGCCCTGCGGAAGCGGAAGATGCTCTGCTTGGGATCTCCCACCACGAAGAGCGACCGCCCGTCGCCCGGCTCCCACCCCTCCGTCAGGCGCGAGAGGATCCGCACCTGGACCTCGTTCATGTCCTGCGCCTCGTCCACCAGGAGGTGCCTCAGGTGTTCGTTGTAGAAGATGAGGCTCTCGCTCGGGACCTCGGCCCAGCTCAGGGAGCGCAGGGCGGCCAGCTCCAGTTCGAGGTAGTCCAGGCCCGCTCCCGGGATCCGCGCCGCCAGGTGCCGCCGCGCCACATCGGCCAGGGCCAATAGGTCCGCCAGCGCCTCCAGGCCCACCGGGTCCTCACCGGCGGAGGGCCAGCGCCGCACCGCGGCCAGGGCCTCGGCCGCCTCCGCCGGAATCTCCTTCAGGAACCGCGCCGCGGCCGTTTTGCCGAATCCGGCGCCGAACTTCGCTCCGGCGAAGCTCGTGTAGGTGCCCCCATCGCTTTTCAGGATGAGGCCGGCAAGCGCCTGCCAGGCCGGGATCGCTTCAAGGCCCTCGCCGGGGATTTCGCGGGGACAGTCCTCCGCGCAGGGCGCCCCGCACTCCTCCAGGGCGCGGCGCAGTTCGTGCCACTGCTCCTCGTGATCCAGGAAATGGGTGCGCGCCGGCCGGATCGCGACGGCCACCAGGTCACAGAGGACGCGTCCCGCGGTAACGCCGAGGTCTCCGCCGCCGCTTCGCAGGAACTCCTCGAAAGCCACCAGGCGGTCCCGGTGCG
>JBAWEQ010000023.1:0-4437 GCA_049591295.1 Acidobacteriota bacterium
TGCTCTTCTCGGCGGACCTCTTCCAACGCGTCGTTGACCAGTTTCACGGCGTGGAACTTGTCGAAGGTGATCTGGGCGTTGGGCAAGTGCTCCCGGGCTCCCTGGATCAGCGCATGGGACATGTCCAGAGATACCTCCCGGATCTGAGCCGGGTCTCCCCCGTGGGCTTTGAGATCCCGGGCGAAGGCCTCCACGGTGGCGGCGTCCTTCCCCGGCGTGCCGAAGAGCAGCTTGCTCCGGTCCATGTCCACGAAAAAGCTCACGTACCGGTGGCCCTTCTTCCGGGAGGTCTCGTCCATCCCCATCCGCCGCACCGTCGAGAAGTCCTCCCTGGCCCGGGCCTCGTTCACGTGGTAGTGAAGGATCCTCCAGATGCGCGTGTCGTACTCGTGGACCAGAGCTGCCACGGCCTTCACCGGCATCTCCTTGGCCAGGGCCAGCACCAGCGCCTCGAAGAGCAGCGTGAACCCACTCCCAGGCCGGGCCCACGGCACCGCCGCCGTCTTGATCCCGCAGTCGGGGCACTGCAGCCGGGGTACGAAGGCGTGCAGGTAGGTCTCGTGCTCGAAGAAGTTCAAGTGCCGCCACGTCTTCTCTTCCGTGTCGTAGGCCTTGCACCCCGCTTTCCCGCACACCGGGCACGGAAAGACACCTCCCCGCTCAAAATCGATGTAGAGATCCAGCCGTTTCAGGGACACATCGAAGGCACACCTCTCCACCATCCACGGCGGCATGAGCGACAGCGCCAACTGGAACAGCTCCGTATCCTTCATCTCCGGACTCCTCTCCGCCCTCTCGGGCCTTCCAGAGAAGTCTACCTCTCTCGTCCACGCCCCAGCAGCAGGCCCGGTGGGAGGTGTGGGAAACCCGAAGGGTTTTCCAAGCGCCTGTGGAAAAGCCAGCGGCTTTTCCATCCGGCGCGCCACCTTCCACAGGGCTCTACCCCCACCATGACATCACCCACACCAAATAGCGAGGAGCCATAAAACTATCTGCCTTTAGCACGAACTTCGACCCGTTCGTCGCCGATGGAGCGCAAGAGTTGCTGGGCATTGCCGTGGATAGAACTCTGGACGTCAGATTCCACGAGCTTGGGGACCCGTGGAGCCTCATCAGTGCCCCGCTTTCGCTGTACTCGATGGTTATGCACCCGCCCAGTTTGCATTCTTCGTGGTCGCGTATGCTTCCCGTGGTCGGGACCTCGGCCACAGGGATCCTCACCTTCACCAGCATCGCCGCACCCGGGCTCGGGCTGGCGGCGCCCTTTGGGGCCACGGCTGGTTTGGCCATTGACGCCGGGGCCCTGTTTACTCTTCCCGTGTTCGGCACCGGCTTGCTAGTCGGGGTTGGCTTCTATGGCGTGGGTACCGTCGCCAATATGATGATTCCCGAGCAGTATAAAGATCCGGTGTTTGATGCGATCGTTGGGGTGTTTTACTGAGTGGAGCTGCGGGGCCGTGTCGTTGTCGTTCCCCCCGTCAGCTTGCTATTATACGGCGTTTGGGGGCCATGTGGAGGCATGAGGCCATGGGAACCGCGCGCATCGCATCCAATGAAGCATACGAGAAAGCTAGGGCGAAGGCGATCCTAAGCAGCAGACTAGCGTTTGCGGCTTACGTGCTCTACTTTTTGGCGGACTGCATAGTGGCCACTTGCCTGCCCTTCTATATCCCTCGGCAGTCAGTCCCTTTTCCCTTCGATGTATTTTGGACTCCCATCGGCCTGCTTGTGGTACTGATGCTGCCGTTCTTCGCAGTGGGGCGTTTTGTTACTAGGAACGCTAGAGCGAGAGGGCCACGGGACGGGGCTATCTTGACCTTTGACCTTGGCAAGCGCGACTTCAATAAGTGGGAGAAGCGGGGGAAGCGCAAGTATCTTGTGAGAAGCCACCAGCGGGTATTGGCAGCTTATGATGTTCTTCAGGATGTGCCGCATTACCAGGAATGGCGACAGAAGGTAGTGAGCGCCTTTGAGGAAAACCGCCGAACGATCCTGGACTTGTAGCCAGAAGAAGACCACGACACATCCACAGGACGGGGAGGGAGGGCGTCTATAGCCCGGACAACGTGGCGGGAGCCACCTCGCCGCCCTGCATAGTCGTAATTTCTGCACCAGGACTTCACGGCGACGCCCCTGAGCGGGGCGGCGGGAAGGAGGTCGACGCTCGATTCCGGCGGGGTCTCCGGCGACTCGCCGCAGGCCAAGGCCGCGGGCTGCCCGCCCTCCGAGGAAGCGGAGGGGGTATCGGCCGGTGCGCAGATGGCCACGGCCCACTTCTCCCGCAGTGGCTGGCCGGCCCCCCATGCGGGCCATGGCCCGAACGCGCGGTTCGATTCAGAGGGGGTATATTGGTCCACAGGGGGCGATGCGGTCGTGGACGCCGAGAGCTCTTCGCGCGCGGAGGAAGGCGCGCCGGCGATCGCGAACCCGGTGGCGTACTATTACGTCTGGGATCAGGTGGGGAGCGTGCGGGTGGTGGCGAACGCGGCGGGGGTGATCGTGGAGAGTCACGACTACGAGCCGTACGGGCAGGAGATAGGGTCGCCGCCGTGCCCCTCCGCCAGCCTCATCCACTACGCGGGGCAGGAGCGGGACTACCCCACCAGCGACTGCTCGGACACGGTCGACTCCATGCACTTCCGCTCCTACGGCGCCCTCATCGGCCGCTTCTACAAGCCCGACAACGTCATGGGGAACGTGTACGACCCGCAAAGCTGGAACCTGTATTCCTACGTCGAGGGCAGGCCTGTGGGGTTCAGTGACCCGACGGGGCACGGCGCAGGCCCCGGAATGCAGCCGTGGATCGGCAACGGTCTTGCGGGATCGACGCTGATGACTCTCCTGGAGGCGGGTGCGAACCAGAGCCTTTGGGCAGATAATCTTACTCCTGAGCTAGCCAATATCGGCCAGTGGGTACCTGGAGGTACTGGAACCTGGAATCTGGCCGTCAGCAATGGCGCAGGAGGCACCGATACCTACAAGCCGGTCTACGAAGACAGCTTCTCTCAGAATCAATCGACCGGTGAGTATACCCTCACGTCTACCTTGGTCAGGTTTGAGCCGGTATCGGGGGGAGGATATGCGATACCCCCGCCATTTGGCATGGACGCCATTGGGGACTGGATGAAAGGCAAGGGATACCTGGACTTCAATCTCACTGCCGCCTATGGTGTTGGGGGCACAGCAGGTGTGCAGTTCAACGGACAGGGCGCCCACCTTTACGGTGGCTGGGCCGCTGGTTTTGGGGTTGGTGGTGCGCTGACCTATTCACCGCAGAGCATTACACCTGGTTGGGGCCACGGATGTCAGCTCACCGCAATTGTTTCATGGCAGTCGGGGCAATCAAGCAATGGAAGCAACTTCTTCGAGTTTGGCGGTGGGCTGCCAGCTGGTGTGGCGTATTCTCAGTACTACGTCGAAGAAGAACCGCTGCCTATTCATTGGGGCGGGTATTCCTACCCGACGTCACAGCAGCCAATCCCACCGTGGGCTCCGGCTAACTGGTAATGTGGAGCGAAACATGTTCAATAGTGTCGGACTTCTTCCGATCGCCGTGGGGGCCCTGGCTCTTCTCTTCAATGATCGCCTGAGCCGCTTTATCGTTAAGAGTCAAAATCGCGCGTGGGGTCACCGTCATGGTGAGGGGACAAGAAAGATGGTGAGATGCATGTGCATCATTTTCGGTGTAGCGGTCATGGTCCAGGGCGTCCTAAGCCTATTCGGTCTCATTCATTTTGGGTAACTCCTCGCCGTACCCCGTCTGGCGGAGGGAGGCGCGGAGCGGGTAGCCTGGGGCGGGAAGTGGACCGGCCGATGGAGGACGCTGGCACGACTTCAACGTAAATCCTCGCCGTGAGAACAATGGGGCCGCATCTTGCTTTGTAGCATTTCAACGTATTGCCTGCCCCGGCTGCCTTTCTTCGTGCCTGGCCAATCTTCGGCGGGGCCTTCCTTGGCAGGGCGCCCTTCGATGCGGCCCTCAGGACGGGCTCCCGAGCACTGCCAGGCAAGGCTTCCTTTCTTGGGGAGCCCCATTCCGCCCCCCTCCAGATTGCAGCCACGCACGAGGTGATGGAATTGCGCGAAAGAGACGGAGGCGATGAGCGATGGCCCCGCGGGCGAGGTTCGGCGATCGAGGGCCGGGCGTCGTGGTATCCCGCTCCCCTGCCGCCCGGCTCCTTCGGGCTCTCCGGGGAATCTGGGGACACAATACTGATATCTTGGCGAAGCGATTCGGAAGGCCATAAGATGGGGCCATGGCAAGGATCGCTCGGGTGGTGGCGCAGGGATATCCGCACCATGTGACGCAGCGGGGGAACCGGAGGCAGCAGGTCTTCTTCAGCGACGAGGACTACCAGGCGTACCTGGATCTGCTGTCTGAATGGTGCGCGCACGAGGCAGTCGAGGTGTGGGCGTACTGCCTCATGCCGAATCATG
>JBAWEQ010000024.1:0-22065 GCA_049591295.1 Acidobacteriota bacterium
CAGGCGGTGGCACCCCGCGGAAAGCGGCTGAGGCCAGCGCGCCCTCGCACCGCGAAGGCCCGGCAGGTCGCCCGGCGCCGCGGCGGGGAGCAGGACCAGCGTCGCGCCGCGCTCCTCTCCGCTTTCCAGGCGCACGGCGGCCGAACAGGAGGTGGCTGAGCTCTCCTTGGGCAGAGAGAATTCGATGAAAAAGGGCGTGCCTTCGGTGGCGAGGGTCACGGGAGGAACGAGGCCAATCGAACGCTTCTCGGCCAGCGCCCGCATCAGGGAGGGGGCCTCCTCCGGCCTCTCGATGGGAGCGCCGAGCGCCCGGGCCACGGCCATCACCGCTTCCGTGGAGGCCCGGCGCACCCGTCCGTCGAGCGCCCGGTACCGGGTCTGGATGCCGAGCAGGGAGGCGAGCGAAGAAAGGGGACCGCTTCCCGGGGACATGGGCGGCTATTCCGGGTGCTGCATCATGCGGAGGATTCCGGTCAGCGGGATGTCCACCCATTCGGGGCGGTTGGAGAGTTCGTATCCGACTTCGTAGATGGCCTTCTCCAGGAGGAAAGATTCGAGGAGCACGCGGAAGTCCTCCGGCGGCGAGGCGAGGTAGGGGCTCTCGCGGACGGCGCTCCAGTAGCTCCGGAGGTACTCCTGGGCCGCGGTGCGGACCCACACGTCCGCCCACGCCTCGGCGATGTCGCGCTGCCGCTCCTGCAGGATCCCCCGGGCGAGCTGGGTCTTGATCGCGAAGTAGGCGGCGTATTGGAAGGAGCGGATCATGCCCGCCACGTCCCTGACGGGGGATCGCAGCAGGCGCCGGTCGGCCAGGCTGCGCGCGGGCTCGCCCTCGAAGTCCACGATGGAGAAATCCCTTCCGGTGTAGAGCACTTGTCCCAGGTGGAAGTCGCCGTGGTAGCGGCTGCGCCACGCCGAGAGCCTCCGGCGCGTGAGACGCGCCAGGCGCTCCTCGATGCCCCTCTGCAGGGGCGCCACGCTTCGGGCGAGCTGGGCCGGCCGTTGCGAAAGCTCCGCCTGCTTCTTGGCGAGGAGCCCGAGGTTGGCGTGTAGCAGGGTCACGATGGCCTGGCAGATGCCCCGCTGATAGAGCGAAGTGAAGGGCTGGGGCTCGAAGGAGGGGTTCCCCTCCCAGCGCACGAGGGCCCGGTGCATCCCAGCCGTGATCTCACCCAGAAGGCGGGCCAGGTCGGCGTAGCGACCCATGAGATCCAGGAGGAGGAGGGGCGTGGGCTCCTGGCTCCGAAGGAAGACGCCCCGGGCGTCCACGACGGAGGCCGGCGGCCCCTGGGAGAAATCGGGCTGGCTGAGGACCCGCTCGAAGAAGCGGCCGAGCGGACCCTGCGTGTAGGCCCATCCGTCGCCCTGGCTGGGGATGAATTCGTGCAGGATGCCCAGGGCGAAGTCGTTGCGCTTCCGGTCGTTGTAGGAGAGGCTCGCGGCCATCCTGGGGGCGAAGGGGAAGCGGACCTTCTCCGTCAGGTGCCGGCCCATCGCCACTTCGGGGTGCTCGCCCTCCTCGATCTTCCGGTAGAGCTTGAGGATGAGACTCTCGCCGAACACGAGGGAGCTGTTGGACTGCTCGGCTTGCAAGACCCGGGCCGCGGGCTCCCGCAGGGGGGCCAGGAGTTCCTGGGCCACGGCCGGAACCTTAGCCACGCGCAGGGCGCCGTGCTCCGTCTCCAGCTCCCGCCCCCTCCGGAGCAGCCGGAGCAGCAGGGGAGGGAAGTGGCCGCTGTGGATGGCGTCGTAGAGGATCCCCCTCCGTCCGCGGCGGCCCAGAGACACGGTGCACAGGACCGCCTCCGGGTGCTCCTTCAGCCGCTCCCTGGCCGCTTCTTCCTCCTCGAAGGCCAGGGGCAGGAAGTAGGTTTCGGGCGGGCTCTCCTCATAGAAGACGTCCACGAAGCAGAGGACGGCCCTCTCGTTCTTCCCGCGGCCCGTCAGGCACGCCGTGTCCCTCATGACGGCGTCCCTGATAGTGCGGTCCTTGCCGCCGAACCAGCGGCTCCGGCCGAGGAACGGCGGGATGGCCGCCTCGACCCGGCGCCGGTGGGCCTCCTCGAACAGGTCGGTCCAATCCTCCACCTCCGGGCAGGCGACGGCGGAAGGGGGAACCTGCTCGTGTGCCACGGTGAGGCGGGCCATGTCGGAGGACGGCTCCAGCGCGAACCAGAAGTAGCCGTAGGGACCGAGGGTCAACTGGTAGGGCTCGGCGCCAATGGGGGCCATGGCCGTCTGCCCGAAGAGCTCCAACGGCACGTACCCCGCCAGTCCGGAAAGCTCCAGCCTGGCCTGCTGGGCGTGGCGGGAGAGGTTGGCGACGACGAGGATGGTCTCGCCCTCGCTCCGGCGAAGGAGCGCCAGCACCGGCTGGCTGGAGGGATGGAGGAACTCCAGGCTACCCCTCGAAAGCGCCGGGTGGGCGCGGCGCAGGGCGATGGCCCGCCGCATCCACCACCAGACGGAGCTGGGGTTGGTCCGCGCGGCCTCCACGTTGACGGCCAGGAAGTGGTAGGCCGGATCCACGATAAGCGGCAGGTAGAGCTGCTGGGCCGGCGCCGAGGAGAAACCGGCGTTGCGGTCGGCGCTCCACTGCATGGGCGTGCGCACGCCGTCGCGGTCCCCGAGGTAGATGTTGTCGCCCATGCCCAGTTCGTCGCCGTAGTAGAGGACCGGCGTTCCGGGGAAGGAGAAGAGCAGGACGTTCATGAGCTCGATCTTGCGCCTATCGTTCTGGAGCAGGGGGGCCAGGCGCCTCCGGATGCCGAGGTTGATGCGGGCGTGGGGGTCCAGCGCGTAGGTCCGGACCATGTAGTCCCTGTCTTCGTCCGTCACCATCTCCAGCGTGAGTTCGTCGTGGTTCCTGAGGAAGAGCCCCCACTGGCAGGAGGGCGGGATGGCCGGCGTCTGGGCCAGGATGTCCTCCATGGGGAAGCGGTCCTCGCTGCTGAGGGCCTTGAAGAGGCGCGGCATCAGGGGGAAGTGGAAGGCCATGTGGCACTCGTCGCCTTCGCCGAAGTAGGCCACGGCGTCTTCGGGCCACTGGTTCGCCTCCGCCAGGAGCATCCGGCCCGGGAAGCGGGCGTCCACGTGGCGGCGGAGCTCCTTCAGGAAGGCGTGCGTCTCGGGCAGGTTCTCGCAGTTGGTCCCTTCGCGCTCGTAGAGGTAGGGCACGGCGTCCAGGCGCAGGCCGTCCACCCCCAGCCCCAACCAGAAATCCATCACCTTGAGGATCTCCCGGCGCACCTCCGGGTTGTCGAAGTTGAGGTCCGGCTGGTGGGCGTAGAAGCGGTGCCAGTAGTAGGCCTTGGCCACGGGGTCCCAGCTCCAGTTCGAGGCCTCGAAGTCCTGGAAGATGATCCGGGCCTCGGCGTAGCGATCCGGCGTGTCGCTCCAGACGTAGAAGTCTCGCCAGCGGCTGCCCGGGGAGGCGCGGCGCGCCCGCTGGAACCACGGATGCTGGTCGGAGGTGTGGTTGATCACCAGCTCGGTGATGACGCGGAGGCCGCGGCGGTGGGCCTCTTCCAGGAAGGCCTTGAAGTCTCTCAGGGTGCCGTACTGGGGGTGGACGCCGTAGTAGTCGGCGATGTCGTAGCCGCCGTCCTTGAGGGGGGATGGGTAGAAGGGGAGCAGCCAGAGGGCGGTGACGCCGAGGTCGATGAGGTAGTCCAGCTTGGAGGCGAGGCCGCGGAAGTCCCCGAAGCCGTCGGCGTCGCTGTCGCAGAAAGCCCGGGCATGCACCTCGTAGATGATGGCGTCTTTGTACCACTGGAGATCGGGGGAGGACAGCTCGGACGAGCTCGCTGCGTCGGTCATGGCCTGGTCTCTCCTCAAGGTTCGCTGCCCGTGCCGCGCGCCGGGCGCACTCTCAGGATGTGGGCCGGCAGCCGCTGGGGGTCCAGTTCCACGAAGTTCCTAGGGCCGTTCCAGGTGTAAGTCTCGCCTCCCAGCAGGTCCTCGACCCGGTAGCTCCCCGCCTCGGGAAGCCCCAGTGCGGGCAGCCGGAGGCCGGTCCAGGCGGACTGGCGGTGGCGGGGATCCAGGTTCACCACCATCAGGAGGACGTTCTCCCCCCGCCGCTTGCTGTAGGCCAGGAGGTTCGGATTATCGGTCTCGTGGAAGGTCAGCGGGTCCGCGAAGTGCAGGGCCTCGTTGGCGCGGCGGATGGAGTTCACCCTGGCGATGAGTCCGCGCAGGCTCTCGGGGCTCTCCCGGTCCCAGCGGCGGAGCTCGTACTTCTCCGAGTGGAGGTACTCCTCGCTGCCGGGCTCCCTGGGCTCCTTCACGCAAAGCTCGAAGGGCGGGCCGTAGATGCCGTAGCTCGCCCCCAGGGTGGCGGCGAGGACGAGCCGGACCGCGAAGGCGGGCCGGCCGCCCTCCTGAAGGTAGGCGTGCAGGATGTCCGGCGTGTTGGCGAAGAGGTTGGGCCGGAGGAATTCCTTCAGCGGCGGGCTCGTCAGCTCCCGGAAATACTCCCGAAGCTCCCAGGAGCCGGTGCGCCAGGTGAAGTAGGTGTAGGACTGGCTGAAGCCCGCCTTGGCCAGACGGGCCATCACCTTGGGACGTGTGAAGGCCTCCGAGAGGTAGATCGTCTCCGGGTGGCTGCGCTTGAGCGAGCCCAGGCACCACTCCCAGAAGGCGAAGGGCTTGGTGTGGGGGTTGTCCACGCGGAAGATGGAGACACCCTGCCCGATCCAGAACTCGAAGACGCTTCTGAGCTCGCGCCAGAGCGAGAGCCAATCGTCGCACTCGAAGTCGAAGGGGACGATGTCCTCGTAGCGCTTGGGAGGGTTCTCAGCGTACCGGATCGTGCCGTTGGCCCGGTGGCGGAACCACTGCGGGTGCTCCTTCACGTAGGGATGGTCGGGGGAGCACTGGAAGGCCACGTCCAGCGCCACTTCCAGCTCGTGCCGCCGGGCCGCCGCCACCAGCTCCCGGAAGTCCTCGAAGGTGCCGAGCCCGGGGTGAATGGACTTGTGCCCCCCCTCCTCCGAGCCGATGGCCCATGGGCTGCCCGGGTCTCCGGGGCCGCAGAGCAGGGCGTTGTTGGCGCCCTTGCGGTGCGTGGTGCCGATGGGGTGGATGGGCGGCAGGTAGAGGACGTCGAAGCCCATGCCGGCGACGGTGGGGAGCAGGGCGATCACGTCCCGGAAGGTGCCGTGTCTGCCCGGCTCGGGCGAGGCGGAGCGGGGGAACATCTCGTACCAGGCCCCGTACCGGGCCCGCTCCCGGTCCACGGCGACGGGAACCACCTGCGGATACGTGACGGCGAAGGGCCGGGGCGCGTGCCTCGCCACGAGGTCCGCCATCTCCGGGGAGGCGGCCGCGGCGAAGCGAGCGCTCTGATCACCGTGGCCTTCGGCCGCGGAGGCGGCGGCGCGCAGGCGCCGGGCCTCGGCGGGCGGGGCATGCCCGGCGGCCTCCTCGATCAGGGCTGCACCTTCCTGCAGGTCCAACTCCACGCCCTGCCCCGCCTGGAGCTTCTTGGCGGTGGCCTCGCGCCAGCTGGCGTAGCGGTCCACCCACGCGGTGAGGGTGAACTCGCAGGGCGCCTCCTCCTCCACGGTGAACTCGCCGGCCCAGCGGTCGTTCCCGAGGTGCTCCATGGGAAGCTCGCGCCAGCGGCGCTGCCCCTTCCGCCGATAGAGTAGCCTGCAGGCCAGCAGGTCGTGCCCGTCGGCGAAGATGTCCGCCTCGACGCGCACGCTCTCGCCTGGGGTGCGCTTGACGGGAAAGCGTCCGCCGTCCAGCTGGGGGGCCAAGGCCGTGATCACCACGCGCTGACGTCCGTCTTCCATGCCTATCCTTTCCGTGCGATCCCCCATGGGCCCTCGTCCGACCTTGTTGGAAACGTCTTCATACCATGGGATTATGCCGTGCCCGAGTCTGCGGGTCCAGTCTGGGCCGCGGGACAGGGGACAAGGGACAGGGGACAGGGGACAGGCGACAGGGGACAGGGGACAGGGGACAGGGGACAGGGGACAGGAAAGGACAACTGCACGGCCTACCGGCTCCTTTCGGCCTCTCCTCATCACCTCATCTCCTCATCACCTCATCTCGATAGGGACAGGGGACAAGATAGTGAAACGTCTTTGTCCGTGGCTGCACCCCAGGATTCCGGCTCTCTCGGGGGGCGCCGGCCGCCTAGGACTTCACGGAGGACGGATCGAGCTCGCTGACGGCCACGGGCCCGGAGACGCCCTTGAAGCTTCTCTCCTCCAGGGGGCCGTATGGAAACTCGCGCAGCGTGAGGGAGCGGATCCGGTCGGAGACGAGGATGCGGCCGGGCGTGCAGGCCGTCTCCAGCCGCTTGGCCAGGTTGATCCCCCGTCCGACGGCGGTGTACTCCATGTGCTCGGGCGCGCCGAAATTCCCCACCGTCAGGTAGTCCTGATGGATGCCGACGCGCAGCGTCAGGGAGGCGCCCATGCCCCTCTCCTGCCAGAGCCTCCCTAGGTCGGCCGTGCGCTCCTGCATGGCCAGCGCCATCCGCACGGCCCGGACGGCCTGCTCCGCCGGCCCCATCTCCTCGAAGGCGCCGAAGAAGCCCAGGATGCCGTCGCCCATGAAGCGGGCGAGGGTGCCGCCGTACAGCCGGATGGCCTCCACCATCTCGGTCAGGTAGCGGTTGAGGAGGGCCGTGATCTCCTCGGGCTCGGTGCGCTCGGTGAGGGCCGTGAAGCCGGCCAGATCCGTGAAGAAGACGGTCACCAGCCGCCGCTCGCTCCCCAGCTCCACGTCCTCCTCCGAGAGGAGGACCTTCTCCACGAGCTTCTGCGGGAAGTACTTCGTCAGCCGCCGGTCCTTGGCGATCTGGATGAGCTGCTCGCGGACCTTCTTCTCCAGCTCCTCGTTGAAGCTCTTGAGCATGCGCTCCTGCTGCCGGATCCGGATGAGGTTCCGGGCCCTGGCCATGAGCTCCTTGGAGTCGAAGGGCTTGGGCAGGTAGTCGTCGGCCCCCACCTCCAGCCCCTCCACCTTGCTGTCCTGGGAGGCCTTGGCCGTCAGGAGCATGCACGGCACGTGGTCGAGCTGGGGGTCCCGCCGGAGGGCCCGGCAGAGCTCGTACCCGTCCATCCGGGGCATCATGACGTCGCTGATCACGAGGTCCGGCGGCTCGCGCCTGGCCATCTCCAGGGCCTGCTCCCCGTCGCCGGCCTCCAGGACGCGGTAGCGCCGGGCCAGCACGCTCCGGATGTAGGCCCTCACCTCGCCGTTGTCCTCGGCGATCAAGACCGTCTCGGCGGAGCCCCCCGGCACCGCCGCTTCCGGCTGCTCAGCCGGTTCCGGTGGTGCCGGTTCCGGGAGGCTCGCGGAGATTCGGGAGCGGCTCTCGTCCGCCGCCTCGCCGGAGGGTACGATCTGCTCGTCCCTCAGGTGCTCTCGGCCCAGGGGCAGGAGCAGGTCGAACCGGGCTCCGGCCCCCGGTTCGCTGGAGGCCGTGAGCGCGCCCCCGTGCAGGATAGCCAGTTCCCTGGCCAGGGCCAGGCCGATGCCGGATCCTCCCTGGGAACGGTCGGAAGGCCGTCCCGACTGGTAGAAGCGCTCGAAGACGTGGGGCAGATCCTCCGATGGGATCCCCGGCCCGCTGTCCTCCACGGTGACGCGGGCCACGGGCCCGCGCCGGGGGTCATCGGCGCGCTCCAGCGCTACGGAGACGAAGCCGCCCCGCGGGGTGAACTTGAAGGCGTTGGAGAGGAGGTTGTAGAGGATCTTCTCCATCTTCTCCGCGTCCAGGTAGACGGGGTATGGCCCGCCCGTGAGGAGGTATCTCAGGGTGATGTCCTGGCGTTCGGCGAGGGGCGTGAAGGAGTGCACCACGCTGGCCACGAAGGCCGCCAGATCGGCCTCCCGCGTGTGCAGCTCCAGGCGGCCCGCCTCCAGCTTGGAGATGTCGAGCAGTTCGTTGATGAGGTGGAGGAGGCGCCGGCCGTTGCGCAGCATGAGCGAGAGGGCCTCCCGGGCCTCCTTTCCGAAGGTGCCGTAGGCCCCGCCGAGGGCGTCCTCCAGCGGTCCCAGGATCAGTGTGAGGGGCGTCCGGAACTCGTGACTCACGTTGGCGAAGAAGCGCGTCTTGACCTGGTCCATCTCCTGCAGCTTCTTCTCCTGGGCGCGGACGACCTCCAGGGCCTGCTCCGTGCGCTCCTTCTCCTCCTGGAGGCTCCGCGTCCGCACGGCCACGAGGGCCACCAGCTCCCGCTCCCTGGCCTTGAGCCGTCCAATTCGGGCGAGGTAGAGGCCGCCCGCCAGGAGGAGGGTGCCCATGAGGCAGAGGACCAGGAAGGCCCAGGTCTGATAGAAGTGCGGCCGGATGCGGAGGGAGAAGGAGGAGCCCCCCTCTCCCCAGGCGCCACCCGGCGCCGCCGCCATGACCCTGAAGACGTAGCTGCCGGGCGGGATGTTCGTGAAGAAGGCCTCGCGGCGCGTGCCGGCCTCCACCCATCCCTCCTGGAAGCCCTCCAGACGGTATCGGAAACGGACGCGGCGGGAGGAGGCGAGCGTCATGGCCGTGTACCGGAACTCGAGCTCTCCCTTGCCGGGCGGCACATCGGCTAGATGACCGTCCATGGGCAGCGGCCGGCGGTCGTACAGGGCCTCCTCCACCCTCGCCGGGACCACCGGCGGCGAGGCGCAGGCCCGGAGCGGGGCCACGGAGACCAGCCCCTTGACCGTCGGAAACCAGAGCCGGCCTTCCCGGTCCCGCCAGGCGGCCGGCTGGGTGCCGCCGTTGCACTCGTTGGAGCGCATTCCGTCCGCGCGGCCGAAGGCCCGGCAATCGACGCGGGATCTCACTCCTTCGGCCGCGGAGCGGAGCTCCGCAAGGGGGGCGCAGTAGACCCCCTTGTTGCAGGTCATCCAGAGCCGCCCCGCCCCGTCCGGGACGATGGAGTAGACCACGTCGTCGAAGAGGCCCTGGGCCGAGGTCACGCTCGACCAGCGGCCGTCGTGGAAGTAGCCGAGGCCGCCGCCGTAAGTGCCCGCCCACAGGCCGCCGCCAGCGTCCTCGAAGAGCGCGAATACCTGATGCTGGGGCAGTCCGGAAGCCGTCGTGAAGGTGGTGAACCCGCCACCCACGAAGTGGGCCAGACCCTTGTAGCTGCCCACCCACAGGCTCCCGTCCCCGGCACCCAGCAGCGCCACCACCGCCGTATCCAGGGTTCCCCCCGGCTGGTCGAAGACCGTCAGCCGGCCGTCCGCGAGGCGGGCCAGACCGTGGCCCGTGCCGAACCAGAGGCTGCCGTCCCGGGTGGCGGCCATGGCGTAGACGGAGGGGTTGGGCAGACCCTCCCGCTCCGTCAGGGAGAGCTTCGGCCCTCCCGCGAGGCGTTGGGCGCCGCTGCCCGTTCCCACCCAGAGCGAGCCGTCGGGGGCGAGCATGAGGCTGTAGACGTTGTCGTCCAGGAGGCCGTCTCTGCTGGTGATCCGGGTGACGCGGCCGGAATCGATGCGGCAGAGCCCGGCGCCGTAGGAGCCAACCCAGAGCGTGCCCTTTCCATCCTGGAGAAGGCACGACACCATGTTGTCGGGCAGCCCCTCGGCGGTTCCGAAGGGAATGAACGGTCCGCCCGTCAACCGGTTGACGCCCCCTCCCACGGTCCCGGCCCAGAGGTCGCCCTCCCGGTCCTCGAAGAGCGAGATGACCACGTCGTTGGAAAGCCCCTGTTGGCTGGAGAGGCGTTCGAAGCGCCCGTTCCGAAGGCGAAGGAGCCCGCTGCCGTAGGTGCCGACCCAAAGGTCGCCCTCCCGGTCCGCCAGCAGGGCGTACACCATGCGGTTGGGGAGCCCGTCCCGTTCCGTCCAGTGTCTGAACTGCCCATCGGCGTATGAGTAGAGCCCCGCCCCTTCGGTGCCCGCCCAGAGGGTTCCATCCGCGCCTTCGGCCAGGCAGTAGACCCTCGCCTTCCCGGGCCCCGACGGGTCGGTTTCGGCGGTGAACACCCCGCCGTGGTACCGGCACAGCCCCGCCGAGGTCGCGAACCACAGGGCACCGTCTCGCGCCTCCAGGATGCACTGAACGCCTTTGTCGGGCAGCCCGTCGGGTGTCCCGAAGCCCTGGAAGCGGCCGTCGTCGAAGCGCATGGCGCCCCCGTCGGAGGTGCCGATCCATAGGGCGCCGTCGCGAGCCGACGTCAGCCAGCGGATGCCCTCCCCCGACAGGCCGTCCTTCCTGGTGAACCTGACGAAGGACGCTCCCTCCATGCGGATCAGGCCGGCATCCGTCCCGATCCAGAGGACGCCCGGTGCCGGGGCGCAGAGGGCGGTGACGTTGTTGCTGGCGAAGACGGGCGTATTGGACTTGTCGTAGAGCTGGAACCGGACGCCGTCAAACCGCACGAGCCCTTCCTGGGTGCCCATCCAAAGATAGCCGTCGGCGCTCTGCGCGATGGCCTGGACCGAGTTCTGGGGGAGCCCCTGGTCCGTCGTCCATGCGGCAAGTCCGTACTGCGTCAGGGCCCGATCGGGAGCCAGCGCGTTTGTGCCCAGCGGGGCCATGAGGACCGCCGCGAGCAGGAGCAAAGCTGCCACCCGGCTGCGGGGCGGCCAGGCAAGGGCCATGGTGTTCTCCTCTTTCCATCGAACCGCGGCGATGCCAATTCTCTGGACCTTGACAGACCACAGCAGGATGCGTCCGGGCGGCCCATTTTTCAAGCCCAGCGCTCGAAGAGGAGCAGAGAGATCGCCTTGGAGGGCCGTAACAGACCTTTCAGGAATCTCTGAGCAAGGGCGGGACCTGCGGGGTTCAGCGCGCCTTCACCGCGGCAGCGCGCACCGTGTCCCCCGGGATTACCAAGAGAAGCTGAAGGGGACCGAGATGCCTCCGTCGTCATTGTTGGTGACCGTTACCCAGACGGAAGTGCCCTTGGGAACCATGGCCTTCAAGGCACGGCCGCCTTTGGCGATGAGGAAACCGGAGTTCTTGAACAGGGTCTGGGGCACGGCGGTCCCGTTCACCTTGACGGTGCAGCCCTGGTGAAAGTTCGTCCCGTAGATCTTGAGCCGGAACGGGTTGCCGGCCTTGGCCACGCTGGAGACGGCGGGCGGCGTGATGGTCATCTGCACGAAGTCCTGTCCCGTCACGTCGGAGCCCGAGAGCGTGACTGCTCGGGTGGGGGGGGTAAAGCTGTGCCCGACCTGGCTGGGCAGGAGGGAGTAGACGCCGTCGGGCAGGCCGGTGAAGGAGTAGGTGCCGTCGGAACCCGTGTAGACCGTCGCTGTCTGGATTCCGGAGAGGCCGATCGTCACCGAGGCGACGGGATTGCCCTGGCCGTCGGTCACGGTCCCGGAGATCGAGTGGACCACTTCGGCCTGGCAATTGCTTGCCAGGGCTGTCCCATTGGCGCCCACAACCAACAGCAGGCTATTGTCGGAGGTGGCCGCGTCAAGGTCCGATGTGGTGCCTGAGGAGACAGATGTCCAGTGGCTGCCGTCGGGCGAAGTCAGGAGGGTACCGGTGCTTCCCACGACCACAAAGAGCCCGGAACCGTACGCCACTCCGTACAGGTCGAGGGTCGTCGGGGGCGGCAGGTCGGTCCAGGTGGAGGAGTCGGGGCTGGTGAGTATGCTCCCCGACGCACCCACTGCCACGAAGAGGCCGTTACCGTAAGCCACCCCGTACAGGGAGAGGCGGGACTGGGTTTGGAAAACAGTGTAATTTCCCGTGGGGCTCAGAGAGACGATGAGCCCCGAACTGCCCACGGCGACGAAACGGCCGCCGGCGAAGATAAGCCCGTAGGCGCTCTCGGTGGTCACGGGAGGGATCTTGGTCCAACCCGTGCCGTTGCCGCTGTAAAAGATGTCGCCGGAGAGGCCAGCGGCCGCAAAGTAACCCGCACCGAAGGTGACGGCCCTCAATCCGTTCGCGTTGGTGAGGGTGGTGTTTTCCCACGAAGCCCCGTTGGGGCTCACCAGGGCGGTCTTGCCGCCCACCGCCACGAACCGGCCGGCGCCTGTGGTCGCCCCGTAGGTCACGCCGTAGAGGGTGTCCGTGGTTCCGGAAGACTGCGGGGTCCAGGTCTGGCCGTCGGGGCTCGTGAGCACGGTCCCCGAATCTCCCACCGCGACGAATTGGCCCCCCCCGTAAGTGACGGCCCTCAAGGTGGCCGAGGACGGCATGGTAGTGACCGGGGCCCAGTTCGTGCCGCAGGTCTGGGCGGACACACCGAGGCCCCACAGGGAGCCCAGCAACACGACCGAGAGGACTATGCCGGTCCGCGTACCGTGAGTGCGACGGAATTTCATTCGGATCCTCCTCCTTGACCTCGCGAACAGCGATCTCCCTCCAGTCTCGACATGCTCGGTCCGACTCAGGAGGGCCTCGCTGCTTCTGAACATGAACCAACACCCCGGCCATGGGGCTTATTCAGCGTATGCGCCGGGAGGGGCGAAATGCAAGGGAGGCGGGAAGCCAACGCTCGTCCCACGGACGGAAGGGACGCGGACTCCCTCCCCGCCTGGAAGCCGAATCCGATTGAAGAATGCTACCGGGAGAAACTGAAAGGCGATGAAATCCCTCCGTCGTCGACGTTGGTGACCGTGACCTGCATAGTCGCGCCTTTCGGTACCATGGACTTCAGGGCGGCACCGCCCTTTGCCAGGAGGTATGCCGCGTTCTTGAACTTGGTCTCCGGGACATCGTTGCCGTTGATCTTCACTTCGCATCCGCTGTGGAAATTGGTCCCGTAAATTTTGAGGCGGAACGGATTGCCGGCCTTGGCGACGCTCGAGATCGCCGGTGGTGTGACCACGACCTGCACGAAGTCCTGCCCCGACACGTCCGCTCCCGCAACCACCACGGCCCGGCTGGTCGGATTGAAGGTGAGGCCCGATTTCGTGGGCGTAAGGCTGTACGCGCCGTCCGGGATGTCTGTGAAGAGGAACCTCCCGTCGGCTCCGGTGGAGGTCGAGGAGACCAGATCCCCCCCCAGCCCGACATTCACGGAGGCGACCGGAGTTCCGGAGGGAGTGGTCACCCCGCCGGATATGGAGTGCCCCAGGGCTCCGCTGCAGTCGCTCCAGAGGATGGTCCCATTGCCCCCCGCGGCCAGCAGGCGCTTGTTCCCGAAGGCCGCTGCTCCGAGGTCGGCTCCCGAGCCGGAGGGTTGGACCGTCCACGTGATCCCGTCCGGGGAGGTGAGAATGAGGCCCGTATCCCCGACGGCTAGGAATCGGAAGGCGCCCGAATCCACCCCGAGCAGATCCAGAGTGGTGGGGGAGGTGCGAAGCGTCCACACCTGGCCGTCGGGACTCGTGAGGATGGTGCCCTGGCGTCCCACGGCGACGAAGAGCGAGCCGTCGTAGCAGACGGCGTAGAGCGGCAGCCCGACCCCCGAAGGGCGAGGCGTCCAGACGAGGCCGTCGGGGCTGGTGAGCACGAGGCCGTACTGCCCGACGGCGACGAACTGGTTGGCCCCGAAGGTGATGGAGTAGATGTCGTCCTGCGTGGGCGCCGTTACCGCGCTCCAGTTGATGCCGTCCGGGCTCGTGATGATCCCCCCGATGACGCCCACCGCCACGAACCGGTTGGCACCGAAGGCCACGTCCCGCAGCCCGTTGACGCTCGTGATCAGGATCTTGGTCCAGTTGGCGCCGCCGTCGCTCCAGAAGAGGGTGTTATCTCCCGCGGCCACATAACGGCCATTCCCGTACGCAATCCCGAAGAGAGTATCCGAAGCGCTTGTAGGGCGGAGGCTCCAGGCGAGGCCGTCAGGGCTGGTCAGGATGGTTCCCTTGTCCCCCGCCGCCGCGAATTGGCCTCCTTGATAGGTCACAGCGCGCAAGTAGTTGCCCGTCGGAACGTTGGAGACGGACGCCCAGTTCACGCCGCACTGTTGAGCATGAGCGGGCGCTCCTGTCCAGCATAAAGCCGCGGCCACCAGGGCAAGCCCCATGATGGATGAAAGTCGTCGCTTCATAGTGTTCATGTCTCACCTCCCAACGCCTCTCCGGACGGACCGTGAGCGCGTCATCTGACTGGACCCGTTGAACTGAGGGTAAGCCCCGGCCCGTGCCGATGCAAGGGCCGGCGGTAACTCGGCTCCTGCACGCGTCGGATGCAGGCTGGTTGGCAGACGGGATCACACCGACAAACGTTGCGCCCATGGGGGAGTCCGTGCTAACTTACCTATTTTGTGGAGGTTGTATGCGTGTAGCCATGATCCAGTTGGGCTGCCCGAAGAACTGGGTGGACGGGGAGTGGATGCTGGGCCAGATCCGCTCCGCGGGCCACGTTCTCACCAGCGATCCGAACGCCGAGGTCGTGATCGTGAACACGTGCGGCTTCATCGATGCAGCCAAGGAGGAGTCCATCCGCGTCATCCTGGAGGTGGCCGAGCGGAAGAAGGCGGGAGAGGTCAAGCGTCTGATCGTGGCGGGATGCCTGGTCCAGCGGTACAAGGAAGAACTCCGCAGGAGCATTCCCGAGATCGACGGCTTCGTGCCCCTCAGCTCGGCGGGGGATGTGGCCAGGCTCCTCGAGTCCCCCGACGTGGCCGTCGCCGTCCGACCGGACGTGCCACTCTACGATGGCCTGTCGCCGAGAATCCTCTCCACGCCTCCGCACCTGGCCTACGTGAAGGTGGCGGAGGGCTGCGACAATCCGTGCTCCTTCTGTCCGATCCCCACCTTTCGCGGGCGGTTGAGGTCCAGGCCCGTGGCGGCCATCGTGCGGGAGGTGGCGGATCTGGGCCGTAAGGGCGTCCGCGAGGTGATCCTGGTGGCCCAGGACACCACCGACTACGGAACCGATCTGGGTCTGCGGGACGGGCTGGCGGGCCTCATCGGAGCCCTGGAGTCGGGCACCGACGTGCCCTGGATACGCCTCCTCTACGCCTATCCGAACCACCTCTCCCCGGCGATCCTGGAGGCCATGGCCGCGAGCAGCAGGGTCGTGCCCTACCTGGACCTGCCCCTGCAGCACGCCCATCCCGATATCCTGAGGGCCATGCGCAGGGGCGGGAGCGCCGAGAGCTATCTCAGGCTCCTGGAGCGGGCCCGCTCGGCCGTTCCGGGGCTGGCCGTGCGCTCCACCTTCATCGTGGGCTTCCCGGGCGAGCGGCGGGAGCACTTCAGCGCCCTTTTGAATTTCCTGAAGGAGGCGCGCCTGGACCACGTGGGCGTCTTCACCTACTCGCGCGAGGATGGCACCTCGGCCTACGCCCTGGGTGATCCCGTGGACCCGAGGACCAAGCGCCGCCGGCAGGAACGCCTGCTGGAGCTCCAGCAGACGATCTCGCTGGAAAAGAACCGCAGCATGGTAGGAAAGAAAGTGATCGTGCTCGTGGAAGGGGTGTGCGATGAGACGGAGCACCTGCTCCAGGGCAGGCTGGCCACCCAGGCGCCCGACATCGACGGCCGGGTCCTTTTGAACGACGGCTTCGCCGCGCCCGGAACCTTCGCCTCGGTGAAGATCCACGAGGCCCACCCATACGACCTTGTGGGAGAGATCCTTGCCGGAAATCAAATCAGCGCCTGAGGCCAAGCGGCCCCTCTGGGCCTTCGCCATCGCCACCGTGCTCGGGCTCGGCCATACCCCCCGCATGCCGGGCACCATCGGCGCCGCCGTTGGGCTCTTCCTCTACATTCCGGCCTTCCTGATGGCCAGCGAGTGGCAGTTCATCCTCCCCCTGGCCGAGCTGGCCGTAGTCCTCCTGCTCACCGCCCTGGCCGTGCCCAGGGTCCTGGCCGCATCGGGGGGAGTGCTCGACCCGCAGTACGTCATCATCGACGAGGTGGCGGGCATGCTCTGCGCCCTCTCCATCGCCTCGCCGGACTTCGTCCGGATCCTCGTGGCTTTCGTCCTCTTCCGCATTCTGGACATCTTCAAGCCCTTCCCCGTGAACCGGATGGAGAGCCTCCCGGGCACCTGGGGCGTCCTCATGGACGACGTGGTGGCGGGCCTCCTGGCCGGGCTCCTCTCGGTTCTCGTCTTGAGGCTCGTATGATCCTGCTCACCGATCTGGACCACGTCCCGCCCCTGACCCCGCCGGTCATGGTGACCATCGGCAACTTCGACGGCCTTCACAGGGGCCACAAGAGGGTCATCCGGAAGGTCATCTGCAGAGCCAGGGAGGAGGGCGGGACGAGCGTGGTGGTGACCTTCGAGCCTCACCCCATGAAGGTTCTCTACCCAGATCGGGCGCCGGCCCTCATCCAGACCCTCGCACAGAAGCGGGACGTCATCGCCCATCTCGGCATCCAGGCCCTGCTCGAGGTCTCGTTCACTGAGGAGTTCGGGGCCGTGTCGGCGGAGGACTTCGCGCGCCTTCTCGCGGAGCGTCTCCAGCCGAGGGAAATTTACATTGGCGAGGACTTCCGCTTCGGCCACCACCGGGACGGCGACATTCGCCTGCTGCAGTCCATGGGCGGCGAGCTGGGCTTCAGCGCCAGCGCCTTTCCCAAGCTTCGAGTGGAAGGGGAGGAGGTCTCATCCACACGGATCCGCCACCTCCTCCTGAAGGGCGAGATGGAGAGGGCGGTCCGGCTCCTGGGGCGCCCTTACGTGATCGAGGGTGTGGTGGAGCGGGGGGCGGGCCGAGGCAGGACCATCGGAATCCCCACCGCCAACCTCTCCGTCGAGAACGAGCTCATCCCGGCGCTGGGCGTGTACGTGGTGGCCATGGACGTGGGAGACCCCCTGCTCCTGCCCGGCGTGGCCAACCTCGGCACCCGCCCCACCTTCGGCAACCACCGCGAGGTGCTGGAGGTCCACCTCCTGGAAGGGGGACGGGACCTTTACGGCCAGCACGTCCGCGTTCTCTTCTTCAAGTTCCTGCGGCCCGAGGCGCGGTTCCCCTCCGTGGACGCCCTCCTTGAGGCGATCGCGAAGGACATCCAGGGCGCCCGCCGCCACTTCAAAGGGAAGTCCCTTCCCCGCCGCATGTTCTACTGATTCCCCCAATGCCCCTTCGCCTTGACCGTCCCGCGGCCCCACCCTATGCTAAAGGCTGCGGAGAGATGGCCGAGCGGTCGAAGGCGGCGGTCTTGAAAACCGCTGTCCCGTAAGGGACCGGGGGTTCGAATCCCTCTCTCTCCGCCAGAGGGCCTTTTCGCAGGTTCCCCCCGAAGCACGAATTTGGAGAGGGATTCGAAGGGCGGGAGGCGGCGTAGCTCTGCCGCGAGGACGCGACCGAAGAGGGAGCGTACGCAGCGCACAGAGCAAGCCGAGGGCCCCGCCCCGGGAACGCTAGGGCGCGCGTGCGACGCAGCGAGCTGACTCTGACGCGAGCGAGGCCGCCGCGGCCCTTGCGTTCGAATCCCTCTCTCTCCGCCAGAGGGCCTTTTCGCAGGTTCCCCCCGAAGCACGGATTTGGCGAGGGATTGGGAGGGCGGGGGTGATTCCGTGGTTTCCCAGGCGAGGCCGCCGGCTGCTCGGTGGCGAGCCGTAGAAAACGAGGAAGGGGCCCAGTCTCAGGGGCCGTTGCCTCGCTTGAGACGCAACGACCTCTGGACGCCGGACTGCCAAGGAGATCACGGATTCGCGCGCCGGCAGCGGAAAGTTGTTGCGGGCCCTGTCGTGGCAGGCAAACTGCCGTCGTGGGGCCGGAAACCTTGGGAGTGGCCCTCTCTCCTGCTGGGTCGGCATCGCGGCCCACCTTTGCTAATCGAGCCAGAGGATCCTCCGCACTGGTCGCGTGCGGCTGAGAGACGCGATGAAAGTCCCTTCGCCTCGGCCGGCAGGACAGATTGGGGGGTTTCCCCTAGGTGATGAGACAGGTGGTCCGCCTGCCTAGGGGAGTTCAACTTCGTGATAGACCCGGCCGAGGCCTTTCTTCGGAACCCCCCTATCGATATCATTGGTGGTGACCACTCCCGCGCGCATCAACCGCCCGGTGCTGTCGTAAAGTTCGTATGCGGCGGCCATGAAGTCGCCTGCGTAGTAATGCGTTCCCGAGGTCGTTTGGACCCAATGGTGCGGACGCCACGCCGGTGCTCTCAGCCTCTGACTTCTTCATAGAAGCGCCCTTTCCGCCGCTCGGAGAACCGTCGGGTTGTTGCGCTCGGAATGCGCAGCCCACTGCCAACATGTATGCAATTACAAGGGCAGACAGTATTTTCTGCATGAGATGCTCCCTCCATTTCGTGCGCCTGCCGGCGCTGGGCCCCCTCCGCCTCGGCTCCGTTTCTGTGTGCACGGGCCCCCGGTTGGCAGTTGTGTTCATCTCCTCTTGGCTCTCGAGTGGGGCGGGGAGTTGGGGTCCGGACAAACGGCGTCGGTCAGTCGGCGGAGCGCGGCGCGGATGTCTGCGTCCCGTGCGGCCAGAACAGCCCCGCCCGTCTTCTCATGGAAACTCCGGCGGGCGGCGGTGGTGGCCCGTGCAAACGCACAGGCGAAATCGTCCACGCGGTGAGGATCGCTGTTCCCCGGCAGATATGCTGTCGAGGCGGGACAGTGATAACACTCGCCGAGGACCTCGCAGTCTCTGCAAGCTCCGGAACTCGAGTGCTTGTCCTTCCTGTGTGTCAGGAGAGGCACCCGGACAGCCCTTGCCGGCAACGCAGCAAGCCTTCGTTGAAATGAAGGGTCCCGAATGTCGCCGAGGTCCAGAACGTCCGATGCTTGCCGAGCCAAGGCGCTTGGCCGTCTCAGGCTCTTCGCGAACCACGGACACGACCACGAGCGGCCACCCGTGTCGACGCAGAACCCCGAAGACTCGCCTGCCGCGCAGCAGAGTCCATTGGGGGACTGGGTGACACCCCCCTCCTTTCCGCGCAAGAAGTTCAAGGGAATGGTGCCGGTCTTCCGCCAATGCTTAGCACTGTCTTCAGCCACCTCCTCCATCTGAGCGCCCAGTGCGCCGGAGATCTCCGACGACATGCCATCTGTCCGACCCAGCACGGGATAAATGCCGACATCCAAAAGCCCAACTTTGCGGAAGAGCCTGTAGGATGTGACGAGGCTCTCGACGGTCGAGGGCATCAGCGCTGCATTCGCACTGACGCGCTCGGCGAAATAACGCGGACGGTCACGCCGGATGGCCTTGAGCGTTTGCAGCAGGCGCTCCGAGGTCTCTCTGCCGCGCCATCTTTGCTCTTCCTCCCCGTCCCAGCTGATCCGGATCTCCACGTCGTGAGCGGCGAGAAGAGCGACCAGTCGGGGATCGAGCAGCGTCCCGTTTGTGACGACCACGAATCGGGGGCGGCCGGACCCCATCCGCGCTTCGGCGTAACGAATGCACCGCTCGAGGAGGTCAGGCTCAAGGAGGGGTTCGCCCCCGTTGAACTCGATCCGGGGATGGTTGATGCCGTCGCGCAGAAGAACGTCCAGGGAGGCACGCGCCACCTCCCAGGACATGCATTCCGGCCCCCTCCTCGCCTGTTGGTAGCAATAGGTGCAGGCGAGGTTGCAGCGCGCGGAGAGGAGAAGTGCGAGGCGTTGGACCGGCGGCCCCACTTGCGAAGCTAGAGCGGACATTATGTCTAGCCACTTGGCCCGATCAAATGCAGCTGAGAACCTTCTGTGTCCTGGCGAGCCAGAGGAACATCATGCGATTGAATGCATCCAGCGCGTTCTGGGCAGCTTCCGATATTTCCTCTTCGTCGTGCGTCTTGTCGACAGCGTTGAGCGCTTCCTCGAGCGTGACCGCTTCCGGCCAAGCAGTCCAGCCCCCGAGGGTGGATTTCATTTCGTTCCACCATTCCTTGATGTCCCGATAGGTTTTCATCGTAATACCCTCCGTTTTGCTTTCACCTTTGCAACGCATGGGGGCGTTAGCATTTCTGCTTACCCGGATAAGAGCGTTCCCGCTGGCAGGCCTGGCTCGTCCTGCACTTGTTCCAGGACTCTTTGGAGGCCTGCGGGCAATCTGGGATCAGGCAGTCTCTGCTCCAGATTCCAGGAGAGTCGGTAACTTTCGCTAGAACCCGCTTTGGCCATGAGCGGCACGCCCCCGTTTCCGTGCGAGAAAAGGCCTCGCAAGTGGCCGTTCCCCACAACGTCCCTGTCCCACCGTCGCCAGCCACCTCCCCGTAACCGTTCGCCGCATGAATGGGCACGCCCGCTCAGAAGTGCCCGCCTATGGATTCCAGCATCCATACGTTTCCCTCGTTTTCCTTCTCGATGAGGACCATCAGGCGGCCATCGCCGGAGACCCCGAAGAAACCGAGATCGGTCCCCCCCGCGCTGGCTGGCATTTCGCTGAGCCCGCGCGGCGGCCCGCCCGCCAGAGACACCCTTCTCACCTCGGCGCGCGTCGAACCCCATGTTCCGAGCAGCAGGAGATCGCCGGATAGCGGATCTATGCAGAGCCAGATGGCGCCTGCGCCTCGCGTCAGGCGCACGGGCTTGCTCGCTCCACCCACCTCAGACAGCCACGCATCACAATCGCCGCCTTCGCCCATCGTGAAGGCGAGGTGCTTTCCATCTGGGAGCCAGCAGTGCATACCGAGGCTTCCTGCGCCACGCAACAGAAGGCGCGCTGCGCCAGAGCACCGCCCGTCGCTGAAGGGAGCGGCCCAGATGCCGTCGCCGCCTCCGCGATCGGACATGAACGAAATCTCCCTACCGTCGGGGGACCACTGCGGGGTGTCGTCGCAGCTTGGACCCGTCGTGAATGCGACTGGGGGCCCGCTCTCCGCTGGCACCACCCAGATGTGGCGCTCTCCGCGCAGCACGCGGTGATAGGCGATCCATCGCCCATCGGGCGAGTAGGCCACGCAACTGCATCGGCCCACCTGATCCGTCAGGCGCTCCGGTTCGCCGTCCGCCCTTGCCTGCCTCACGCGGACCCTCCAGATGTCGTTGCTTCCATTCTGCCACATTGTGAAGGCAAGCCAGTTCCCGTCCGGCGAGAAGGCTGCCTGTCCCGTGAAAGTCCCGCCCGTTATGAGGTTGCGCCTCCCAGTGGGCCGGTCCAAGAGCGTGCAAGAGGTCCACCGGCCAGTCGTGGCATAAGCCAGCTTGGTGCCGTCTGCCGAGAGGCTCGGCCACCGCTCGGAACCCGTGCCCAAGGTTACGCGCTGGGGGGGCCCCCCGACGGACCGTACGCGCCAGATGGCCCACGTCGCTTCGCGCAAGGCCGCGAAATAGATGTGGCGTCCATCCGGAGACCAGACTGGGTTGGAGTTGGAGCCTCCCGAGGTGAGTCGCCTTGCGGCGCCGCCCGTGGCGGGCACGATCCATAGGTCGTCCTGGTCGTTGTAGCAGATGGACCGGCCGTCGGGGGACCATGCAGGGTTGTCGTGGTTCCAGACGCCGTTGCCGTCACAGGTAATCCGAGCAGCCTTGGCGGGGTTGTCGAGAGGAGCGACCCAGATCCGGTCGTAACCCCCGCTCTCAGAGCGCGCGAAAGCAATCCTTAGACCGTCCGGGGAAATGGAGGGGGAGGAGGCGTCCTCCACGACGAAGGTGGGAGAGCCTCCAAACCGGGGTACCTTCCAGACGCAGCGGTGCCCATCCCTGGGTGACACGAACGCCAGGGCGCTCCCGTCGGGGAACCACGCCGGTGAGGTGTTCGCGGCGCCGTTTGATGTAATGTGGATTGGGGTGCCACCCCGGACGTCAGCCACCAGGATGTCGCTACCGCGTTCGCTCGGCACCGTAAGCGCGACCGACTGACCATCAGGCGAGAGACGGGGGTTCCCCACGGTGCCGGCTCTCTCGGTGACCTGCCGGGCCGCATTGGCCGGCACGAAATCGCCATGGGCACGGGAGCCCAGCCATCCCACTAGGGCGCCGACCAGGACGACCGCCACAAGCGCGCCGGCCGCGCCTTTGACGAGCAGAGGCATTTTCTTAAGCGAGGGCGCGATGGGGCGCGAGGCAGAGATGGTTACGTCCTCCAATTCGAGGGCCAGGTCCCGAGCCGACTGGAAGCGCCCGCTTGGATCCTTGGTCAGGCACCGCCGGACGACTCGCTCCAGTGTGAGCGGGACCTCTCTCCCGGCGGTCGAGAGCGGAGGCGGATCCTTGGTCAGGACGGCGGCGAGCGCATCCGCCTCCGAGTCGCCCTTGAAGGGCCGCGCGCCCGTGAGCATCTCGTAGAGGATGACACCCAGGGCGAAGACATCCGAACGAGGGTCGGCCGCCTGCCCGCGCAGTTGCTCGGGCGCCATGTAGCCCTGGGT
>JBAWEQ010000025.1:0-107887 GCA_049591295.1 Acidobacteriota bacterium
GGTTCACCTCGATCCCTCCAGACACGTGTCCACTGTAGTCCAGATGAGGCGGGAGGACAACGCTTGCCCGCCAAGGGTGGGGTGGGGCCCCGACTGGCTTTGCCCGTGGGGCGGGGAGGGACTGGCCCTCCCCGTCCAAGAGACAACGCCTTTCCCCCGTGGTCCCGGGAACCGGCCGAAGCCACCCGCGTTTCAATCGCAGAATTTGGGCGCTCGGAGCTCAGCGGCGCTCTCCTTCTTGCCGGTCCCGTTTCCTTCGGTCCACGACGGTGAGGAGCGCCACCAGCACGGTGAGGGTGCCGATCATGCAGAACAGGCTACCCAGGAGGCTCACGTAGCCCATGCTGCGGAGGCCGGGGTAGGACGACAGGGACATGGAGCCGAAGCCGGCGATGGTGGTGAGCGCGGCGATGGCGATGGGGTTGCCCGTCTCCTGGATGACCCGGACCATGTTGTGTCCGTCCTCCTCCAGGTACCTGTGAACGAGATAGATGCCGTAGTCCGAGCCGATGCCGAGTATCATCGTGGTCACGAAGATGTTCATCATGTTGAGCGACTCCCCCATCAGGCGGAGGCTCCCCAGCATCCAGACGAGGCCCACCGCCAGCGGAACGAGAGAGTACACCGCGGGCCAGAAGGCCCGGAAATCGAACACGATGATCAGGAAGACCAGGAGGGTTCCCACGAGGAAGGCGAGGAGCGCGTCGTGGCGCACCTGCCTGCGCAGCACCTTGCTGAGGACGTTAATGCCCACCACCTTTGCCTCCGGGTCGGTCGCGTGCACGGCCCGGATCAGCCCCTGGGGCTCGAACCGCTTGAATTCGTCCGGAATGTAGAGATACGCCACTCCCCGGTAATGGTCGGGGCCCTTCTGGACGATGTATTTTCTGAGGATGGGGGCCAGGGGGCCCTTCATGAGGTGGGCATAGGTCACCGGACCGGTGGGATCCAGCATGCGGTGGAGGGTCTTGAGATAGGGATCGAAATAGGCCTGATTGAAGTTGTTGGCCTGGCAAGCGGAATCGAAGACGGCCCGGATCCGGTCGTAGGAGAATGCCTCGCCCTTGTCCTCGTGAAGCACGCGAAGCACCGCTTCCTGGCTCTTTTCGGTCGGGAGGTAGGTGGAGATGCTGTCGGTGAAGAGGATGTCCCCTGCCTTCACGAAGGGCTGCACGGCCTCAATGACCTTCTTGGAAGCCCGGACCACCCCGTCGGGCGTGGGGGCGTCCACGACCACCATCATGTAGGTGAGCGATGCCCCGAACTTCTTGGCCACCTCGGTGGAAACGGTGATGCCCATGTTCTTGGGGCTCCTGAGGTTCTGGACGTTGTCGTCCAGGCGAACCCCCAGCGCCAATACGCCCATCGCCACCGTCACGATGGCCGCCACAGAGAGGGTCCACCTGGGATGGCGGTGGGCCCATCGCGCCATTCCCTCGAACCCGAAGCTGTGCATGTGAAAGGTGGGTTCGATCCCCTTGCGCGTCTTGTGGATCTGGTGGAAGTTCAGCATGGCCGGAAGCAGAACGAACACGCTGGCGCAGCAGAACAGGATGCCCACGGCCGTGTAGATGCCCACTTGGCGCATGCCGTTGAACTGGGTCAGGATCATAGCGCCGAAGGTGCAGGCCGTGGTGGCGGCTCCGACCATGACGCCCTTGCCCGTATTGCCCATGATGGAGGCCAGGCTCTCCTCGGCGGTCAGGCCCCGGTTGCGCTCCTCGATGTAGCGCCCGTACATGACGGTCGAGAAGTCGATCCCGAGCCCCACCAGGAGGGCCCCGAAGCCGGCGGTGGCGCTGTTCAGCGTCACCCCCAGCAGGTGCGCAATTCCGAAGGTCAGGATCAGGCCCAAAAGGAGCGGAGCCCATCCGTAAACCAGGGCGCTCTTGCGCCGGAACGCCCACAGGAACACGAACATGACGAGGACCACCGAGGTCACCGTGTTGACGAGGGCATCGTGCTTGATCAGGTTGGCGTCGTCCTGCGCGATGGGATAGCCGCCGCCGTAGCTCACCTTGAGGAACTTGACCTCCTCGGGATTCTCCTCGCCCCACTGGGCACGCACCTTGGCCTCCAGGGAGCGGACGGTGCTCATCAGCCTCTTCCCGTAGGCGATGTCCTGCGCCGGGTGATCGGGGCGCACGATCATGAGGAGGGCACTGCCGTCCTTGGAGAGGTAGTAGCCGTCGGAGAGGTCCACGTTGAGCTGCCGCGTCTTGCCCATGAAGTGGCGCTTGAGGACGGAGAATAGCCCGAACGGATCGTACTGGATCAGCTCCTTGGTCATCAGCGACGCCGGATTGGAAAGGAACCGCCGGTTGTCCGCCACCTGCTTCCGGATCTGGGCGTCCGTGAATCGCGAGGCCACCTCGGGAAGGTCCGACTGGTTCAGATAAAGGAGGGTGTAGGGAAGCATCTCCTGGATGACGCCCTCGTAATCCTGAAGGCGGTACTCCACGCCCTCCACCATGCCGCTCTTCCGCAGCCCCGCGGCCATGTCGTCGGCGAATTCCTCGTAGTTGTCGATCGGGTGGCCCTTGGAATCCTTGGTCTGCACGAGGATGAACAGGTAGTCCAGGCTCTTGAAGTCGTGCGTGGCCTCCCTGAAGTTCTCGACGGTCGGATTGTGGCGCGGCAGGAGGTCGAGGATGTCGGAGTCGATCCGGGGAGGCTTGACGATAAAAAAGACTACGACGGACGCCACGAGAAGCAGGGCGATGCTGAACACCCACCGGTAGTGCACGGCGCAAACACTGGCCAATTTGCGCAGCAGGGTCTCTCTCATGAACCTCTCCTGTTGAGGCTCCCGGGCTTCATCAGAGGGCCTCTCCCTTGATGCGCATGGGCGTGTTCACTGCACCCGCCGACATGATGAAGGTGAGACCCTCCTCCACGCTGATGTCCAGCGGAAGAACCTCCTCGGCCGGCAGGATCACGAGGTAGCCGGAGGTGGGATTGGGGGTCGTGGGGACGAACACGTTGTAGTGCTCCCGCTGGCAGCGGGCGTTGAGATCTCCCTGGCTTGCGCTGGTGATGAAGCCCATCGTCCAGCAACCCTTCCTCGGGAATTCCACCAGGACGACCCTCTGGAAGCCCTTCTCCCGCTGGAAGGTTTCGAGCAGTTGCTTGGTGGCCGAATAGATGGGCTTGGCCAGCGGCAGGCTCATGAGGAGGCGTTCGAACCCCTGCCACGCCCTCTTGCCCAGATAGGAGCGCACCAGCAGGCCCAGGATCACGAGCAGGGCGACGGTTATGACCAGGGAAGCGGCCTGCGTCACTCCCGCCACGGGTTCCCGTCCGATCCACTGGAAGGCCAGCGTCACGAAGGGGGCGCTCACGGACACGAGCAACTTGAAGCCGGTGTAGAGGATCCAAGCGGTGACGGCCAGCGGCAAAACCAGGACCAGCCCCGTCAGAAACGAGCGCCGAAGGGCGATCCAGAAACCCCTCACGCCTGGTCCCCGCGGAATAGGTCTATGCGGCGGGCGAACTTCACGAAGTACTCCACCATGGAGACGATGGCGATGAAGGCGACGAAGTAGAGGAGTCCCACGCCCGTGAACTTGACCCATTCCCAGTCCCGTTGATTGCCCCAGATGATGAAGGAGATCGCCAGCACCTCCACCACCATCTTCCACTTGCCCAGGACCCCCGCGGGGATGGCCACCTGGTGAATGGCGGCGATCATCCTGAGGCCCGTCACCGTGAACTCGCGGCCGATGATGACCACCACCACCCAGGCCTGCGCCAGGTGCAGTTCCACCAGCGAGATGAGAACCGAGGCTATCAGGAGCTTGTCGGCGATGGGATCGAGGAGCTGCCCGAGGGTGGTCACCTGGTTGCGCTTGCGGGCCAGGTAGCCGTCCAGCAGGTCGGTGAGGGAGGCCAGCACGAAGATCCCGACGGCCAGTTCCTCGCGGTTGAAGAAGAACCACCTCTCGAAGTGGAATTCGGTAAGCAGAACGACGACCACCAGGGGCACCAGAAAGATCCGGAACGCGGTGAGCGTGTTGGGGAGATTGAGGGCTGGATTGTTCTTCATGGCCGGCCGTTGATCCCGCCGATCTCCGAGGGGGCATCCCCCTCCTCGAAAGGCCTTCGCCCGCCGCGGTTGCGCCGGTACTTTCGCCCGAACAGCGGGGTACCCACGACGCTACCTCGGCCGCTTCCGGCGGTCCAGGTCGAACCGCTCGATCATCTTGATCAGCCCCCGGCGCGTGATGCCCAGGTCCTCCGCGGCACGGGTCTTGTTCCAGCGGTATTTCTGGAGGGCCTCCAACAGCATCTTCCGCTGGATGGCGTCCAGGGACTCCTTCAGGCGGTTGCCGCCGGCCGCGCTGGAGAGGAGCGCGGCCTGCTGGATGACCTCCGAGAGGTGGTGGGCCGTCACCATCTCGCCGTCGTTCAGGAGGATGGCCAGGCGCTCCATCTCGTTCTTGAGCTGGCGTACGTTCCCGGGCCAGTGATAGGCCGTGAGCACGTCCACGGCATCCTTCTCGAACCCCACGTGCCTCCTGCCCAGCTTGCCCGCGAACAGGGTCAGGAAGTGCCTGGCCAGCAGGGGGATGTCCTCCTTGCGGTCCCTCATGGGCGGAAGCTTGATGGTGACCACGTTGAGGCGATAGAAGAGGTCCTCTCGGAACAGACCCCGCTGGATCTGGTCCTGGAGGTCCTTGTTGGTGGCCGACAGAATGCGTACGTCCACCTTCCGCGACTGGTTGTCCCCTATCCGGCGGATCTCGCCCTCCTGGAGCGCCCGCAGGATCTTGGCCTGCGAGGAGAGGGAGAGGTCTCCGATCTCGTCCAGGAGGAGGGTCCCCCCGTCGGCCACCTCGAAGAGGCCCGGCTTGTCGTGGGTCGCCCCCGTGTAGGAGCCCTTCTTGTAGCCGAACAGCTCGCTCTCGAGCAGGGTCTCCGGGAGGGAGGCGCAATTCTGGGTGATGAACTTCTTGTCCCGCCGCGGAGACTTGTAGTGGATGGCCCTGGCGATCAGTTCCTTGCCCGTGCCGCTCTCGCCCATGATCAGGACGGACACGTTGCTGGCGGCCACCAGCTCCACCGTTTCGAGGATGGAGATGATCTTCGGCGAGTTCGAGATGATCTCGGGGAACCCCTGTTCCGCCGAGGCGATCTGGCGGAGGTAGCTATTCTCCAGGCGGAAGTTCTCGCGCTCCTGCGCGGTCTGGACAGCCGAGGAGGAGAGGTCGACGAAGGACTTCAGGAAGAGGTAGTCCCGCTCGGTGAAGGCGCCCGGGAGCTTGCCGTGGTCCACGTACAGCGCGCCCAGGAGCGTCTCCCCGTGGATCAGCGGCAGGCAGAGCACGGAGAGGATGTTGTAGTGGATCGCGCTTTCGCTCTGGAAGCGGGGATCGGTCTGGGCGTTGGCGGCGAGGATGCCCTCCTTCCTGTTGATGGCGGATTGCACCACCGACAGGGCAACCTTCTGGGCGTCCACCAGCTCGTCGGGATACAGGGACCGAGCCACCGTCGGATAGAGATCCCCGTGCCGGTCCCGCAGGAACACGACCCCCCTCTCGGCGTGAAGGTGCTGGATGGCCAGGTCGACCAGGTTCTGGAGGAGGGGTTCCAGTTCGGTGAAGGAGTGGACCACGTAGGCCAGACGGTACAGCGTCTCCAGATCCTGGCGGCCTTCTGGAATGGGAGGTTCTTCCGCTGTCTGGCCCAGGGTCTCCTCGGTCATGCCTTCGCCTTGAGGTCCTGCAGTTTGGTGTCCACCCGCTTGACCAGGGGGTCGTCCTTGGCCTTGTCGCCCGTGACGGTCTTCTGGACCATTTGATAGGCCTCTATGGCTTTCGCCTTCTCCGAGCGCCGCTCGTAGAACTGACCCAGCTCCCAATATCCCTCGCCCTTCGGCCACGTGGGGTTGTTCAGGGTAGCCAGCGTCTTCCAGTCCTGCTCCGCCTTGTCCCACTGCTTGGAGGCCTCGTAGAGGCGCGCGCGCAGGCTCAGCGCCAGCGGGGCCATCCTGCCCTGCGTGAGAGGAGAGACCGTGGCGATGGCCTCGGGAAGGCTTCCCGAATCGGCCTGGGCCAGGGCCTTGTAATAGGCGGCCAGCCCGTCGGTGGCCCCGAAGCCCACCTGGCTCTGAAGGGTCTGGAGGCGCGCCTGGACCTCTTGGAGCTTCTGGGCCTCGGAGGCGAAGGAGAGCTGGCCCGCGGGGGCGCTCTTGCCCTTGGCCTCGATGGGCGCGTTGTATGCCTCCATCACCTGGGCCATGAGGAAGGAGGCCTTGGCCTGCCGGCTCTCGTGACGGGACCAGAGCGCAAAGGCTCCCAAACCCACCATCAGGACCGCGAGGAGGGCCGCCGCGTAAACCTTCCAGTGCCGTTCCATGTTGGCGATGGTGCCGAAATAGAACTCCGACAGCAGGTCGCGGAATTCGTCCTCTCTCATGTCCCGTTTGGTGAGTTTCTTGCTGACCATTTCTTCTCCTCTGAGTGTGATGGTGTGCCTGGCGGGAGTTGAACCCACGACCCCCTGCTTAGGAGGCAGGTGCTCTATCCAACTGAGCTACAGGCACATACCAGGCCAAAAGGCCGCTCAGTATTCTATAGTAAAGCTACCGGCCTTTTCAAGGGATTTTGAGGGAGGGAAGGACTCCAGCCGGTCCACCCGGGCGTGGCCGGGTCCCGCGCGCAGGGCGGTCTCCAGCGCCGCGACGGCGGGCAACGCGCCCCGCGCCTGCACTTCCACCGTCCCATCCATGAGATTGCGGGTCCAGCCCGTGAGTCCCAGGGAGAGAGCCGTACGCGCCACGAAATAGCGAAAGCCCACCCCCTGAACCCTGCCGTGCACGTACCAGGCCGCCAAACGCGGCTGCTCGCCCATGGCACGATTGTACCCGAATCCCGCGATGGGACATGGGAGTGGCTCCGAAAGGCAGATGGAAGGTAGTTTCCGTGAAAGACGGCCTTCACCCGCCAAGGGATTTGGGTTGCCTCCGACCCCGGACTTGATCCGGGGGAGGAAGCCCCAAGGGTGGGGTGGGGCCCCGACGGGCTTTGCCCGTGGGGCTGGGCCCCGGAGGGCCGTACGACGCTTCGTCAGGCTTGGCCTGCGAATCGGAGAAGAAAAGCTCTGGCCCTCCCCGTCCAAGAGACAATGCCTTTCCCCGGTCAACCTGAACCTTGGCCGAAGCCACGCGCATTTCAATCTCGGAATTTGGGTTGTAGGATTCCGCCTTTCGGGAGGCAACGGCACGCCGCTTACCCTCGCGGCGGAGTGATATAATGTTTTTGGGAGGTCCGGTGCCGTGCGGAATCGGCTCTATGCCCTCATCCTGCTGGCGATCTTCGTCATCCTGCTGTCCTCCTGCGGACGAAAGGGGGATCCGAGCCCCAGGCGGGACCTGCACCGCCAGGTGAACCCGCCCTCAGCTTCCGCTCCGCCGGGCAAACCCTCCGATGGCCCCAAATCCCGCGGTGGAGCATGCGGCTAGCGGCGGAAGGCCGGACAGGCCAAGGACCGGCGAGAATGGCGTTTCACTCGCCAAGGGATTGGGGGCCCTCGTGCCGAAGGCAAAGAGGGCTCCTAGGGAGAGGTGGGGCCCCATCGGGCTTTGCCCGTGGGGCGGGGAGGGAATGCCCCTCCCCGTCTAGGAGAAAATGCCTCTCCCCCGTGAACCCGAACGGTCGCCGGAGGTACCCATGTTTCCACCGGGGAATTTCCCATGGCTGAGGACCTCGAGTTCTACAAGATCACCGGAGCCGGCAACGATTTTATCTTGGGCGACAACCGCCATGGGCGTTGGGCTGCTCATCCCCTCGAACGGCTCTCCCGTGGGCTGTGTCGTCGCGCCATGTCGGTGGGCGCGGACGGCCTGATCCTCATCGAGAACTCCAACCGGGCCCGCTTCCGGATTCGGATCTTCAACAGCGACGGCACGCAGACCCGCATGTGCGGGAACGGCGCCCGCTGCGCAGCCCGATTCGCCTTTCTCAAGGTCATCGCCGGCCGCCAGATGACCATGGAGACGCCATCGGGCGTCCTGGAGGCCGAAATTCTCTCCAACGGCGCCGTCCGCGTGGAGATCCCGGGGCTGGCGGAGAACCCGCGCAGGCTGGAGATCACCGGCGGCGGGAGGCGAATCCCGTGCCTCCTGACCCACACCGGCGTCCCTCACGCCGTGGTATTCGTGAAAGACGTGGAGAAGGTCCCGGTGGCAAGCCTGGGAGCGATCCTTCGACGGGCCCCCGAATTGGGCGCCGAGGGCGCCAACGTGGACTTCGTTTCCGCAGAAGACGGCCCTCCCTTCCCCGTGCGGACCTTCGAACGCGGAGTGGAGGGCGAGACGCTGGCCTGTGGCACGGGTGTCACGGCGGCGGCCTGGGTCCTGCGACACCTCGGCAAAGCCGGGGACCGAGTGGAGATGCGGGTTCGCTCGGGCCAGGTGCTCGCCGTGGAGATCGATCCATCCAGGGTGGGCAAGCCCCTTTTCCGGCTCAGCGGGGAGGCGCGCGTGGTCTACCGGGGCTACCTCTCGCAAGAATCCCTCATGGAGGCGCTGGCATGACGTTCGGACGGGTGTTCTGGCTCGGGCGTGAACTGGACGTGACGCGGGACGAGGAGGGCAGGATCTGGACGGTGGATCACCGGGAGGTGCCGCTTTCCGAGGCCGAACTCATGGCACCCGTCGTTCCAAGCAAGATCGTGTGCATCGGCCGCAACTACCGCGAGCACGCCAAGGAGCTGGGCAATCCCATGCCAGCGGAACCCCTCCTCTTTCTGAAGGCCCCGTCGTCGGTCCTCGCCCCCGACGGAACCATCGAACTCCCTCCCGAGTCCGGCCAGGTGGAATACGAAGGCGAGATAGCGCTGGTCATGGCCCGCGCCTGCCGAAGACTGGGCCCCCAGGAGGACCCCCTGGCCTATCTCGCAGGAGTGACGCCATTGAACGACGTCACCGCCAGGGACCTGCAGAAGAGGGACGTGCAGTTCACCCGCGCGAAATCCTTCGACACCTTCTGCCCCTTCGGTCCCTGGGTGGTGCCCATCGGGGATCCGCAGGAGCTCTCGGTCCGGACCACACTCAACGGGGCCGTGGTTCAGGAAGGATGGGCGCGGGACATGGCTTTCTCCATTCCTTTCTTGATCCGCACGATCTCCCACGTGATGACGCTGTTGCCGGGCGACGTGATCGCCACCGGTACTCCCTCGGGAGTCGGCAGGCTGGCCGCGCGGGACCGGATCTGCGTGGAGGTCGCCGGGGTCCGCCTGGAGAACGTCGTGGGGGGCTGAGGCATGGTGCGCGCCAGAACCGGTCCCGACGGCACGACCGACCCATACGCCCACCTGCAGGCCCTGGCAGACGCCTGCGATTGCGCCGTCCTGGCCTGCCTGGGTGACGGGAAGGTCGCGGCCGCCAACGGCGAGGCAGAGAGGCTTCTGGGATGGGCCCGACACGAGATGATCGGCCGCCGTCTGGCTTCGGAACTGGCCCTCTTGCCGGAGGAGCCGTCCCACTCGGGTGGTACCGCCGCCCCCACCGAGGAGCGCCTCCCACTGAAGCTGAGAGACGGGACCCGCAGGACCTTCTCGGTCCGAATCGCCTCCCTGCCGCCAGAGGTTTCGGGAGGCCCGGCCGCGCTCTGGATAGGCATTCGGGATCCCGACACGGCGGGGCTGAAGGAGCGGTTGCGGGACCTCAACGGCCAGCTCGGCGTCTTTCTCGACCACGCAACGGACGTGATCTTTCGGTTGGATGCTCGCGGGCGCCTGACCTTCGCTAATCCGGCCGCACGAACCGTCCTCGGCCAAGACCCTGTACAGTGGATAGGCCGTGAGCTGGAGCTCGCGCAGTTTCTCCCTCCCGAGGAGATCCACCGACTGAACCTGGCCGGCTCCGTCCGGCTTCTTCGCGAGGGATTCAAGAACCGTCTCCTCCAGGTTCGTCGGAGGGACGGGAGCATCTTCTGGGGGCTTCTCACTCTGGCCCCGACCCGGTACAGGAACCGCCGCTCGCTTCTGGGCATACTCCGGGACGTCAGCGAGTTCTACCAGACCCGGGAGGCCCTCGTGCAGCAACACTTGGAGCTCCAGCAGACGGTCGCCCAGCTGGAGGAGGCGGGCCGCTTGCAGGAGCAGTTCGTGGCGAACGTCACTCACGAGCTGCGCACGCCGGTCACGGCGATCCTCATCGCGTGCGAGGTTCTCCAGCGGGACCTCCGCGAACCCCCGAGGGATCAGGAGGGGCGCCACCTCGCCCTCATTCACCGAAATGCCACCACCCTCCTGGGCACCATCAACGGCCTGCTGGACCTGGCCAAGCTCAAGAGAAACGCCTTCCTGCCCCGGCCCCATCCCTTTCCACTGCGAGCCTTCCTCGAAGGGGTTGCCGAAGAGGTGGAGCCGCTCTTCGTGCAGAAGGGGCTGACACTCAGCCGCGATTTCCCGTTCGATCTGCCCGAGCAGATCTCGTCCGACCCGGAACTGCTGCACAAGGTGCTGGCCAATCTGCTGAGCAACGCCTTCAAGTTCACCCGGCAGGGCGGAGCCGCCTTCTCCGCGCGATGCGGCGACCGCCTCCTCCGCGTGAGCGTGGCCGATTCGGGCCCGGGCATCCCCAGGGACCAGCTCGGCCTCATCTTCCAGGAGTTTCGCCAGGTGGACGGATCCGACTCCAGGATCTACCCGGGAAGCGGCCTGGGGCTCGCCATCGCGGATCGCCTCACGCGGCTGCTGGGCGGGAGCATTGAGGTGACCTCCGTTCCGGGCGAGGGGTCGGTCTTCACGGTCGTCCTGCCGCTGGCGCCTCCGGCCCGGAGGCGCCGGGCCCAGGAAACCGTATGATGCACCTCCTTCTGGAGTGGTTGAAGCGATAGGGGCGGTCGTTCGCGATGGAGGGCTGGCGTGGCCGGAGAGCGAAGGGTGATTGCGGTGGAGGTCGCGGCGGAGGCTGGGCCCGGAGAGGGCGGGTTTCTGACGCTCGTGCGGTTGAAGTACAGGAATCGTTACGACGACGGCACCCACTCCCGGCCCTACCTTTACGAATACATCCACAGGCGCGGTTTCGACGCCGTGGCCATGGCGCTCTATCACGAACGGGGCGGGCAGCCCCAGATGGCCTACCGGCCGGGCATCCGCGTGCCGGTCTACTTCCGGAGGGGTCTTCCCCTTCCCCTGCCGGACCGGCGAGGCTATCTCTTCATCCCTGAGGCCGTGGCCGGAAGCCTCGAACCGCAGGACCGGGGAGTGGAAGGCTTCCTCGCGCGGGTGGTGGCCGAGGTATGGGAGGAGGCCGGGCTTCGCATCACGCCCGGCCAGGTCGAGCCGCTGGGCGGCGGCTTCTTCCCCTCGCACGGGCAGTCCTCCGAGAAGATCCACCTCTGCGCCGTACGAGTCGATCCGGACGCGGCCTCCGTACCCGAAGGCGACGGCTCGGTGAACGAAGGAGACGCGCCGCCCATCCGCTTCGAGCCGGTCCGCGAGATCCTTCTCGGGTGCGCCAGGGGGGAGATCGAAGACCCCAAGGTGGAGGTGCTCGCATGGCGCCTCTGCCTGAGGCTCGGTTACTTGCCCGTCGAGGGGCGGTACGCGAATGCGGCGGAGCAAGCCTCTGTGGTAGGATTCCAGGACGCGATCCGCGACGGCGGTTGGTCGGGGGGCCCGCCTGAGGAAAGAGAACCAGGGACTTGACTGGGAAAGGGCGCCCATGAAGGACAACGTCATCTGCCGATTGCTCAAGATCCGCTATCCCATCCTCGTGGGAGGGATGACCTGGGTCTCGGAGGCCGTCCTCGCGGCCGCCGTTTCCGAGGCCGGTGGGCTCGGGACCATCGCCACCGGCAACATGCCGGGTGAGCTGCTCCGGGATGAGGTGCGCAAACTGCGCACGCTCACCAACAAGCCGTTCGCGGTCAACCTGATCATGCTCTCCCCCAATTTCCGCGACTGCCTGGAGGTGGTCAAGCAGGAGAGGGTGCCCGTCATCACCCTGGGCGCCGGCAATTCCGGGCCCTTCATCGCCGATCTGAAGAAGGCGGGCGTCATCGTGATCCCCGTGGTCAACTCGGTGGCCCTGGCCAGGCGGCTGGAGCGCTCCGGCGCCGATGCGATCGTGGCCGAGGGCGAGGAGGCCGGGGGCCACATCGGCGACACCTCCACCATGCCCCTCATCCCGCAGATGGCGGATGCCCTCTCCATTCCGGTGGCGGCGGCGGGGGGAATCGCCGACGGGAGGGGCATGGCCGCGGCCTTCGCCCTCGGGGCCCAGGGCATCCAGCTGGGCACGGCCCTCGTCGTGGCCCACGAATCGCGGGCCCACGACAACTACAAAGAGATCATCGTCAAGGCTTCCGACCGCGCCACGGCCGTGACGGGCCGCGCCATCAACAAGCCCGTCCGCGCCCTCAAGAACATGCTCACCCAGGAATTCCACGAGATGGAGGGCCAGGGGGCGCCGTGGGAGGAGATCGAGGGTCTGGCCGTGGGCAGGTTGCGCGCCGCCGTCATGGAGGGCGACGTCACGCGCGGCTCCGTCATGATGGGCCAGGTGGCCGGCCTCGTGAAGCGCCGCGCGAGCGCGAAGGAGATCCTCGACAGCGTTGTGGCGGAGTTCAACGAGGTGATGGAGAAGATCGGAGGCTACCGGATCCCGGCCGGCGGCTTTCCCGCCGACCCTTGATCGCGATCTAGATCTAGAACCGTCCGCCCACCATCGAAGGCATGCGCCATGGCTCTCTACCCCTCCTATTTGAACCTCCTCTCGAACGGCGAACTGGACCGGCGGGTGCGCCTGCTGCTGGGCCGCCTGGGCCAGTGCGTCGTCTGCCCGCGCCACTGCCGGGTGAAGCGCCTGAGGGACATGAAGGCCGTCTGCAACACCGGCCGCCGCGCGGAGGTGGCCTCGTGGTGCGTCCATCGGGGCGAGGAGCCCTGCATCAGCGGGCAGAGGGGCTCGGGCACGGTTTTCTTCGCCCACTGCAACCTCTCCTGCCTCTTCTGCCAGAACTGGCAGATCAGCCAGTCCTGGGAGGAGGGCGATCAGGCCAAGGGGGCCGAGGAGCTGGCCGCCATCTACCTCGACCTTCAGGCGCAGGGGGTCCACAACCTCAACTGGGTGAGCCCCAGCCACGTCGTCCCCCAGGCCGTCGAGGCCCTGGCCGTGGCGGCGAGGCGGGGCCTGCGGCTGCCGGTGGTCTACAACTCCAACGGCTACGACGACGTGGACACCCTTCGCCTGCTGGACGGGATCGTGGACCTCTACCTTCCGGACCTGAAGTACGCCGACGACGCGGCCGCCGACGAGCTCTCGCGCGCCGTGGGCTATGCCGCCAACGCCCAGGCGGCCATCGCCGAAATGTGGAGGCAGGTCGGTCCGCTGCAACTGGACGAGGAGGGCCAGGCCATCCGGGGGCTGCTGGTGCGCCACCTCGTCCTGCCCAACGGACTCAGCCAGACGCGCGAGGTGTTGAGGTTTCTCGCTTCGCTCGGCCCGGACGTGGCGGTGAGCCTCATGGCCCAGTACTCGCCGCAGGGGAGGGCCTTCGACCACCCCCTCCTCGGACGCCCCCTCCACACCGGTGAATATGCCAGCGCCGTGGAGGCTCTCGAAGAGAGCGGCATCACCGAAGGCTACGTCCAGGAGCTGACCGCCCAATCCACCTATTTGCCCGATTTCTCGGCGGAGGGGCACCCCTTCGAACGCTAGTGTCGCGTCCCCCTCGTGTGTTCACCATGATCTTTTCCCGGGACACGACACTTCCCAAGGGGATCCGCCCCTAGGGCGCCCGCCTGCGGCGGGCTGTTACCCCGAAAGAGCGGGAAAGCTTCCTTCCCGCACCCATCCGCGTTCTGTCTATCGCCCGCTTCCATCGTGAACCCATCACTGGGCCAGCACGCTAGCCGCTTTCCCTCACCCGCCCTTTTCGGTCACGTGGCGGAACGAGTTCTTGCCCTCCCGCTTGGCTTCGTACATCAGCTGGTCCACCCTCTTGAGCATGGCCGTGTAGGAAGAAGGGGGGCGTTCGAAGGTGACCGCTCCCACGCTCAGCGTGACCGGCCAGCCCTGAGCCTGCACCGCCTCCTGAAGGTGGCGGTGGAGGCGCGTGAGGACGAAAGGGGCCGCGTTGCCGCCGCACTCCGGAAGCAGGAGCGCGAATTCGTCCCCGCCCAGCCTCGCGAAGGCGTCGCTGGAGCGGACGCTTTGCATCACCACTCCGGCCACGGCCTGCAGAACCGCGTCACCGGTGGCATGGCCAAAGCGGTCGTTGACCGCCTTGAAGTTGTCCAGGTCGGCGAAGGCCACGGTGAACGGCCGTCCGTTGCGGCCGGTGCGCCCTATCTCCCTCTCGGCCACCTCCTCGAAGGCGCGCGCGTTGAGGGCGCCGGTGAGGTGGTCGGTGCGGGCGTAGCTCCGCTCCCTCTCCAGGGTCTTCCTCAGACTGGTGGTGAGGGCCACCGCGGCAAGGAACAGCAGCAACTCCAGGATGGCGTTCAAGAAGGGCAGGAGGCTGTGGTGGCCTGGTGCAAGGGCCAGGAACTCCGATGCGAACAGGTCCAGCACCGTGAGCACCAGGGCCAGCAGTCCTGCCCAGAGACCGACGAACCAGGAGAGCAGAACGATGGGGACGAGATAGAGGGCCGAGAGGGAGAGGAGGGACCCCGTCACGTAGTCCACGAATCCAACGGCCAGCAGGATGAGGAGACCCACGATCAACCAGATGGCCTTGGCGCGCTTGCGCAGCACCTTCTTAAGGTTCACGCTCTTCCCCCAAGTGGCCCCAGGATACTTCCGCGGCCGCGAAGCGCGCCATGAGCTCCGCCATCCTTCCGGCCGCCGCCTTAGCCTCCGCGGCGAGCGCGCACGGCGCATAGATGATCCCCAGGGCGCGCCGGGTTCCGGCATGGGTCTTCGTCGCCTGGCTATCCTTCACCGGCGACGCGCAGGGAAGGTCCGACGGTAGCCGGGCCACCAGCAGCAGATCGCGCAGGTCGATCACCTGTCCCGACGGATTGAACGCGTACGACTCGCCCTCGCGCCCCCGCCGAACCCTGAAGGCGCATCCACCCGCCGCGTCCACATCGACGAGGGAGATGGGGAGCAGGGTCTCCAGGGAGACCAGGTTGTTGATGTCGGCGAGGGTGTTGATCCGCGGAAACCGCCCCTCCACCGCCTCCCGCAGGAGATACTCGCTCGCCGGCTTGGCCCGTCCCGTCGGCTTGTAGGCGCCGAAGCGCAGGAGATCCCTGACCGCGGCCTTGCGGGCGCGGTTCGCCGACCGCGCTTCCTCCTCGACCGCCGCCGCCGCGGCCAGGTCAAGTTGAGAAAGCAGGGGTTCGGGCGAGGAGCCGACGAGGCATTCCCGGGCCTCCACCCAGCCCACGGCAACTCCTTGCTCGGCCAGTTCCAGTGAGAGCGCGTCCATGTCCTCAGCCATTGTAAGGCCTTCGCGACTGCGAAGGAACGCCTGCGGAACGGTCGGTGCATCGCACGGGCCGCGGACGGCCGCGGTGAGGGTTGCTAGAGTTCCCTCAGGGCTGATGCGACGGGCATCCGGGCCGCGCGCAGGGCCGGCAGCAGACCGCCGACGAAGCCCATGGCCAGGGCGAAGAGCACCCCTTTCGCCAGAAGATCCGGCGTCACCCTGAAGGCGAAGGCGATCTGCGAGAAGCTCTGCCAGTTGAGGGTGGAGGTGGTCAGCCCATTGACGGGCAACACCACGACGCAGCCCAGCAAGCCGCCGATCAGCGCGATGAAGAGGGCCTCCACCATCCAGGAAAGCACCACGCTCGCGCCTGAGAAGCCCAGCGCCCTCAGGGTGGCGATCTCCCGGGCCCTGGCGGCCACGGAGGAATACATGGTGTTGAAGGCGCCGAATACTGCGCCGATGCCCATGACGGACGCCACCAGAAATCCCAGGACCCGTATCATCGTTGAGACGGCCCTGGACTGCTTGGCGTAGTAGTCCGTCTCGCGGTCGGCCTGCACCGTGAGGCGGGGGTCCGAGGCCAGGGCCCTCTGGAAGTCACCCAGGGCGGCAGGAGAGGTCAGGCGAACCGTGACCGATGAGAAGATGTCCTCGGGACGCTTGTAGGTCTGGCTCAGCACGGGCTGATCCGCCCAGACTTCCGAATCGAAGGCGCTGCCGCCCGAGTCCATGATCCCCACCACGCGCCAGGTCCGTCCCCCGAAGCTGGGGGTGTCCCCCAGGCCGAAGCCGGAGTACATCGTGGAGGCGCTCTTCCCCGCTACCAGCTCCGCCAGCCCCGGCCGAAGGAAGCGCCCGCTCACGATCCGGACGCCGCGATGGACCTTGAGCGCCTGCTCCGACACGCCGCGGACGGGCGCCAGCGCGTCCGAGTCGGAGGCGCGATGGTGGAAGGCCGCCACTACGAACACCTCGCCGCTCACCAGGGGGTGCCCCTCCTCGTCGTGGGCCACGCCGGGCGCGCCGGCGATGACCTGGAGCTGCTCCCGCGTCACCACCGATTCCATCTCCGTCGTGGCCCCCCCTCTCATCACGATGGCGTTCGAGGGTGAACCGGAGTCCACGAGGGTGAGTTGAAATCCCCTGGCCATGGAGAGCATGGCCACGAAGACCGCCACCACCCCGGCGATGCCCAGGACCGCCACGAGGTTGCTGCGCCAGCGGGCCCTGACGCTGCGGACGTTGTAGATCAGGGGAATGGGGCTCACGGAAGAGGCCCTCCGGGCAGGGTTGCGAATGGCGGAACGCGAGCGGCGAGTTGAAGGGATGGGCCGCCTTTTCTCGCTTCCTCCCACTCAAGCATCGCCTCTCGGCCTTCGCAATGCATGGTCAAACCCTCCGCAGCGCTTCCACGATCTTGAGCCGCATGGCCAGGAGAGCGGGGATGATCCCCGAGACCACCCCAACCGCTAGCGTGAGCGCCAACCCCAGGGCCATCTTCCCGGGGCTCAGGTAGAAGACCGGCAGGAAGCCTCCGGTGGGGTCGCCCCGAAGCGTGAAGAGCTTCACGGCCGCCAGTCCCAGCACTCCTCCCTGGAGGGCGTAGGCCACCGATTCTCCGAGCACGAGCCACAGCACCGATGCGTCGGTGAATCCGATGGTCTTGAGCACCGCGAGCTCCGCGGTCCGCTCGCGAACGGCCATGGCCATAGCGTTGCCGGTCACCAGGAGGAGGGTGAAGAAGACCACGCCCCCGATGACGAGAATGAGGAGCTGGATGTTTCCCACCTGTTTGACGAACCCCGCGGCAAAAGCCTTCTCGCTCTCCGCCGATGTCTCCCACGGGGAATTGGCGAAGCGGCCGTCGATGGCCTCGGCCACGCGGGCGGCCTCGTTCGGGTCGGTCACCTGCACCACGTACCAGCCCACCATGCCCTTCCCCCAGGTGCGCCGTTCTTCGAGGTAGTCGCTCCGGAACCAGAACTGCGTGGTGTCGTCCTCGCTGCGCGTCCCGTCGTAGATGCCCCGGATGTTGAACTCCCAGACGCCCCCGAAGATGGAGGCCACCAGGGGAACCCGGTCCCCGATCTTCCAGCCGAACCTCTCCGCGGTCTTCCGCCCCACGATGCAGCCCTCCCGGTCCTGGAGGAAGGCCTCCCACTCCCCCCGCGGCACTTTGAACTCGGGATACATCTTGAGCCAGGTCCCCTTTTCCACCGCGAACTGGGGGAAGAAGTTCTTCGGGTCCTGGTAGTACCCGCCGAACCAGGTCGCATAGGTCACCGCCTTGACGCCGGGGATCTGGAGCATCCGCTCCCTGTACGATACGGGAAGGGGCATGATGAGGGAGACCTTGTTGCGGACGACCAGGCGGTCGATCCCGGCCACCTCCACGCCCTGATTGAAGGCCGTCTGAATGGCCGCCAGGAGGCCGTACAGGAAGAGGGCCACCGCGAAGGAGGCTATGGTCAGCGTGGTGCGGACCTTTTTCCTGCGCAGGTTCGACCAGATCAGGGCGAAGAACTTCATCTTTCCGCCGGCTTGCTCGCGGGTCCGTCGCGCTCCGGCCCGCTCGTGGTTCCCTCCACGAGCGCGCCCTTCTCCAGGTGGAGCACCAATTCGGCCCTCTCGGCCGCCCTGGGATCGTGGGTGACCATGAGCACCGTCTTGCCATAGCGCGACGAGAGGGCCGACAGCAAAGCCAGGACCTCGTCGGCGCTTCGCCGGTCCAGGTCTCCCGTCGGCTCGTCGCACAGCAGGAAAGTGGGGTCCGCCACGATGGCCCTGGCTATGGCCACGCGCTGCTCCTGGCCCCCCGAGAGCTGGCGGGGGTAGTAGTCGGTCCGGTCCTCCAGCCCCACAAGGGCCAGGGCCGTCTCCACGTGCCGGCGCCGCTGGGCCTTCGAGAGGCGGGTCAGCAGGAGCGGCAACTCCACGTTCTGAAAGGCGGTGAGCACGGGCAGGAGGTTGTACATCTGAAAGATGAACCCCACGTGGCGGGCCCGCCAGCGGGCGAGCTTGGGCCCCGAGAGGTGCGTGATCTCGTCGCCGGCGACGGTGATGCTCCCCGCCGTCGGCAGGTCCAGCCCCCCCAGCAGGTTGAGCAAGGTCGTCTTTCCCGAGCCGCTGGGACCCATGAAGGCCACGAATTCCCCCTCATCAACGCTCAGGTTCAGGCCCTGCAGGACGTGCACGTCCTGGCCGCCCCGACGGTAGGTCTTATCGAGGCTGCGGACCCGGATGAGCGCGTCGCCGTTATCGTCCAGTCTGACCATCGAAGCGGCCCCCTCGTTGCTTCCATTGGAAGGGAATCCGAGACGCGACGGGGAGAGATCCTGCGACCCGCGGTTCGAGCGTCCCTCGGACCGCTCCCTCAGCCCCGCTCAGGATCCCTTCGCCTTGACGCGCTGGCCGTCTCTCAAGTGATCCAGCCCCGAAACGGCCACCACGTCTCCCGGTGAGAGGCCATCGAGGATCTCGACCTCTGAGCCCCGCTTCTCGCCCAGCTTCACCGGTGTGATCCGGAGCCTGCCGTCGAGCACCCTGAACGCCACCGGTCCTCCGTTCCCAGTCCGCACCGCGGCGGCCGGCACGAGGGCCTTGGCCTTGCCCGGCCTCAGGGCTTCGGGATTCAGGAAGGCCACCTTCGCCCCCATGTCCGGCAGGATTCTAGGGTCCAGGCGGTCGAACGCGATGCGGACCTTCACCGTGGCCTTCTGCCGGTCCGCCGTGGGAATGACCGTTCGCACCTTGCAGGGAATCTGCCAGTCGGGGTAGGCATCCAAGGTCGCCGCCACCTCTTGGCCGGGTTCGACCTTGGCGATGTAGGACTCGTTCACGTCCACTTCGATTTCCAGGGAAGACATATCGACGATGGTGGATATGCCGGTTCGCGTGAAACCTCCTCCGGCCGAAACGGGGGAGACGATCTCCCCGGGCTGGGCGTCCTTGGACACCGCCACTCCCGCGAAGGGGGCCCGGATGACGCAGTTGTCGATGTCCCGCTTGGCCACTGCCATTTGCGCCTCGGCGGCCTTCACCTGATCCCGCTGGAGGACCACCTGGGCCTTGAGCCCGTCCACGGAGGCCCGGGCCTGGTCGAGGCTCTGCTGGTCGGCGTAGCCGCTGGCGGCCAGAGCTTCAGTCCGCGCCAGTTCCTTTTCCGCCTCGGCCAGATCCACCTTGAGCTTGAGAAGGCCAGCGGTCGCCACGCTCCGGTTGGCCTCGGCGGCCCCGTAGGAGGCCCGTGCGTCCTTTTCGTCCAGGCGCGCAAGCACCTGGCCCTCGGTCACGTGCATCCCCTCCTCCACCAGCACCTCGCTGACCCGGCCGGTGACCTTGGCCGCCACCGTGGCCTTGCGCCTGGCGGTCACGTAGCCGCTGGCGTTCAGCACCGTCGCGGCCTCCACGCCCGAGGCCGGACGGGCGGTGGCGGTCTCCACCGATACCTTTCGGGTGGAGGCCCAGGCCGCGATGAGCAGGAGGATCAGCACCGCGACGGCGCCAGCGGCGATCCACCAACGGCGCGAGATGCCGCCGCTCCCCCGCTCCGCCGGATCGATCCTCAAAGCCGACAGGTCCGGCGCGCCGGACTCCCGATGGTCGTTCATCTCCCTTCCTTCCCTAGGCCTCTCAGCCTTCCGTTCTTCCTTCGGCCGCCAACCTTGCCGCGCTCCGGCCGCGGATTACGCCACGCCTCTGCCCAGCCCGAAGGACTCCCAGCCGCCCCTGAGGGTGCGCACCCTCAAGAGACACTCCGGCAGGTCGAAACGGAGGGTCCGGCCCTGGCTTCCCCCCGTCAGTTCGAGCGCCAGCGGCACGGCGCCTTCCGCAAGCAGAGCCTTGAGGCGCTCCACATTTCTGGCCCCGATGCCCGTGTCCAGAAGTTCCGCCCCCTGGAAGAGCCGGGCGCCGCCCACCAGGGCCGCCCTCATTCGAGCCGGTCTCGCTCCCACGCCCACCAGGGCCCTGGACAGGGAGGGTACTGCCTCCACTCCGTACTTGGCCGGCAGGCCGGCCCGCTCGGTCCCTGGCGGGGGCTCGCCGGGCAGCAGCACGTGGGCCAGCCCGCCGACCCCTGCCTCGGGGTCGCACAGGAGCAGCGCCACGCAGGAACCGAGCCCGTACACCGCCAGCGAACAGGATCCGGTCTGGACGCAGAGCTGTCCGATGAAGACGGTGTGTACCGGCCTGTTATCCTCCAAGGAACTCCCTCACGCCGGGTTTCAGGAAGAGCTCCTCCAGGTCCGCGCCGGCCACCTCCCGGCGAACGAGCTCGGCCTTCTCCTCGGCATCCAGGTACCGGTTCACGATCAGCACCTTTCGGCCCCTGACCACGCAGAGGGCGCCGGCGCTCCGTATCCGGGAGGTCTCGCGGAAGTCGATCCCCATCTTGCGAAGAGCCTCCTTGAGCTCCTCGAGGAACGCCTCCCACTCCTTCCGGTTCCAGCGGCGGCTCACGACTCCTCCATCCGCTGCAAGATATCCCTGATCTCATCGTCCGAGAGCATGTGGTCGGATTCCTTCGCGGCGCGGCAGATCTGGGTCACCTTCTCCGGCGCGGGCTCCACGCCGTGCTGGTGGAGCCAGAACACCACGTTGGACTCGCCCGACATGGGCCCCACCTCGATGGTCTGCTGCCGGCCCACCCACGAGGCGGGCACCGACGAGTAGACGAGGTCCACGAGCTCCTTGTTCCCCATGTTGAGGGCCTTGAGCAGGGCGGAGGCGTGCACGCCCGTGCCCGTGCGGTAGGCGTCCCTGCCGAACACGGGGTAGTTCCAGGGGATGGAAATCCCCACCCAGCGAGCCACCCAGTCCACGTAATCGACCAGCGGCGTGAGCTCCCCTTCCCACAGGCCCATGAGCTTCAGGTTGACCAGGATGAGGTCCATGGGCGTGTTGCCCACGCGCTCCCCCACTCCGAGGGCCGACCCGTGCAGCCGGTCCGCCCCGGCCTCCAGCGCCGCCAGCGTGGAAATCAGCCCGAGGCCCCGGTCCATGTGGCCGTGCCAGTCCACCTGGACGGGCTCCCCGGTCTCCTCGATCAGGTTCCTGAGGAACCGGACAATCCGGTAGGCGCCGCCTGGCGTCGCGAACCCGACCGTGTCGGCGATGCAGATCCTGCGGGCGCCGCACTCGATGGCCGCCAGGTAGAGATCCCGGAGGATTTCGGGCCGGGCCCTGGTGGTGTCCTCCGTGACGTACATGACGGGCATCTTCTCCCGCGTCGCCAGCGAGACCGATTCGCGGGTGGCCTTGAGGAGAAAGGGAAGATCCCACCCCTCTGCGTGGTGGCGCACTGGGCTCGAACCGAGAAACACCGCCACCTCGATGGGCATCCCCACCTTTTGGGCGATATCGAGAATGGGCCGGATGTCCTTCTCGAGGGTGCGCGCGGCGCAGTTGGGTGCCAGCGGGAGGCCGCCCCGGCTCAACTCTCTGGCGAGGAACAAGGTGTCCTCGTAGGCCTGGGGGCCGGCCGCGGGCAGACCTAGGTTCAGGGCTTGGATGCCCAGGCGCACCAGAAGCTGAAGGAAGTCTCTCTTGGCCTGAAGCGGAGGAGCCTTGGCGGACGGGCTCTGGAGGCCATCCCGCAGGGTCTCGTCGTTCAGTTGGATCCTGGAGGGAAACTTCGCGGGATTTCCGCTGAAACCGTCGCGGCCGTTCCAGTCGTAGATCCACTCCTCGTGCCTGCCCGGCATGCGACCAGTCCCTCCCTCCAGGGGCTACCTCAGCATCCCCGGAAGCTGGGCTTCCGCTTCTCCAGGAAGGCCTTGGTCCCCTCCTTCATGTCCTCGCTGGCGCAGCTCAGGGCGAAGAGAGTCGCCTCCAGGTAGCAGCCCTCTTCCATCGGCATCTCCACGCCGGCCTGGACCGCCTCGAGGATGTATCGCGCCGCGAGCGGGGCCTTGGAGGCCAGGCGCGCTCCGAGGGCAAGAGCCCTGGTCACCAGCTCTTCCTTCGGTACCACGGCGTTCACCAGCCCGATCTCGTAGGCCCTCTGGGCGGGGATGCGATCGCCCGACAGGAGGACCTCCAGGGCGATTCCGCGCCCCACGAGGCGACTCAGCCGCTGCGTCCCCCCATAGCCTGGGATGATGCCGAGGTTGATCTCGGGCTGGCCGAACTGCGCCGTCTCCGAGGCCAGGCGCATGTGGCACGCCATGGCCAGCTCGCATCCCCCGCCGAGGGCGAAGCCGTTGATGGCACCGATGACGGGCTTCGGGAAGGTCTCGATGCGCCTGAAGAGGTTCTGGCCGAAGAGGGCGAAGCGGCGGCCGGCGGCGGCGTCCAGCTCGGCGATCTCCCCGATGTCGGCGCCCGCGACGAAGGCCTTGTCTCCCGATCCGGTGATCACCATGGCGCCCACCGAGCCGTCCAGCTCGGCCGCGTCCAAGGCCAGGCCGATCTCCTCCAGGGTCGCCCGGTTCAGGGCATTGAGCTTGTCCGGACGGTTGACCGTCAGGAGGGCCACGCCCTCCTTCACTTCGTAGGTCGTATTGTGCAGGTCCATGCTCTCTCCTCTTTCGAGCAGGCAGAAATCGGGGCGCGCCGACGGTGCGCCCTCGGACGGATCAGGCGCGTTCGAGCAGGAGCGCCATGCCCTGGCCTCCGCCGATGCAGGCCGACGCGACGCCGAACCGCACCCCGCGCCGGCGCATTTCGTACAGCAGGGTGATCACGAGCCGCGTGCCCGTGGCGCCCAGCGGGTGTCCGAGGGCGATGGCCCCCCCGTTGACGTTCACCTTCTCGCGGTCCAGTTCCAGGGCCTTCTCGCAGGCGAGATACTGCGCCGCGAAGGCCTCGTTGATCTCGAATAGGTCCACTTGGTCCTTCGTCAGCCCTTCGGCCTTGAGAAGCTTCTGGATGGCCGGAACGGGACCGAATCCCATGATGGAGGGGTCCACCGCCGAATAGGACCAGCCCCTCAGGAATCCCAGCACGGGCCACCCGTGGCGGGCCGCCGTCTCCTCCTTGGTGACGACGGTGGCCGCGGCGCCATCCACGATCCCGGAGGCGTTGCCCCCCGTCACGCTCCCCTCCTTTCGGAAGGCGGGACGGAGCTTTGAGAGGGTCTCGAAGGTGCTCTCCGGCTTTCGATGGGTGTCCTCGTCGAAGAGGACTTCTCCCTTCCGCTTGTCTTTGAGCGGGACGGGCGCCACCTCGTCGGCCAGCCTGCCAGCCCGACGCGCCTCCTCGGCGGTCCGCTGGGAGCGGATCGCGAGGCGGTCCTGATCCTCTCTGGATATGGACCAGCGCTCGGCCAGGTTCTCCGCCGTGACGGCCATGGGAAGTTTGCAGTAGTTGTCGTATAGGGATTCCATGAGGGTGTCCACGAAGGGCGCGTGTCCCAGGCGAAGCCCCTGCCTGGCGCCGCGCACCGCGTAGGGGGCCTGGCTCATGCTCTCGGTGCCGCCCGCGAGCACCACGGAGGCCTCGTCGAGCAGAAGCATGTGGGCCCCGCTCACGATGGCCTGGAAGCCGGAACCGCAGAGGCGGTTCACGGTCAGAGCGGGGACCTCCACGGGGATCCCCGTCCTAAGCCCGATGTGGCGCGCCAGGTAGATGGCATCCTCGCAGGTCTGCAGGACGTTCCCGAAGACGACGTGGTCCACCTGGCCGGGCTCGACCCCCGTCTGGTCGAGGACGGCCCTGGAGGCGTGCACACCGAGGTCCACGGCCGAGAGATGAGCCAACTCCCCGTTGTATTCCGCCATGGGAGTCCGCCTGCCTCCCACCAAGACGAGTCCCTTTCTCATGCGTCACCCCCCTTCTTCTGGCTCGGTTCCACGAATTTCACTCGCAGCGTCCCGAAGCCCACGTGGCTGCCGGACTTGATCGGAGTGAGGATGCCGGTGGGGATCCTCTTGCCGTTCACGAAGGTCCCATTGAGCGTCCCCACCTCTTCCACGATGTAGAACTGCCCGTTGCTGTGAATCAGCTTGGCGTGCCGCCGGGAAACGCTTCGCTTCACGTCCTCGTCCGTGAGGTCCACGTCGGGAACCACCCCCGTCACGGGGTCGCGTCGCCCGATCAGGGAGATGTCCCTGTGGATGGGGAAGACCTTGAGCGACCCCTCCATCAGGAACTGCGCGATCACGGGGGGCCTCTCGTGTTCATCGGCCGCCTGTGCGTGGGGAGCCGAGGCCACCTCGTCGCCCGCGGGGGGCATGGCCTTCCCCTCCTCCAGCAGGTGCTTCTGGAACTGGTCCGTCGTTTCCCTGAGCCGGGCCGAGAGCTTCCTCAGCATGCGGACCGCGATCTCGATGTTGCTCTTGATCATCTGATCGAAGGTGGCGCCGTTGATGACGATGACCTCGGCGTCCTCCACCACTTCCGCGGTGGCGGTCCTGGGGATCCCTTCGAGGAGGCTCATCTCGCCGAAGAAGTCGCCCTTCTCCATGACCCGGAGAAACCGCTTCTCGCCGCCCACGAGCTTGTAGATCTCGACGCGGCCGGACTGGACGATGAACATCTCCGCCCCCGGCTCCTCCTCGTAGAAGACGATCTCTCCCTTGCGGTAAGGGACCATGAAATCCTTGAGAGGATGGGCCATGTACACCCCCGTCTTGGACCCAATCTACCCCAACGCCCGGCGGTTAATCAATTGCGAGGCGCTCACGGCCCCTTGAGCACGAGCTGGCCCGACTCCGCCTCATCGATGGCCCGCAGGAACTGGGCGAAGGCTTGGTAGTGGTCGGGCCACACGATCTCGTACGGGATCTCCACGCGCCGTTCGATCACCAGCCGGCCCCCCTCCATGCGGCCCTTCAAAAGGTAGCTGCCGAACGGGGTCTTGAGATCGAGATCCTGCACCCGGTAGTCCGTGCTGAATCCGGGCGGCAGGACGATGGTGATCTCCTGGTTGATGAAGACGGGCCCGCCCGTGGTCAAAGGGAGCGTGCGATCTTTCAGGCTTGCGAAGGCCTGCGCCAGGTGCAGCGCCGGCAGCGGGTCGGCCACGGTGAGACGGCCACCCACCTCATCGGCGTAGGCTCTTACGAGAAGTTTGTAGTTCCAGTGCAGGGGCTCCAGGATGTCGTCCAGCCCCTCCAGGTGATATTCCTTCAGGTCGATGTCCCCGTAGCGCTTGGACAGGGCCACCTGCATGACTCGCTGCCACTGGTCCTTGGCGATCTTGTTGAGGCTGGAGCGAAGGTTTTCCGAGACCTCGGGGTCCAGGGAAGACCGGTAATCCAGCTCCATGTCCCCGTTGGGCTGGAGGGTTCTCACCTCGATCTCTTTAGCCGACTTCCAGGGAGAGAAGTCCGCGGGAATGGTCACGCGCTTCCAGGGTTCGTCGGAGGTGACGGCCAGCGCCCGCGCTCCCTGGAGGTACCACGGGAGGACGTCGGGAGTCCTGAAGGGGCTGGAGAGCACCATGTACCGGGGCGGCGCTCCCTTGAGATCCACCTCCAGGACGGGATAGCCGAACTGGCCGAGGCGAGGCAGGTTGTCCCCCGCCCGGTCCGGCACGGCCTCGGCTATGAGCACGCGGAAGGGAATCCCCGCCAGCCGGAGGAATGCGCACATCACGGGCAGGCGGCTCCCCTGTCGGGTCAGCAGGGTCTGCGTCGGGTCCTGCCACGAGGTCTGATTCTCGCCGTCGATGGCCTGGAGGACGTACTTCACCATGCGGCCGAGTTTCTGCTCGGGGGTGGACGCGTCGCCCACGGCCTCCCTGTATCGCTGCTCCAGTTCCGGGGTGATCTGAAAGGCACCGGTGATCCCGTCCTTGAGGAAGAGCCCCACGTCCTTCCAGTCGATGCCCCCCACCGCCTCCACCATGGGCAGGAAGAGCATGCGGTTGGGCGTGTCGGGTTCGCGCGGCGCCCGCGGCATGTCCCGATAATCCCAGTCCCTGTAGAGAAGGTTCCCGACGGTTCCCGAAGTCCCCGGCGAAGGCAGGTGCTTCTCCGCGAACTGCATGGGGATAGACTTGGGGTACTCGATGAACCACTGGGTTCTGTGAAAAGGCTTGTCGATGTCCTGGAACAGCCACACCTGGGAGGTCACGTAGGCGTTCTTCTTGACGAAGGTGGGGGGCTTCAGGGTGATGTACTCATACTCCACCAGGTCGCCCGGTTCGAGCCCCTGAAGGCTGATGGTGCTCTTGTCTGGGATCTGCTCGGGTTCCAGGATCCTGCCGTCGGGCTTGATGGTGCGGATGGAAAGGATCACCTGCCCCGGAAGCGACTGCTCGCCCTCCCGGTCCACCCCCTCCTTGTCGTTGATCCTGAGCATGCCGTGGTAGCGCTCGAGGGAGGAGCCGTCCGGTTCGACCCGCGTGAACATCTGGTCCAGGAGCATGGATGAGGGGGCCTTGTCTGGTGCGGAAGACTTGTCCTCCTTGAGGACCTGTTCCAGGGAGACGTGCTTGTCCTGAAACGGCCACGGCTGGCCGAGGGCCATGCGCGCCAGGTCCACCTGGAAGGCGTCGGGCTTGGCCTTCTTCAGCTCGTCCCACACCTTGAACCCCGCCGCGCGGTCTCCCATGAGGAAATCGCACCGCGCGAGCTGCAGGGCCACGTCCACGTCCGAGCGGTCCAGGGCCAGGAGCCCCTCCAGACGGGTTTTCGCGGCGGCGTACTGGCCCAGGCGCACGTCCACTCCGGCCAGCCTGTAGTCGAACTGGCGGTCGCGGTCCCCGAAGCGCTTGGCCTCCTCCAGCAGGAGCGCGTGGAGCTGGGGCCACTGCCGGGTGCCCGAGTAGAACTCCTCCAGCTCGGGGTCGGCGTCGCGCAGCTTTTCCAGCCTGCGGATCGCTTCCATCTGTCCCCTGGGATCCGGAAGCTGCTGGAAATAGGAGATCCACGCCGTCTCCACGCTCTCGCATTCTGGATGGTAGGAGGAGGCCTCCTCCAGGACCTTGCGCGCATCCACGATCCAGCCGCGCCCTTCGAGTCTCTGAGCGAGGGCCACGAACCACCGGGGATCGGTGGGCGCGTCGTGCACGAGCTTCCGCAAGGCGATCAGGTCGTCGTCCGAATCCGAGTTGGCCGCCTGAAGGACGGCCTTGAAGTAGGTCGCCATGGGGGAGTCCGGCGCAAGTTCCAGGCACCGGTCCACGAACCGCTCAGCCCTGCTCTGCGCGATCTTCTGCGGAAGGTCGTCGGCTTCGAGCAGGTAGAACCGGGCCGCCAGCAAGTTCCACAGGAAGCACTTGGGGGCCTTGTCGGCGGCCGCCTCCATGGTCAGGCGCCCGCTGGCCACGTCGCCCTGCCACCGCTGCCACAGAGACAGGAAGGCCTGGCGGCGGGGATCGTCTTTGGGAAAGGCGGCCGGGAAGGCACCCTGCCAGTCCCCTTCGTCCTTAAATCCCGCCGTCGGACCCACGGGGGGCTGGGCTCCCTGCGGAACCACGACGGCGAGCGGGTTGCCCTCCGCGTCGAGGAGCGCCAGGTGGATCCCCTGGTCGCCGCCCGTGGCGTGGACCTTGATGAGCAGCCGGTGCGCGCCGGCGGAGAGGGCCACCCGGCGCACCACCGTCGGGTTCTCCTGAATGTTGAACACGTCCTTGGTCAAGAGGACCTTGTCGTCCAGGATGACGCGGAAGCTCTTGGAGGCATTGAAGTAGAGCAGTGCCTCCTGGGGTTTGTCCACGGTGAACGGCACGAGAATGTAATAGTTGGATTCCCGGTTGCGCACCGTGGCGTACAGCGGCGGGCGGACGTCCACCGTGCGGAAGGTGGTCCGCGTCCACTTCTCCGAATCGAGCTGGCCCCGCTCCGCCGGAGAGGCCTTGTAGAAGTCGATCCTGCTCAGCGTCGTTTCGGGGCGGGAGTAATAGGCCGCCGAAACGAATCCGGTCCCGGCCATGGCCTTCCTGGTCGACTCCGGATCGCCGGATCGGGCGGCGAGCTGGAAGCCCAGCCAGCGCAGGTTGAACCGCACCAGCGGGTCCAATCCCTTCTCCTCGGCCAACTGCGGGATGGAGTCCCTCACGAGGCGGGTGGTGGCCTGGTCGAAGGTGGCGTCGTCGCTGATGAAATCCTGGAGCAGGAAGGTCAAGGGGCTGGAGGGGGCGTTGCGGAGCCCCTCCACCGCCGTCACCAGAGACTTCTCACGCTCTCCCTTGGCCTCCTCCAGGAGGGCCAGGGCATAGCTGGCGGAAGCATCGCTGTGGTCACGCTCCAGGTCCTTCCTCAGGGCCGCTTCCGCCTCGGAGGGGCTCTTCCCCTCCAGCAGAGCCTGCCATCCAGGGGTCGGCGCGGAGCCCCAGACGGCCGGGGAGAGAGAGATACAGATGGTCAGTGCGACGGCCCAGAAGCTGGGGCGGATACCGCGGCGCGTCATGGCTTACCTCCCGCCAGCTGGACCCGCAAGCGCTCTCCCGCGGCCTTGTCGGCCGCCTGGCAGAAGGCCCTGAAAGCCGGATAGTCCTGGGGACTTACCTCGCGGACGCCAAGTTCCACCGTAAGTTTCACTGACACCTGCCTCTCTTCCCCGCTGAAGGTCCTGGTGACCGACCCGAAGGGCGTGTGGATGGACACCGGTGCCATGGTCTTGGCGGTGGCTCCCTGAGGCAGCGTGAAGGTGACGTCGTACTCCTGCACCCAGGGGTAGTCGATCTCGAGCGGATAGTGCCGCTGGGCCAACGCGGCGAAGCCGGCGAAGAGATTGAGCTGGCCCATCCACACCGGAAGCGAGACCTCGTGCTCCCCATCGGGGCTGACCACCTGGCCCAGCGTGCCATCGAAGGAGAAGGTTACGGGCGAGGAGAGGTCCGCCAGGTCGCTCGCGGTGGCGCTCGAAAGGCGTGTCCCTGGAAAGGCGCCCGAGATGTCCTTTTCGAGCTGCTCCCTCAACTTGTCCTTGTCCTGAAAGCGCCGCCGGAGCCAGGCGCACTGCTGGCCGATCACGGTGACCGCTCCCTGCGCCTCGGCCGAGGTCCCCGACGCGGGGACCTCCACCCGGTAGACCGCACGGTAGTGATTGTCGGCCGCTTTGTCCACGGGCGTCTCCATCCGCTTGGTGCGGCCGTCGGGCCATACGAGCTGCACCCAGACGCCCTGATCCTGGTAGGGCAGCTCATGGAGCCCCGAGTACTCCGCGGTCCCATCCAGAAAGAGGTTCAGCTCAGGCACGTAGGTGATGGCGTGATTGAAGATCGCCAGGGACGCCGGCGTCGGGTAGATGCTCCCCAGGTCCCGCGTCCGGACGAGCACCATGCAGGCGTCCAGCCCGGCCTGGCGGAGCATGGCCGCCGTCAAAATGGCCTTGTCCTTGCAGTCGCCGAACCGACGCTCGAAGATCTGGCCCACCTTGTACGGACGGAACCCGTGGACCCCGAACTCCAGGCCAACGTAGTGCGTCTGCTGGACCACCCAGCGGTGGATGGCCGACACCTTGGCCTCCGTGGTGGTGGCGCCCTGAATCAGTTCGGCCACCTTGGCCTTCACCTCGGGCGTCATCTGCCACTGGTCGCTGATGAACTTGGCGTACCAGGTCCCCATGGCATCCCAATCCTGGAAGGTGGAAACGTGCAGGTAGGGCAGGATGTCCGTGAAGCCGGGCATATCCGGCTCCTGCTCCACCTGCGGGATGTCCCGCACCACCCACCGGTAGATCTTCTCCGAACTGCGGGCCACGACCATGGGCTCGGTGCTCATCCGCTCGGCATGGACGTAGAGGGGCAGGTCGGACGGCATGATCAGGGTGTACTGCTTCAAGAGGATGGGGCTCTGCCCGGCGAAGGTCTCGATGTCACCGAAGTACCGTCCGTACTCGTTGCGCTCGCCGATGTCCGAGATCTTGTATTCGATCCAGAGGCGGTCGCCGGCGCTGAGCGAGGGGAAGGAGAGCACCATGTTCCGGTTACGGTAGTACAGGCGGTACCGCGGATCGGAGAGGGCGTCCGTCACCATGACGTCGGCGTGAACCTTCGTCCCGTCGGGCTTCAGGATGGAGGCATCCAGGATGCGCACCTCCTGCCGGTCGGGGTCGAAGGTGATGGGCCAGGTCTGAAGCTGCTGCGCGGCCGCAGGCTGGAGGATCTGTATCACCATCTGCACGTATCGGCTCGAAAGTCCGCTGGGCTGGACCTTGATGGCCGTGTTGTCCAGCAGCACCACCGCCTGCTGCCCGGAGAAGGCGCCGAGGTCCGTGGGAAGATCCTTCGACTCAACCCTGTACTGGCTCTCGAACCCCTCTCCTTGCGGGCTTAAAAAGGCCACTTTCCGCTTGACGGATTCCATTTGGGGCCGCAGGGTCAGCGCCGCCTGGTATTCGGCGAGTGCCTTGGAGGAGTCGCCCAGGGCCCTCAGCACATCGCCCTGCAGGTCATGCCCCTCGGGCCAGTCGGGGCACCATTTCAGGGCAGCGGCCACCAAGCCTTCGGCCTCTTTGGGCCGGTTCTGCGCGAGGAGGTAGGAGGCATGCCGGTAGATCAGCATGCGGTCCAGGGGGAACCGGGCCTCCATCTGGGAGAAGAGTTCGAGAACCCGGCCGGTGTGTCCCGTCCGAACCTCATCGGCGATGGCATCGTACCAGGCGCCCGTGTCTCCTTGATGGGTCTCGCGGTAACGCTGCATCGTCTCCGTTTCCTGCGCCGGGTCGCCCAGCTTTCTGAGGGAGGCCAGGTAGGACAGCTGGACCACGGCGCAGTCAGGATGGGCCGAATAGAGCGCCTGAAGGTCGGCGGCTCCGATGCCGTCGCTCGCAAACTGTAGCCGGACCTGGGACTGCAGTGCCCTGGTGGGCAGGCAATCGGGTTCGGCCGCCACGGCGCGGTCCAGGTATTGGAGGGCCGGAAAGGGCATGCCCCTGTCCAGGTAGTGGCGGGCCAACCGCTCCAGGGCCAGGGGGTTCTTGGGAGCGATGTCCAGGGCCTTCTGGTAATCGGCCCTGCGCTTGTTGTGGTCCCGTTCGGCGTCTCCCAGCACCAGCCAGGGAAGGGGGTCGCTTGAGGAGGCCTCGGCCGCCTTGCGCAGGATCTCCAGGTGAGAAGTATCGCCTCGGTCGTACGTCCTCATAGTCAGGAGGTACTGGCCGTAGTCTTCCAGGCTTGCGGCATCGGGGTGGGATTCCGAACGGGCCTTCAGGGCCTCGCCCGGATCGTTCACCTCCATGCCCTTGGGAGGCAGGCCGTTCTTGGCCAGGACCTTGTCCAACGGCTCCTTCACCGCCGCAGGGTCGGAGGTCGAGGTCCATCCGGAGAGCGCCAGCCCCCTCTCATCCGTGAGGCGAAGCTCGAAGTTCCATCCCCCGTCGCTGTTGCAGACCTTCACGAGCACGGCATTCCAGCCCCTGCGAAGAGTGCAGCCGTCGGCGAATTGGTCGAAGGCCCTTCCGTTGTAGCGCCTCCTGCTCGCGACCAGGTCGCCGTCGACCCAAAGCTTGTAGGCCTCGTTGTAGCCGCCCCGCATGACGCACGGCGTGTCCTTCGGCACTCTGATGAAGGTGAGGGCGTAGCCCGCCACGTTTTCGGTGGGGTCCATGACCTGGTCCAAGGGGACTACGCCGTTCACCAGCCGTTCGGGGACCGCCCTCCAGCTCACGGGGTGGGACTTGGCGACGTAGGAGGCCCCCATGTCGAGCTTGGCCTCGGGGGGATAGGCGGCGTCGAAGCCCTGCTTGTTCTCGTCGTCGAAGGGGCCGATGACCCGCCAGGAGAGGACGTAGCCCATCTGCGCCTCCAGGCGTTCCGCCTCCTGGACCTTACCGAGGTCGCGGTCCTGCCGGGCGAGAAGGTGTGCCACCTGGGCTTTCACCTCCGGCGCCGCATCGGGGGCATTCAGCACCTGCTGGAGCGCTTTTTCGAAGGCCGCCGGCGAATCCGTCGCATCCAGGTACCCATAGGCGCGATAGAGGGCCACGATGGCCCGGGGCTGGCCTCGCCAGGCCCACAGGTCCGCCAGGGCAGACCGCTGGAGGTCTTGAACGGTGTCGGCCCGGGCGACCAACCCCAGCGCGAGCGCGAGGAGGAACATGACGGGGACGCTGCGACGGCGCATCAAACACCCCTCAGATAGGCGGGCCGCAGCGGGAGTGACCCCCGCTCGGCGGCCCTGATGGCGGAGAGAATCTTGAGTGTGTCACGCGAGAGACGGCCGCCGATGGGAAGCGGGTTGGACGCGTGATTGGCCCTGAATACCGTGTCCTTGAGATCCAGCGCCCCCACCAGCATCCCCAGTTCGCGGATGAGGGCCAGATCTCCGGGCAGCGAGAACGTTCCGGCGGCCATCTGACGGAAGAGCGGCGCCTCGGGAACGGGGAACCACGCCAGCACGGAGAGGTAGTGGGGTTGGATGGCGTTCACCGCGCGGGCCGTCGCCAGGGCGTGTTCCTCCGATCCCTCGCTCCCGCCCAGCCCCAGCAGGACCATCACCGAGGACCGCAGCCCGGCACCCTGTCCGCGGCGTATGGCCTCCACCGCAGAGGCGGCATCAACCCCCTTGGCCACTTTGCGCAGGACCGCATCGCTGCCCGATTCCAGCCCCACGTAGAAGAGGGTCAACCCTGCGCCCGCGAGCGCCCTCAGCTCCTCCGGAATCTTGGACAGGAGGTTCAGGGGCGTGGCGTAGAGGCTCACCCGCCTCAGCTTCGGAAAGGCCGCGGAGAGCGCATGCAGGATCTCCATCAGGTGCTCGGTCGGCGCCGCCAGGGCGTCCCCGTCCGCCAGGAAGACCCTCGCCGTCTCGGGCCAGAGAAGTCCTGCTTCGGCGATTTCATCCAGCATCTCATTCAGGGGCCGTACCTCGAAGCGCTTGTTGCGGTACATGGCGCAGAAGGTGCACGTATTGTGGGAGCAGCCGACGGTGGCCTGGAATATAAGGCTGTCGGCCTCGGAGGGGGGTCTGAAGACCGGTTCTTGGTAGCGCATCGTCCCTCGGCGACAGCTCGTAGTGTAGCCCCCCAACCCCGGACGGTCAAACCTCCGCCGGAAGGCGGACGTCGGGCGGACGGACATAAGTGGGCAGGAGCCTCGCGGTGGGCTGGCCCGAAGCCATGGCGGCCAGCGCCTCCCGGGCGGCGGGTACGGCAAGGTTCGGGACTTCGCCGATGAGCCGGCACTCCCCGGGCCAACCTCGCACCAGCGCCACCCCGTCTCCTGCCGCCCACATCGGCGACGGCATCTCATCGAGCACTCGTTCCGTGGCCAGCGCCCGTGGCTCACCCAGAGACACCACGTGCCCATTTCTCCTGAGAAACCGCTGGCAGTAAACCTGGGAGCGGCGCGCGTCCATGACCGCCAGCCCCTCCCCCTCCGCCGGCACGGCGAGGGCGATTGCCCTGAGGCTCTGAACGCCGTAGGCCGGAATGGACAGGGCGCGGGAGAGGCCCAGGGCGGAGGCCAGGCCGATGCGCAGGCCGGTAAAGGAGCCAGGCCCCGTGACGGCGCCGATGGCGCACAGGTCCCCCCGCCCGGCTCCGCAGCCGGCGAGAAGCGATTCGAGGGCCGGGACAAGCCGCGTGGCGTGGGTCGCGGTGGCCTCTTCGCGGGCCGCAACCACCGCCCCGCCTTCATCGACGAGGGCGAGGCTGAGCCTGCGGGTACTCGTATCCAATCCCAGCGCCAACCGTGGGTTCACTACAGCACCCCTTCCCGTGATCCCCTCCGCCAGATCAAAACGAAAAGGGGGCCTGACCAGCAGGCCCCCACCATTCTACCCTTTCGGGCCTTCTCAGTTGAACATCTGGGCGACCTTGGAAATGCCGGGCATCTCCCACTTCTGGCCGCCGAACGCCTTCACCCAGCCCATGATCATCATGACCAGGACCAGGATCCACCACACGCAGAGAACCAGTCCCACCAGGATATTCAGGAATGGGATGAACATGCCCACCATGCCGCAGATCCAGACGATCACAGCCACGATGGTCAACCCAAGACCCTGGCGCGAGTGCCAGTAGACGTACTCCTTCTGGGGATCGGAACGCTTATCCCGATACATGAAAAAGGGGATCAGCGAAAAGATCCCGAAGTACGCCAAGAAGAGGAATATCTTGTCGTCGTCGGCATAGGGTTTCCCGCCACCCACAGACCCGGTTTCGCTCATGCACGGCCTCCCTTGTTTTCCTGGCGTCCATTATACCCCACGCCCTGCAAAATGCAACACGACCACTCCCATGACCGTCGAAAGTCCCCTACACCTCCTGGAAAATGAAGGGTCTCAGGCAGTCCATGCGCTTCTCGTAGTCCTCCGGGTAGAGGAGCCACGTCGCCGCCGCCACGCTGGACAGGAGGGAGTTGCCATCCTGAGGCGTGTAGCAGTAGCCCGTTATCTCGGTGCCCCTGTGGACCGCCAGGGAGTGCACGGGAAGCACGGTCTGGCTGAGGATCCGCCCGAAGTGACCGTGGTCCCTCCCGAAGGAAAAGACCGTGTTGGCGGATTTCTTGTAGGTCACCGCCACCCGCCGGTTTTCATCCACGGCGGCCAGGAGCTTCTCGCGGGTGACGGGCTTCCTCACCCTGAGCTGAAACCAGATGATGTGCATATACTGCGTGTTCAGCTTGATGGCGGAGGAGAAGAGGTCCAAATCGAGGTCGAGGGTCTTGAAGAGGTGCCAGGCGTCCCGGGCGTGGTGGGTTCCGAAATCGGGGTCCTCGTGCTTCCCAGCCTGCGGCGAGGGCACGTAGGAGGAGTCCTGGCTGATGTCGTTGGCCCTCCGCATGCAGACGAATCGCCCCTCCACCAGGTTCTGCGGGCTGTTCCCGTTATCCATCCCCAGGGTGTGCAGGACCACGGCGATGTTGTGCGTGTTGCAGGAGACCACCTGGATGAACCGGTCTTCCTCCGGGACCAGCGCGCGGTCGTTGATCCCCCGGGCGTACATCTTGCCGAAGCCGAACTCGCTGCCCTGGGCGATGAAGCCCTTGACCTTCCGGCCGATCGGAAGGTAGAGCTTCTCCTTCGTCTCGTTGCCCACGGGTGTGCAGTCGATCACCACGGAGGCCCGCTGGACCGCCTCCTCCTGGCTCATGGAAGGTTCCAGCCCCATCTTCCTGAATCCCTCCATGACGGGCGGATCGGTAGCAAGCTGCGCCCCGCGCTCCAGGAGGGCTCGGACCTTGGACCGTTCTTCCAGGAGGGGCGACCGCTTGTGGAAGGTGACCTCGTCGATGCCCAGCGGCTCGCGCATGTCGCACAAGAGTCCGATGAGCGGTTCTCCGATCGTCCCGGTACCCACGACGTGCACGACCTTCTTGGCCATGGACCTCACCTCCCTGGAGCTGCAGGGCCTCCAAAAGATGACGGGCGGTCCCCCGTCTTGGGAATCCGGCGCCAGACACACAGCGGGGGGCACCTTCGCGCCCCCCGCTGATATTCACGGTCTGCAAGCCTTCCCCGGCGCCGTCACCCGAACGATTCTTCAGGCATGTTCAGTATAAACCCTCCCCCGAGGCCGGGCCAGGAGGCGCCCCTTCACCCAAACTCCGCCGTTGAAACGCGGGTGCCTTTGGCCAAGTCTCGGGTACACGGGTAATGGCATTGTCTCTTGTGCGGGGAGGGCCATTCCCTCCCCGCCCCACGGGCGAAGCCCGTCGGGGCCCCACCCCGCCCTTGGGGCCTCCTCGCCCGACCGGGGCCGGGCGAGGAGGCAACCCAAATCCCTCGGCGGGTGAAGACCGGCTTTCACGACAACCACTTTCCATCTGCCTTTCGGCGCCACCACCACGTCCAATCGCGGGATTTGGGCTTTACGTCCCCTCCTGCCAGGAGGCGAGGTAGCGCCGCTGCTCCTCGGTGAGGGTGTCCATCCGGTATCCGAGGGTGCCCAGCTTGATCCGGGCGATCTCCACGTCGATCTCCTCCGGGATCACGTGGACCGACTTGCTCAGGAAGGCACGGTGCTGGAGGATCCACTCGGCGGAAAGGGCCTGGTTGGCGAAGGACATATCCATGACCACGGCCGGATGGCCCTCCGCGGCGGAGAGGTTCACCAGGCGACCCTCGGCGAGGAGGTAGACCTTCCTGCCGTTGGGCAGCGCGAACTCCTCCACGAAGTCGCGGACCGCCGTCTTGGCCACGGCGATCTCGTAGAGGCCGCCCTCGAGCTGGAGCTCCACGTTAAAGTGGCCGCTGTTGCAGACTATGGCCCCGTCCTTCATGGCGAGGAAGTGTTCCGTCCGGATGACGTGCTTGTTGCCGGTGACGGTGATGAAGAGGTCGCCCACCTCGGCCGCCTCGGCCATGGGTTGGACCAGGAAGCCGTCCATGATGGCCTCGATGGCCCTCACGGGGTTCACTTCGGTGATGATGACGTGGGCGCCCATCCCCTTGGCCCGCATGGCCACGCCCTTGCCGCACCAGCCGTACCCGGCGATCACGACCGTGGCTCCCGCGAGCAGGATGTTGGTGGCGCGGATGACGCCGTCCAGGGTAGACTGGCCGGTTCCGTAACGGTTATCGAAGAAGTGTTTGGTCATGGCCTCGTTGACGGCGACGATGGGATAGGCCAGTACGCCGTGCTTGGCCATGCTCTGGAGGCGGATGACCCCCGTGGTGGTCTCCTCGGTGCCGGCCAGGATGGTCTGAAGCGCATCCCGCCGATCGCCGTGGGCCAGGGAGACCAGGTCGGCCCCGTCGTCCATGGTGATCATGGGCTTGGTGTCGAGCACGGATGCTAGGTGCTTGTAGTAGGTGGCGTTGTCTTCCCCCTTGATGGCGAACACCGACACGCCGAAGTCCCGCGCCAGGCTGGCGGCCACATCGTCCTGCGTGGAGAGGGGGTTGCTGGCGCAGAGAGCCACTTCGGCCCCTCCGGCCACCAGCGTGCGCATGAGGTTGGCCGTTTCCGTGGTGACGTGTAGGCAGGCTCCCATCCGGATGCCCTTGAGGGGCTTGTCCCGTTCAAAGCGGCTGCGGATGCTCGCCAGCACGGGCATGTGCCGGTCCGCCCAGAGGATTCTCGCCTTGCCTCGGTCGGCCAATGCCGCATCCCTGATGTCGCACTCCATCATCTGCCCCCTTGCCCGCCCGTCGTCCGGCCGCAGCCGGCCTTCAGAGCCTCGACCTTGTGAATGAATTCCCACGTGAATTCCGGTAATTCGCGTCCGAAGTGACCGTAGGCCGCCGTCTTCTTGAAGATGGGCCGCCTCAGGTCCAAGTACTTGATGATCCCTCCCGGCGTCAGGGGGAACACCTCCCGGATAGCCCCCTCGAGCACCTTCTCCTCCACGAGACCGCTGCCGAAGGTGTCCACCATCACGGAGACGGGCTCGGCGACGCCGATGGCGTAAGCAAGCTGGACCTCGGCACGCCTGGCCAGGCCAGCCGCCACGATGTTCTTCGCGATGTGGCGGGCCATGTAGCAGGCGGAGCGGTCCACCTTCGTGGGATCTTTCCCGGAGAAGGCCCCTCCACCGTGGCGCCCCATCCCGCCGTAGGTGTCCACGATGATCTTGCGGCCCGTGAGGCCGGTGTCGCCCTGCGGACCGCCGATGACGAACAGGCCCGTGGGATTGATGTGGAATGCGGTCTCCGCGTCCAGCATGTCCGGCGGGATGACCTCGCGGATCACCGCCTCCTCCACCTCCTTCCGGAGGGTCGTCTGGGCGACGCTCTCATCGTGCTGGACCGCGAGGACCACGGCCTTGACCTTCTTGGGAACGCCGTCCTCGTAATAGACGCTCACCTGGCTCTTGCCGTCCGGCCGCAGATACGGGAGAACCTTGTCCTTCCGCAGCTTGGCGAGGCGCTCCGTGAGCCGGTGCGCGGTATAGATGGGGAAGGGCATCAGGGTCGGGGTCTCGTCGCATGCGAAGCCGAACATGAGTCCCTGGTCTCCGGCGCCGCCCGTGTCTACCCCCATGGCGATGTTGGGCGACTGCGGGTCTATGGAGGAGATCACGGAGCAGGTCTTGTAGTCCATTCCATAGCCGCCGTCCACGTACCCGATATCGCGGATGGTGCCCCGGACGACCGTGGGCAAATCGACATAAGCCTTAGTCGTAATCTCGCCTGCCACGAGCGCCAGCCCCGTGGTGACCAGCGTCTCACAGGCCACCCGGCCGAGGGGATCCTGCTCGAGTACGGCGTCCAGGACGGCGTCGCTGATCTGGTCCGCTATCTTGTCGGGGTGCCCCTCGGTCACCGACTCGGAGCTAAAGAGGAAGTCTTTCAGCATCGTATCCTTTCTCCGCAGGCTTAGAAGAACAAGGTGCGGTTATAGCATCAGCCCCATGCAGGGTCAAGGGATAGCGTCACCCCCAATACCGCGATGAAGCAGGCAGAATCGCCACGGACGCTCCGCGGACGGAGAATCCGGAAGCACTCATCTTTCACCCATCAAGGGATTGGGGGCCCTCGAGCCAAAGGCGAGAGGGCGCCAACGGTGGGGTGAGGCTCCACGGGCTTTGCCCGTGGAGCGGGGAGGGAACGGCCCTCCCCGTCCGGGAGAAGACTTCTTTCCCCTGGAGAACCGCCATGTCTCTCGAAGGCACAGGCCTTTCAATCGAGGAATTTGGGGTCACTGGCGCCTGGGGCGGGAGGGCGGCTGAGGGCGGCTATTTGATGACCTTCGCCTTGAGGGTGACCTTGCCATCCTTGGTCTGGACCGAAAAGGCTACGTCCGATCCTTGGTACTTCTGGAGTATGGCCGTCTTCTGCTGGGCGAGGTGCTGCTCGAAGGAGGCGAGATCCCACTTGGGCACCTCCCCCTCCCTGAGCTTGGCGTTGATGAACTCCTCGAAGAGTGCTCGGGTATGGCGTCCGCCTCTCGCGGGCGCCTGTTTCGCCGGGGTAGGCACCGGAGGCGGCGGCTCGGGAGCGGAGGCGGGAGCGGGGGGATGGCCTCTCTCGAGGTCCTGCAGCTCCCTCTTGGCTCGGCGGACCGACGCCAGCAAACGCGGGTCCTGGACGAGCCCGTCCTCCCTGGCCCGCATCCACTTGTTCCACTGCTCGCACCGCATGACGTAGCTGCTGTTGAAGGTGGTGAAGCGGAACTGTTGGGCGAGCCTGGGAAGGTTGGTGTTTCCGTAGGTCCTCACCAGGGCGTCCAGCTCCTTCTGTTCCTTGCGGGGAGGGTCGCGCCGCGAGCCGGCGAAGTAGAGGTCGTACTCGTGCTTCAGGATATTCAGCAAGGTCTGCATCCGCTGAATGTCCCGCTCGAAATCCATCTCGGGCATGTTCCGTCCCGCTCCTTATAGGCACTTTAAGGCAGAGGGCCGTCCTCTTCAAGGTTACCGATCATTTCCCCCACTTCATCGGCTGGTTTGGTGCCCGGCTTGACACCCCAGTCGGCCAATTGCTAGATTCACCCCTCTGGAGGGGGGATTACCGAAGCCCTGATTTCGAGGAGGCTCGTTGGGGTCGGCTGGGGTGGAAGGTGACCGGGTGCCGCCTTCCGGGTTCTACTTCCGCGACAGATCGATCCCGTTGGCCTCGGCTGCTCATGTGTGAAGAACACGTTCTGCTAGAACCGCTACGCCTGGTGCCCGGATCGCGGTGATCCGGACCGCAAAGGAGAACAGTGATGACGACCAAGCCCTTCAACCCGTTTGAGATGGCCCAGCAGCAATTCGACGCCGTGGCGGAGAGGCTGGGACTGGATCAGGCCACCCGCGACCTGCTGCGCACTCCGCTTCGTGAATACCACTTCAACATCCCGGTCCGCATGGACGACGGATCGTACAAGGTGTTTCACGGGTTCCGCATCCAGCACAACGACGCTCGGGGCCCATGCAAGGGCGGCATCCGCTTCCACCCCCACGAGACCGTGGACACGGTGCGCGCTCTGGCCACCTGGATGACCTGGAAGTGCGCCGTGGTGGACATTCCCTTGGGTGGCGGCAAGGGCGGCGTCATCTGCGACCCGCACAACCTCTCGGACCGAGAGCAGGAGGGCATCTGCCGCGGGTGGGTGCGCCAGGTGGCCCGGAACGTCGGACCGACACAGGACGTGCCAGCCCCCGACGTGATGACCCACGGACAGCACATGCTCTGGATGATGGACGAGCTGGAGAGGATCCGCGGAGAAAAGCTGCCGGGCTTCATCACGGGCAAGCCCGTGGGCATGGGCGGTTCTCTCGGACGCACCGAGGCTACCGGCCACGCCGTCATCTACACCGTCCGCGAGGCCATGAAGGAGCTCGGCATCGACATCAAGAAGTCCACCGCCTCCATCCAGGGCTCGGGCAACGTGGCCCAATATTCGGTGGATCTCTTCACGCAGTACGGCGGTAAGGTGATCGCCATCGCCTGCTGGGACAACAACGACAAGAAGGCCTACACCTATCGCTCCGAGGCGGGCATCCAGTTTGACCAGCTCATGGCCGCCGTGGACAAGTTCGGGACCATCAGCCCCGCCAAGGCCAAGGAATACGGCTGGCAGCAGCTGCCCGGCGACGCCTGGATCGAACAGGAGGTGACCCTCCTCATCCCGGCCGCCCAGGAGGGCATGATCACCGGCGACAACGTGGGCAAGATCAAGCCGTCCGTGAAGATCATCGCGGAGGGCGCCAACGGCCCCACCACGGTGGATGCCGACAAGGTCCTTTTCGAGCGCGGCATCTTCGTGATCCCCGACTTCCTCTGCAACGCCGGCGGCGTGACCTGCTCCTACTTCGAACAGGTGCAGTGCAACATGAACTATTACTGGGAGAAGGAGGAGGTCTTGCAGAAGCTCGACCAGAAGATGACGAGCGCCTTCAAGGCCGTCTCCAAGCTCCACAGGGACAAGAAGATCTACATGCGCGACGCGGCCTACATGATCGCCATCTCGCGCGTGGCCGAGGCCTGCAAACTGCGCGGCTGGGTGTAGATCCCGGCATCTTTTCGCTCCGCTAAGGGGCCCGCCCTCGCCGGCGGGTCCCTTTTTTGCGCCCCGGCGCCCAGTCGGCTTGCTGGCCCGGGGCACCGAGCTCCTGTATACTTCGGCCCATGGCAGAGGGGGAAGCGGTCCATGACGGCAAAGAGCCGGGGCCAGGAGAGGCAGCTCCAGTGCCTGTTCCAGATCGCCGCGATCCTGGTAAACCCCGAATTCTCGGTCCAGCAAGTCTTTGACCGGGTCATCAAGGCCCTGCCGCTGGGGCTTCGCCACCCGGAGGCCGGCCGGGTGAGGATCACCCTGGGCGAACGGGTTTGCGAATCAGAGGGGTTTGAAGAGACCCCCTGGAACCTGCGGGCGCACCTCGTGCTCCACGGAAAGCTCGCGGGCAAGCTGGACGTCGTCTACCTCGAAAACCGCTCACAATACGGAGAGAACCCCTTTCTCCTGGACGAACGAAAGCTCGTGGAAATCACCGCGCAGAAGCTCGGCCCGGCCATTGAATCGCGGGATAAAGAGGGAAGGCCCGCCGGGTCTCCGGAAACGGCGGCCTCCACCACCCCATCCGACCACAAACCCGAGTGGCGGACCATTCTGGACCTCATCCAGGAGACGGACAGCGCCCTCTACAAGCGTCTCGTCCGGAGGCTGATGAACCACCTGACCAAGCTGAACCTTCCCGCCATCCAGAAGATCATCACCCGTCTGGATCCGGCCGTCTATGCCGAAAGGGAACGCGAATCCTGGGGCTCCAACCAGCCTCTGCCCAAGCGGGACATCGCGGTCCTCGACGCGGCCTTCGAGGAGGTCATCAGGGTCGCCTCCACCACCATCCAGGAGCCGGAGCTGGCCCGGCTGATCAAGCAGTGGATGAAGCAGGACAAGCTCGGCTTCTTCGCCATGGCCATCGAAAGGCGGGATATCTCGCTCATCGAGATCTCCGACATCGTGAACCGCTTCTGCAGGGACACCAAGGAGGAGGAGCACGCGCTGTCTCATTCCGATGACATGAACGTGCGCGTGGCGCTCACCCGGCGCTTTCTCACCGACAGCCTCCCCTTCATCCGCGTCGCCAAGGAATACCTGACGGTGTACGATTTCGGCCGGATCCTGTCCAGGGTCGCCGGGCCCGGCCAGGGCAACGGGCGGCTGGGAGGCAAGGCGGCGGGGCTGATCCTGGCCGCGCACATTCTCGGCCGCCTCGGGCAGGACAATCCCCTTCTGGCCAATTTCAAGGTGCCTCACACCTGGTACATCGCCTCGGACGGCATGCTCGATTTCGTTCATTACAACTCGCTCGAGGACCTTCAGAGCTTCAAGTTCTCCAGCATCAGTGAGGTCCGGCACAACTATCCCTACATCGAACAGGTGTTCAAGCACTCCTCTTTTTCTCTCGAGATGCTCAACCAGCTCAAGGTGGCCCTGGACGACCTGGGGGAGGGCCCTCTCATCGTCCGCTCCTCCAGCCTGCTGGAGGACAGCCTCGGCACGGCCTTCTCGGGCAAGTACCGCAGCCTCTTTCTGGCCAACACGGGCTCCAAACAGGAGCGGCTGGAGGCCCTCACCGACGCCGTGGCCGAGGTGTACGCCTCGATCTTCGGGCCCGACCCCATCCAGTACCGCGCCGAGAGGGGTCTGCTGGACTTCATGGAGGAGATGGGGGTCATCATCCAGCGTGTCGTCGGGCGCAGGATAGGCAAATACTTCTTCCCGGCCTTCGCGGGCGTGGCCTTCTCCACCAACGAATTCCGTTGGTCGCCGAGGATCAAGCGGGAGGACGGCATCCTTCGCATGGTTGCCGGGCTGGGCACCAGGGCCGTGGACCGAATCGGAGACGACTTCCCGGTCCTCGTGTCGCCGGGCCATCCCGATTTGCGGGTCAACGTGACGCCGGAGCAGGTCTTTCACTACGCGCAGCGGTACATCGACGTCATCAACCTGGAGACGGGAAGGTTCGAGTCCGCGAGCATCGAGCGGATCTTCCAGGAGGTTGGGGACGACTTCCCGCTCCTCGAGCGCATCGTCTCCCTGTACGACGGGAGCTCCCTGCGAAGACCCATGCCAGGCTTGGTGGATCCCCGTGGGAGCGATCTGGTGGTGACTTTCGCGGGGCTCATCGAGAGCACCGATTTCGTCCCTCAGATGCGCGAGATCATGCGCACCCTCCAGACCACCATCGGGATGCCCGTGGATCTGGAATTCGCCCACGATGGGGAGTCGCTTCACCTGCTCCAGTGCCGGCCCCAGAGCAGGCTCGGCGACGAAGGGCCCGTCACAATCCCCCACTGGATTCCGGAAAAGCGCAAGCTCTTCTCGGCCAAGAAATACGTGACCAACGGCCAGGTCGGAGGCGTCCGCTATATCGTCTACGTCGATCCCGAGGCCTATTCGAAGCTGCCGAGCCACGACGACATGGTGCAGGTGGCCGACGCCATCAGCCGCCTCAACGGCATCCTCCCCCGCCGCTCCTTCGTCCTCATGGGCCCCGGGCGCTGGGGCAGCCGGGGTGACATCACCCTGGGAGTGGGCGTCACCTACTCGGGCATCAACAACACGCAGATGCTGATCGAGATCGCCCGCCGCAAGGGAAGCTACGTTCCCGACCTCTCCTTCGGAACCCATTTTTTCCAGGACCTCGTCGAGGCCAAGATACGCTACCTGGCCCTCTTTCCGGACGAGGATGGGATCATCTTCAACGAGGGCTTCTTTCGCGAAGTCTCCAACATGCTTCCCGTCCTGCTGCCCGAATACGGCCACCTTCAGCACGTGATAAGGGTGATCGACGTCGAGCAGGCCTCCGGCGGGCTCGAGCTCCAGGTGATGATGGACGGGATCAAGGAACAGGCCCTGGGATTCCTGGCGGAGAAGAGCACCCCGAATGTCTTTTCGTAGGAGATCCCCCGCAGAGCTTGCACGGCGGACAGGGTCTGACCATACTGGCATGGTTCCGTCCAGCCCTTCGGGGCGCAGCCCTCTTGACCGGGCGCGGCTCCGCCGCTCCGACCCGGGGGGAAAGGCGCCAGTGGCCGCCGCGGCCGCCGGCCTCTTCGGGATTCGGTGGCGGGCGGTTTGAACTGGGGAGGCTCGGCCTTGGACACCCGGGACTGCTTCGAAAGGGCCGCCGATCTCGTGGGCTTGTCTCCCGGCGTCAGGCGCCTCCTCGCCCTGCCCTGCGACGAGTTGACCCTCAACTTTCCCGTCAAGATGGACGACGAGTCGGTGGAGACCTTCCGCGGGTTTCGCGTGCATCACAACGACGCTCTGGGACCCTACCTGGGAGGGCTCCGCTATCACCCCTCGGTGACCCTCAAGGCCATGCGGACTCAGGCGGCGCAGCGAACCTGGCAGGCCGCCCTGGCGGGCCTCCCCTTCGGGGGCTCCATGGGGGGCATCCAGCTGGATCCATCCCGTCACACGCTTTCGGAGCTGGAGAGGATCACGCGCCGCTTCGTGTTCGCCCTGGGCAACAACATCGGGCCGGACTACGACGTCCTCACGACAGAGGTCAATACGAACAGCCAGATCATGAGCTGGGTCCTGGACACCTACTTTTCCACGGTACCGCCCCAGGAGAGAAACCGCGCCTTCCCGGTGGTCACCGGCAAGCCGCTGGAGGCGGGCGGGCTCCCGGGGCGAAACCGGGCGGTGGGTCTGGGCATGGCCATGCTCATCGAACGCTGGGCGAGCGATCACGCCGTCGACCTCGCCGACTCAACCTACACGCTCCAGGGATTCGGAACCGTGGGGTCCTCGGTGGCGCGGGTCCTCCAGTCCAAGGGCGCCAGGCTACTGGCCGTAGAGGATGTGACCGGAGCTGTATTCCATCCCGGCGGCATCGATGCGGAAGACCTGTTCGCTTACTCCAGACGGCGTTTCGGTCTGCGGGGCTACCCGAGGGCGACCGCGCTCAGTCACGAGGCCTTCCTGCGCACTCCGGCCACGATCTTCATTCCGGCCGCCCTGGCCACGGGCTTCACGAGCGAGCTGTTGGAGCTCCTGGATGTGCGCGTCGTGGCCGAGGGGGCCTGCATCCTGACGGAACCGGGAATGGACGACGTGCTCCGGCGAAAGGGGACGGACCTTCTGCCCGATGTGCTCTGCACTGCGGGAGGAGCCACCGCCAGCTACTTCGAGTGGCTCCAGAACAAGCGCGGCGAAAGGTGGGAACTCGGGGAGGTGGAGAAGCGCCTCCAGGACACGCTGTACCGCGCCTATGACCGGGTGGCGAGGGCCTCCCAGGAGTTCGGTGCCGATTGGAGGACCACTAGCGTGGCCCTCGCCCTGGAGGATCTGGAAGGGGTCTACAGGGACCGGGGAATCTTCCCCTGACGGGAGCCGTGCCATGACAAGCTACGACGAAGCGCTCCGCCAGCTCAACCAGGCCGCCGAACGCATGGGCCTGGACCCGGACGTGCGCAAGATCCTTTCGCAGACCGCCAGCGAAATCACCGTGAACTTTCCCGTCAAGATGGACGACGGACAGGTCCGCATGCTCACCGGCCACCTGGCACAGCACAACAACGTCCTCGGGCCGTTCGCAGGGGGGCTGCGCTATCAGGAGGCGGTGGACACGGACGACGTCAGGGCCCTGGCGATCCGGATGACCTGGAAACACGCTGTCCTCGGACTGCCCTTCGGCGGCGCTATGGGCGGTGTGGACGTTGACCCGTTGCGCTGCTCTCCGGCCGAATTGGAGCGCACCACCCGGCGCTTCACCTTCGGTCTGGGCGGCAATATCGGTCCCGAGTACGGCGTGCTCTGCCCCGAATTGGGCACTGACGGACAGATCATGGCCTGGATTCTGGACACCTATGCCTCGACCATGTCGCCCCACGAGCGAAACCTCTGCCGCCACGTGGTCATGGGCAAGCCCGCGACCGTGGGAGGAAGCGCGGGGCGGGAGCAGGCGGCCGGCCAGGCCATCGTCATCATGCTCGATGAGTGGGCGCGGCACGAGCAGCTGGACCTGACGCAGGCGACCTTCTTCATCCAGGGCTTTGGCGCCGCGGGCTCGTGGGCGGCCCGCCTCCTGGCGGAGCGCGGGGCGCGCCTTCTGGCCGTGGAGGAGGCCAGCGGCGCCATCGCCCATCCGGACGGCATCGATCCCGGCGATCTGGACTCTTATGCTCGCCAGCGCGGGGTCATCGAGGGCTACCCCAAAGCCTCCCCTACCGACCATGCCGGCTTCCTCTCCACCCCGGCGGACATCTTCATTGCCGCCTCACCGCAGAAGCCGGTCTCGCGGGACTACGCCTCCATGCTGAGGGTCCGGGTCGTGGCGGAGGGGGCCGATTCCCTCACCGACCGCGAGACCGAGGCCCTTCTCCAGGAGAGAGGCATCCAGATTCTGCCGGACCTGCTCTGCCATTCGGGCGACACCATCGTCTACTACTACGAATGGCTTCAAAACCGCAGAAGTGAACGATGGGAGGCGGAGGAGGTCAGCTCTAAGATGCGCCGCCTCCTCCTCTCGGTCTACGAAGAGGCCCGCGGCATCGCTTCGGAACTCCACACCGACCTGCGCTCGGCCGCACTCATAGCGGGTCTCCGCAGGATCGAGACGGCCTATCTGAAGCGGGGCATCTTCCCCTGAGGCGGGCCCGTCGGCGGCGTGAATTCGTCAGGGAGCTTGACCTGCTTGGCTCCCATCCTCCCGGACTTTCCAAAGGAAGAACCCGCCCAGGAAGAAGAGCGGAGCCATGGAGAGGGCTCCAAGCCGCATGCTTCCGGTGAGCGATGTAACCCCTCCAAAAAGAACCGGACCGATGAGGGCGGCTACCTTCCCGGCCATGCCGAAGAAGCCGAAGAACTCCCCTTCCTTCTCCTTCGGAGCGAGCCTGGCGAGAAATCCCCGGGCGATGGATTGGGTGGCTCCCAGCATCAAGCCGGCGAATCCGGCCCCTACGATGAACTGCGTGTAGGTCTGGACGGTGGCGAGCCCTCCGCAGAGAAGGGCCCACAGCGCCACCAAGACCAGCAGCGTCCGCCGGGAGCCGAACCGGTCGGCAAGCCAGCCGAGGGCGTATGCACCCGCGGCCGCCACCACGTTCAGGTAGAGGAACAGCAGAAAGATGTCCTTGTCCCTGACTCGAAGGACCTGCTTGGCGTAGGCTCCGGCGAAGATAATCACCGTGTTGAGACCGTCGTTGAAGAAGAAATTGGCCAAGAGGAACCAGAAGAGATTCCTGAACCGCCGGATGGCCTTGAGGGTAGCCCAAACCTGCCGGTAGGCCTGGCCCAGGCCCCCGATCCGCCCGGAAGGGCGCGCTCCCCGCTCCCGCATGAAAAATATGGGGAGGGCGAAGAAGAGAAAGGCTCCCGCCACGAGCAGAAAGGAGGCGTGGATGTTGGCCATGTTCCCGAGGCTGGCTCCATCCCTGTAGAAGGGAATCACGAGGAGCATCCCCAGCAGCCCCCCGAGGTAGCCCGTTCCCCACCCGATTCCAGAGACCGTATCCGTTTTGCCGGCCGGGGCCACCTCAACCAGCAGGGCGTTATAGAACACGTTCGCGCACGCGAACCCCACGTTGGCCAGGCCGAAGAAAAGCCACGCCTTCACGAGGTCGCCTGGCCCCAGCAGGGCGCACAGGGCGGTTCCCGCGATGCAGAGGAGCGAGAAGGTAATGAGAAAGGGCTTGCGTCGCCCCGCCTGGTCGCTCCAGGCCCCCAGGCCCGGGGAGAGTGCGGCGGCGGCCACCTCGGAGAGGCCGTACAGGAGCCCCCACTGGAAGGGGCCCGTCCGGCCCGGCATGACCACCGCCATGAAAAATAGCGGGAACCCGATGGTGGTCATGATGGTGGAATAGGGCGAGTTCGCAAAGTCGTAGAGCGACCACGACACCACCCGCCCCCAGCGAAAACCCTCGGGCTCTCCCCGTGGATCCCCCATGCCTCCCTCCCAACCCCATAAGCCTACCGGAAAAGCCTGGAGAGGCATAGGGTTCCCCTGGGAACATTCGTCGATTTCGCGGGGCATCGAGGCCTTTCTCCGGGACACTCCAGGCCCCTTGACACCCACTATATGTTGCGCTATATTACCCCTGCTTAGCTAAATATAGGGGTGCCCTGGGGCATAAGCCCTTTGGACACATGAACTTGGGATTCAGTGTCTCCACGAGAACATGGGAGGTCAGTCGGATGGACACGCACAAGGGTGGCGGCCAGGCTGGCAGCACCGGCAACCGCAAGGCCACAGCCACGCCCCAGATCGGCAATTCGAAGGATCCCTCGCCCCCGGACAATTCGCAGCCGCCCGAAGTCGGCTTATCCACGGAGGCTCTCGTTCCGTTTCACCTGGATCGGCGGTTCACTTCTCCAGACTGCGATCCGCTGGATGGCGCCGCCTACCAACGCCGGGCCTCCAAGATCATGAACACGGATGGGTCCACGGTGTTCGCCATGGAGAACGCCGAGGTCCCCGCGGACTGGAGCCAGCTGGCCACGGACATCCTGATCAGCAAGTACTTCCGAAAAGCCGGGGTACCGGGCACGGGCCACGAGACCTCCATCCGCCAGGTGATCCGCCGTATCGCCCACACTCTCAGGATCGAGGGCGAGAAGTTCGGGGGCTACTTCACGGACAAGGAGGAGGCCGATGTCTTCGAGGCCGAGCTCTCCCACCTGCTCCTGACCCAGAGGGGGGCATTCAATTCGCCCGTCTGGTTCAATCTGGGGCTCTGGCACGAATACGGGATCGAGGGGTCGGGCGGCGCCTATTACTGGAGTGCCGAGACCGGGCAGATCGAGGAGACGTCCAACGCCTATCAGCACCCCCAGTGCTCCGCGTGCTTCATCCAGAGCGTGGACGACGACCTGATGAGCATCTTCCAGCTGGCCAAGAACGAGGCCCGGCTGTTCAAGTACGGATCGGGCACCGGCAGCAACTTCTCGCGGATCCGCTCCCGGGAAGAGAGGCTCTCTGGCGGGGGCACCTCATCGGGCCTGATGAGCTTTCTGGAGGTCCTGGATCGCGCCGCCGGCGCCACCAAGTCCGGCGGAACCACCCGTCGCGCCGCCAAGATGGTCTGCCTGGACATGGACCATCCTGAGGTGGAGGACTTCATCAACTGGAAGCGCCGGGAGGAAAACAAGGCGCGGGTGCTGGCCGAGGCGGGGACCGACCTGGACGATGCGGTGCACACCGTCTCGGGCCAGAACGCCAACAACTCGCTGCGAATCACCGACGCCTTCATGGAGGCCTACGAAAAGGACGGAGAGTGGACCACCACCTACCGGACCAGCGGAGAGCCCGCGCACACCCACCGGGCCCGGGATCTCATGCGCCAGATCGCCGTGGCCGCGTGGGAGTGCGGCGACCCGGGGCTGCAATTCGACAGCACCATCAACCGCTGGCACACTTGCAAGGCCACCGACCGCATCCACGCCTCCAACCCCTGCTCAGAGTACATGTTCCTGGACGACTCGGCCTGCAACCTCGCCAGCCTGAACCTCATGAAGTTCCTGAATGAAGAGGGCGACTTCGACGTGGAGGGCTACAAGCACGCCGTGGGCGTCTTCATCACCGCCCAGGAGATCCTGGTGGACCTCTCCTCCTACCCCACCGAGACCATCACCAAGAACAGCCACGACTTCCGCCCTCTCGGCCTCGGCTACGCCAACCTCGGCACCCTCCTGATGGTCCTGGGCATCCCCTACGACAGTCCCAAGGCATTCGCGTGGTGCGGCGCGCTCACCAGCCTCATGACCGGACAGGCCTACCTGGTCTCCTCTCTGCTCGCCAAGCGCAAGGGCCCCTTCCCCGGCTATGCCAAGAACCGGGAGTCCATGCTGGACGTCATCAAGATGCACCGGGACGCCAGCCACAAGGTGGAGCTGGATTACCTCCCGGAGAGCCTCGGCCTCGCCAGCCGGCAGGTGTGGGACGACGCCCTGGTCTTCGGCCGTCAGTTCGGCTTCCGCAACGCCCAGGCCACGGTGCTGGCCCCAACGGGAACCATCGGCCTGCTCATGGATTGCGATACCACCGGCATCGAGCCCGACTTCTCCCAGGTCAAGTTCAAGAAGCTGGCGGGCGGCGGCTACTTCAAGATCGTGAACCAGTCGGTGGAGCGCGCCCTGCACGCTCTCGGGTATCCCCCCGCCCAGATCCAGGAGATGCTGCGGTATCTCGTGGGCACGGGGCAGCTGGCCGGCACTCCCCACATCCATCCAGCCAGCCTGATGACCAAGGGATTCACGGAGGAAGAGGTGGCTCGCGTGGAAAGCCAGCTCGGGCGCGTGGTGGACCTCCCGCAGGCCTTTTCCGCCTTCGTCCTGGGCGACGACTGCATCCGGAGGCTGGGCTTCACCCCGGAGGAGGCCGGCAAGCCCGGCTTCAACGTGCTCGCCGCCCTCGGTTTCAGCGATGCCCAGATCGAGGAGGCCTCCGCCGTGGCCTGCGGCCACATGACGCTGGAAGGTGCGCCCTACCTGAAGGAGGAGCACCTGCCCGTGTTCGACTGCGCCAACCGCTGCGGAAGGCACGGCAAACGGTTCATCGCCCCCCTCGGCCACGTCAAGATGATGGCGGCGGCCCAGCCTTTCCTGTCCGGCGCCATCAGCAAGACCGTCAACCTGCCCGTCTCCATCATGCCGGAGGAAATCGAGCGGATCTACGTGGAAGGCTGGAAGCGCGGTCTCAAGGCCCTCGCCGTCTACCGGGACGGCTCCAAGGTCACCCAGCCCCTTTCGGACGCCTCCACCCAGAAGGCCGCCAAGACGGAGGCGGCCTCGGCCCCAGCACCCGTGGAACAGCTCTGGCGCACGCCGCTTCAGCGCCGCAGGCTGCCGAAAAAGCGCGACGGCTTCACCCAGGAGGCACGCGTAGGCGGACAGAAGGTCTACCTGCGGACGGGCGAGTACGCCGACGGCCGCCTGGGCGAGGTCTTCATCGACATGCACAAGGAGGGGGCCGCCTTCCGCTCCCTAATGAACTGCTTCGCCATCGCCATTTCGCTCGGCCTCCAGTACGGCGTTCCCCTGGAGGAGTACGTGGACTGCTTCACCTTCACGCGCTTCGAGCCCCAGGGGCCCGTCACGGACCACCCCAACATCAAATATGCCACCTCGGTCATCGACTACATCTTCCGGGTCCTGGGCATGGAGTACCTGGGAAGGACCGACTTCGTGCAGGTGAAGCCAGACGAGCTGGAGAAGGCCCAGGCCGAGAAGACGCTGACCTCGCCCACGGCGAGCGCCACCGAGGTGGCCGCCGCGGAGAAGACCCTCTCCTCTCAGGTTCCAGTCTACAAGGCCGTCGGCGGGAACCCGCTCTCCAGCCACCTCTCGACCATGATGGGCGATGCCCCGTTCTGCAACATATGCGGCCACATCACGGTGCGGAACGGTTCCTGTTACAAATGCCTGAACTGCGGCAACAGCCTCGGTTGCAGCTAGACATCCCGGAGGAAGGTCACGCGGAAAGGGGGCGCGGTTCACGCGCCCCCTTTCTTATCGGGCGGTATTCTCCCCGCGCCGGCGCACCACCGGGTGCTGCATCCTGGGAACCGTCAGCCCGAAAGCGGCTCCTCGACCTCCGGGCGGCGCATGGTCAACAAGGTCACGCTGATCACGACCACGGCCGCACCCAGGGCCTGGACGGGATAGAGCCGCTCCCCGAGCAGCAGCACCGCCAAGCCCGTGGCCACCACCGGAATCACGTTGGTGAAGGCGGCCACGATGGAGGCCTTCAGGTGGGCCAGCGAAACGTTCAGGAGCAGATAGGCAAGAAAGGAGCACCCGATCCCGAGGTAAAGGACGGCCAGCCAGGCCCTGGGGCCGGCCTGCGGCATCCCCTGTGTTGAAAGGTCCCAGAGGGCGAACGGCAGGTACATGGCGGCCGCGTAGAGGGCCTGCAGCCGGGTGATGGCGACGGCGTTGTAGCGCGAGAGCAGGCGGCGGGCCAGAACCGTGTAGACCGAGGCGGCGAAGGCCGCGGCCAGGATGAAGCCGTTGCCTGCCAGGCTGCCGCCGAAGGCGTTTCTGAGCCCTCCCGCGGTGACCAGCAAGAATATGCCCCCAAGGGAGAGAAAGATGAGCACCACCTCCGCGGCAACGATCCTGACCTTCAGCCAGAAGACTTCGAGAAGCAGGACGTAGATGGGAATCGTGCAGATGAGGATGGCCGCCGTCGATGCGAGCGTTCGCTGGATGCCCATGGCTTCGAGGTAGAAATAAACTCCCGGCTCGAACAGGGCGAGGACCAGGATTTTCCAATAGCCCGTCCGATCCACGGGACTGGCCTTCAACCAGGGAGAGAAGACGAAAAAGACTGCCGCTCCGAGCAAGAAGCGCAGGAATATCAGCTCCGAGGGCGTGAAGGCGGAAAGCGCGATCTTGGTGCCCACAAAGGAGGCGCCGAAGAGAAGGGACATACCCACGAGGGCGGCCAGCGCCCCGGCCTTGGCGCCTCTCATGAGGCCTGCGTCAGCGCCCGAAGCAGCACGGACAGCCGTCTCACCCGCTCTCGGGCGGCTTCCCTGCCGAAGGAGACGGGCCTTCCGTAGGTAATGGGGTCCCGGATGCCGACCTGCTCGAAACCTCGGAGCCTCAAGGCGCACGAGTCACAGACCCCGCAGGCGAAGTCGTTTCGGACGTAGCACGACCAGGTGGCCTCCAGCGGCAGACCCATCTGGGTCGCCGCCTGGACGATCTGCGCCTTCGTCATGTCCACCAGCGGGGCCCGGACTTGGATCCCGCTTCCCGGCCTGGTCCCCTCAGTCACGAGGCGGTTGAAGGCCTCGATGAAGGAGGGCCGGCAGTCCGGATAGCCGGAGGAGTCCTGGGAGACGGCGCCGTAGTAGACCCGCCTCGCGCCCAGCACCTCGGCCCATCCGACGGCCATGGAGAGCAGGACCGCGTTCCGGAAGGGCACGTAAGTCGCGGGAATCTCCTTCGAATCCAGATTGGCGGCGGGCACGGCGAGGTTGGAACTGGTGAGCGCGGAGCCGCCCGCGAGGGCAAAGAAGTTCGTGTGGACCACCAGACGGCGCTGCTCCGGCACGGCAAAGAAGTCTGCAATCCTCAGGAAGGCCCGGTATTCGGCCTCTTCGGTGCGCTGTCCATAATTGAAGTGGATCAGGGCCAACGCGTGGCCATCCCGAAGCGCCACGCCGGCCGCCGTGAGGGAGTCCATGCCCCCGCTCAGGAGGACCACGGCCATAGGCGCTTCGGGGGCGGTAGTCGGAACTTTCGGGAAGCCCGTGAGCTGATCGACATCCATTGTGCGGCCTCAAAAGGTGCGTGACGGATTCTTCCGGAGGCGCCAACGAATGGCGCCTGGCGCTGCCCCGTCATTGTAGTTCCGAATCCCCCGGCCAGGAATCCCCCGTCCTCAGACGCCCCGCTTGTTGCCCCAGAGGACCTTGTGGAGCTGGACCTGAAGGCGCACGTCGAGGCGGTCCCCGACGATCCACTCCGCCAGAGCCGCCGGATCGAGAAGCCCCCAGACCGGCGAGAAGACCACTCCGGAGGGGCCGGGGAGATGGTGGCGGGCCAGGAAATCGACCGCCCAGAGGTAATCCTCGCGGGATGACAGAACGAACTTGAGCACATCCTTCCGATCCAGTTCGTCCAAGACGGGGAGCTGAAAGGAGCCGCCCTCGCCGCTGGCCGGCGCCTTCACGTCCACCACCTTGAGCACCTCGGCGGGCAGGCAGCCCAGATCATAAGCGCCGTTGGTCTCGATGGAGACGGCGCGGCCGGCGTCGAGAAGGGCCCGGCAGAGTGCCGGAGTGGCCGCCTGGGCCATGGGCTCCCCTCCCGTGACCAGAACCCGCCGGATCTCGTGAGAGGCTACCCGGCGGACCACCTCTCCCAGTGCCACCCTCTGGCCCTTGAAGAAGGCGAAGGCGCTGTCGCAGTAGCTGCACCGCAGGTTGCAGCCGGTCAGGCGCACGAGAACGGTCGGGTACCCCTGCTCGGGCCCCTCGCCCTGGACGGAGGCGTACAGCTCGTTGAGCAGCAGGGTGGGCTCTGTCTGCGGACGGTTGAGGTAGCGCTCACCGCCCACGGCCTGCGGAGCTTCTCGATCGCTCATGCGTCCTCGTCCTCGAAGTACGAGGCCACGGACGTGTCGGTCTCGTAGACATCGACCCGCGTCACCGGGGCCGCCGCCGAGAGGACTTCGTAGAGGTGGCGGGCGATGTTCTCCGCCGTGGGGTTCAGGCGGTCGAAGGGGGGGGTCTCGTTCAGGTAATTGTGATCGAAGGGCTCCAGCGCGCGCTGGGTGAGTTCCTTCAGCTTGCGGAAATCCATGACCATGCCCAGGCCGTCCAGCTCTTTGCGCCTGGCCACCACCTCGACCCGCCAGTTGTGCCCGTGGAGTCTCTCGCAGTTCCCCGGGTAATCCTCGACCCTGTGGGCCGCGGCGAAATGCCTCACGATCTTGACCTCGTACATCCGATCCTCCGCCAGGGTTCCTGGACGGCGGCCAGACGCGCAACGGGGCTGGCCGCCCGACCCCGGAGCAGCATACTAAACGACGGGGGGTGTCCGTGTCATCCTTCGCGCCGACCCGACGGCTCAGGGGTCCGGATCTCCACCTCCTGGATCTGGCGCGGAGTGGCTTTCACGACGCGATACTCGTAGCCGGGATCCCTCAGCACGGCTCCCGGGGCCGGAACGCGGGCCGCCAGATTTAGGACGTGCCCGGCCAGCGTCCGGCAATTTGGATCGTGCGGAGCGCGCGGAAACCTCTCCCGGAATTCGGCGTAGGGCGTGGCGCCCGGCAACAGCACCCCGGATCCGCCTTCGTTCTCGGTCGGTCGGGTGCAAAAAAGGCTCGCGGCCAGAGAGGCCCGGGTGATGATGCCGGCGATACCCCCGTACTCATCCGCCAGCACCACCGCCGGCCATCCCTCCTTGTAAAGGTCCCCGAGCACCAGCCTGATGGGTCGGTTCTCCGGGTAGATGGGCACCTGCCGGCACCATTGCGCGGCGGTGCGAGGCCGGTCATCCAAGGACCACTCGAACAGCTCCTCCGGTCCCATCAGACCCATGAGGTCATCCGTTTCGTGCCCGTAGACGCAGGCCCAGGCCTCCTTCTCGCCGGCAACGGAGGCGAGCGCCTCCGCCTTGTCAGCGGCAGCTCGAACGAAGTGCATGGCGGTACGCGGCACCATACGGCTGGAAGCGGGCTCGCTGGCCATTCGGATGAGGTTGCCCAGGAGGGTCTCTTCCGTCTCCTGAAAGGCGCCCTCCACCCGCGCCGCCGTGAAAAGGCCGTGGAGTTCGTCCAGCGGCTCCATGCCCGAGGCCCGGGAAGGCAAAGGCATGCGGTCCAGCATGCGGAGCAGGAACCGGCCCGCCGGCGCCACGGTCTTCACGTACGCTTCCAACACGGGGGCGTAGCTCCGGCTGATTCGCCGAGCCTCGTTGGCCGCAACGGCCTTCGGGATCGCCTCTCCGAGGAGCACCAGGAGCGCCGTCGTGGCCAGGATTCCGACGCTCACGCCCCAGGGCTGCGGAAGGAGACGGCTCCTGAGGCTGGATGAGAGGAAGGAGAGGAGGACGTTGACCGTCTCGTTGCCCAGCATCAGGCAGATCAGCAGAAGCGGGGGATCTCGCAGAACCCTCGCCACGGCGCTGCTCCCCTCCTCCCGGTGTTCAACCTGCCACGGCTTCAGGCTGAAGAAGGCCGCTTCGGAACTGGAGAAGAAGGCGGACATCGCCAGCATCAGCAGAACCGCCAGCGCCTCGGTGGCGAGGACCGCACTCATGGTTGCCTGGAGAGGAGGGCCCGCCATCCCGCCGCGGGATCAGAGGACAGGAACGAGATGACCGCCAGGCTGGCGAAGCCCCTCTTCCACAGCGGCCCCGCGTTCTCGGGGAGAACCCCACCGATGCCCACCACCGGAAGGGGCGACTCCTTCAGGACCGCCTCCTGCACCTCGACGGGCACGACGGGATCGGGGCGATCCTTGCTGGTCGTGGACTGAACAGGCCCGAGAGCCAGATAATCCAACGGGAGCGGGAGGGCCTGGCGAAACTGGTCCAGGTTGTGGGTGGAGAGCCCGATGATGGCACCCGGGCCCAGCAGCGTCCTCGCTTCAGCGGCGGGGAGGTCCTCCTGGCCCAGATGGACCCCATCCGCGCCCGCCACGAGGCAGAGGTCCACCCGGTCGTCCAGGATCAGCTTCACGCCGCGGCTCCGGCAGAGTCCGAGCAGGGCGGTTACATCTGCGAACCGCTCGCGGTCCGAGCCGGTTTTGCGCCGGTACTGCAGCAGGCGGCAGCCTTCGCCGACGAGAGCCCGGGCCCAGGCCAGCAGGGCTTCGCGTTCCAAGCCTTCGGGGGAGATGGGGTAGATCGCCGAAAACGGCGCCTCACCGCGGATGACCATGGGCCTCTTCTCCTGGACCGGTCGAACCCGCGGCAGCCCGCTCAGTTCGTAAACCGGTCCATGAATCGAGTGGAGAGCCTCCCGGCCTGGAAATCTTCGTCCTCCATGATCTTGAGGTGCATGGGGATGTTGGTCTTGATGCCCTCGACCACGAAGGACTCCAGAGACCTCTTCATGCGGAGGATGCTGTCCTTCCGGGTGTTCCCCCTCACGATCAGCTTGGCCAGCAGGGAATCGTAGTGGGGCGACACGAAGTAGCCGGCGTAGGCCGCCGTGTCCACCCTGACCCCAGGCCCTCCCGGAGAGTGGAAGGTGGTGATGCGCCCTGGGCTCGGCGTGAACCGATGAGGATCTTCGGCGTTGATCCTGCACTCCATGGAGTGGCCGGTCAGCTTGATGTCCTTCTGCTTCCACTGCATCTTTTCTCCGGCGGCGGCCATGATCTGGGCCTTGACCAGATCTACCCCGGTGACGTTTTCAGTCACGGGATGCTCCACCTGGATCCGGGTGTTCATCTCCATGAAGTAGAACCTGTCCTTGTCGTACAGGAACTCCATGGTCCCTACGGTGGCGTAGCCGACGGCCTGGGCACCTCTCACGGCGGTGTCTCCCATCTCGGCCCTCAGCATGGGCGTGAGGGCCGGCGAGGGAGACTCCTCGATGAGCTTCTGGTGCCGCCTCTGGATGGAGCACTCCCGCTCGAAGAGGTGGATCACGTTTCCGAACTGGTCACCGAGGATCTGGATCTCGATGTGGCGGGGGGCCTCCAGGTATTTCTCCAGGTAGAGGTCGCCGTTGCCGAAGGCGGAGGCTGCCTCGCTCCCGGCCATCTGGAAGGCCAGCTCCATCTCGCCCTCCGCGTTGACCACGCGCATCCCCTTGCCGCCGCCGCCCGCCGACGCCTTGAGGATAATCGGGTAACCAACCTCCGCGGCGATGGCCTTGGCCTCATCCACCGTGGCCACGGGGCCCTCGGAGCCAGGCAGGATCGGCACCCCGGCCGCCTTCATGGTCTTCTTGGCCTCCGCCTTGTTTCCCATGAGGGCTATGGTCTGAGGACTGGGGCCGATGAAGGTGATGTTGCAGGCCTGGCACACCTGGGCGAATTCGGCAGACTCCGAGAGGAAGCCGTAGCCGGGATGAATGCCGTCCACGTTGCTGATCTCCGCCGCGGCGATGAGGTTGGTGATGTTGAGATAGGAGTCGCGGCTCGGGGCGGGGCCGATGCAGATGTTCTCATCGGCGAAGCGCACGTGCAGGGAGTCGATGTCCACGTCCGAATGGACGGCCACCGTCTTGATGCCCAGCTCCTTGCAGGCCCAGATGATCCGCAGGGCGATCTCGCCCCGGTTGGCGATGAGGACTTTACGGAACATGCGCGCCTCAGCTCGCCGGATCGACGAGGAACAGCGCCTCGCCGTATTCCACGGGCTGGGCATTCTCCGTGAGAATGTCCACGACGACCCCGTCCACTTCGCTCTCGATCTCGTTCATGAGCTTCATCGCTTCGATGATGCAGAGCGTCTTCCCCTTCTTCACCCGGTCCCCTATCTTCACGAAAGGCTCCGCCCCGGGGGCCGGAGACCGGTAGAAGGTGCCCACCATGGGGCTCTTCACCTGGAGGTACTGGTCACTCTTGGGGGGGTGGGCGGGCGGAGCCGCCTCCCCGGATGGCGCGCCAGGCTGAGCGGGGGCCACGGGGGACGGCGACGTGGACGGTGCCGGGCTTCCCGCCGGGAATACGACCTCCTGGCGGCCGGTGCCGGGCACCATCGGAGAAGGCACCATGATGAACTGGGGAGAGTGCGCCGGCTCCGCCGCGGGGGCCGCTTTGCACAGGCGAAGCTTCATGCCTTCGCTCTCGATCTCCAGCTCGTTGACCCCGCTCTTGTCCAGCATATCGATGAGCTTCTGAATGTCGGACAGCTTCATGGAAACCCCTTCACGCTTGGAGTCTTCTGCCATGTTCTCCCTTTTTCCCATTGAGTCAGTATACACCATCGCGCCATGCATGGGCCCCTGCCGCTCCGGAAGTCCTCACCGCCCGACCGGGCCCAGGTCTCCGTTCAGAAGGCGGGTTAAAGCCTCTTCCTCCAGTACGGGAACCCCCTCCTTCCGCGCTCGATCCAGCTTGGAGCCGGCGCCCGGCCCGGCCACCACGAACCGCGTCTCTTTCGTCACGGACGCCGCCACGCTGGCCCCGAGGGCTTCCAAGGCCTCCTTCGCCCGCTGGCGCGGCATGCTCTCCAGGCTGCCGGTGAGGACGAAGGTGAGCCCCGCCAGTGGACCCACCGCACTCTCGCCCTCCCACGAAAGCCTCAAGCCGTAGCTTCGCAGGCGCTCGAGCAGGACTTGGTTGCGCTCGACCTCGAAGAATGCCCTGAGCTCCGCCGCCACCTTCGGCCCTATCCCCTCCACCTTCTGGAGTTCCTCCCGAGAGGCGGCCGACAAGGCCTCGACGGAGCGGAACCTCGAGGCCAGGGCTTTGGCCGTCTCCTCCCCCACCTGCCGGATCCCCAGGGCGTAGAGGACCCTCGGGTAGGGCCTCAGCTTGCTGACCTCCAGTTGTTCCAGCAGGTTGCCGGCCGATTTCTCGGCCATGCGGGGAAGGGCGGCGAGCTTCTCAAGCCGCAGCGCGTAGAGGTCGGGGATGGTTTCCACCAGAGACTGCTCCACCAATTGATCCACCAGCACCCTCCCAAGGCCGGCCACATCCATGGCGTTGCGGGAGGCAAAATGGCGGATTCCCTCCTTGAGTTGGGCCTTGCAGGACCGGTTGGCGCAGCGCGCGATGGCCTCGCCTTCGGGCTTGTGGACCGGCGCCCCACAAACCGGGCAGGTGCCGGGGAAAGGGAATGGGACCGAGCGAGGGGGGCGCTTCTCCCTCTCTACGGCCACCACATACGGGATCACGCCGCCTGCCCGTTCGATGAGCACCCAGTCCCCCACCCGCACGTCCTTCCGCCTCAATTCGTCCTCGTTATGGAGCGACACGCGCGACACGGTGACGCCCCCGATGCGGACCGGTTCCACGTGGGCCACGGGGGTGAGGGCCCCCGTTCTGCCCACCTGGACGGCGATCTCCTTCACCAAGGTCTCCGCCCGCTCCGCGGGGAACTTGAAGGCGACCGCCCACCGCGGTGACTTGGCGGTGGAGCCCGCCATCTCCTGGAGCTGGAGGGGATCCAGCTTGATCACCACGCCGTCCGCATCGTAGTCAAGCTCATGGCGGCGTTCGGTCCATTCCCGGCAGTAAGCCAGGACCTCCTCGATGCCGCGGCAGGCGCGAGCGTTCGGCTCCACCTTCAAGCCCCAGCCGGACAGCAGGCGGAGGACCTCCTGCTGGGAAGCCGGACGCAGCTCCGGGGCACTGAGGAGCTGGTAGCAGAAGCAGGCCAGCGGCCGCTGGGCCGTCTGCCGTGGGTCGATCTGGCGAAGGCTCCCCGCCGCGGCGTTGCGAGGGTTGGCAAAGACCGGTTGTCCCTCTTCCTCGCGCGCCTCGTTCAGCTCCGCAAAGGCGCGAACGGGCAGATAGACCTCTCCCCGGACCACCAGCCCTGCGGGAGCCCCGGTCAGCGCCCGCGGGATATCGGCCACGGTGGCGAGGTTGGCCGTCACCTCTTCACCCACGAAGCCGTCGCCGCGGGTGGCGCCGGTCACGAAATGACCATCCCTGTAGGTCAGCGCCACGGAGAGCCCGTCCAGCTTGATCTCGCAGACGAAATCGAGTGAGGTCTTGCCGAGTACGCGCTCCAGGCGCGCGTTCCACTCGAGCAGGTCGGCCTCGTCATAGGTATTGTCCAGGCTCAGGAGGGGCGCCGGGTGAGGCACGGGAGCAAAGCCCTTGCCCACTCTCCCGCCCACGGTCCTCGTCGGGGAGCCAGGCGAATTCAGATCGGGAAAGGCCGCCTCGAGCTGGGCGAGCTCCTTTTCGAGCTGGTCGTACTCGAGGTCCGAAATGACCGGCGCGTTCTCTTCGTAATAGAGACGCCTGTGGAGCTCCAGCGCCTTTCGCAGCTCGGCTATCCGTCCGGCCGCCAACTCCCTCGTCACGCCCCGCTCCTGCTGAAGGGAAGCACGATCCGGAAGCAGGTGCCCGGTCCCTCTTTCTCCGCTAGGTCGAGGGTGCCTCCCAGGCCCTCTGCTATTCGCCTGGCGATGGGAAGCCCCAGGCCCGTTCCCCCCATCTTTGTGGTATAGAAGATCTCGAAGATCTTCTCGCGCTTGTCCTCGGGGATGCCAGGCCCCTCGTCGCAGGTTTCCAACATGAGCTTGTCCCCGCGCGCAAAGGCCCTCATCGAGATCGCTCCGGGGGCCTCCGCGGCTTGGATGGAATTCAGGACGAGGTTCAAGACGCAGGTCCGGAGGAGGGCCTCGTCGGTCTCCACGGACGGGAGCCCGGGCGCCACCTCCCAGGCCACCTGCACGCCTTTCCGCCGGGCCTCCTCGGCCACGAGCTCCGCGGTGGCCTCCAGGATGGCAGCCACCCTGGTGCTCTGGATTGCGGGTTTGAGAGGCCTGGCGAACATGAGGAAGTCGTTCACCAGCCGCTCGAGCCGCCTGATCTCGCGCTCCATGGGCCTGATCCAGGAGGCGAGCTGCTCGGGCTTGGCCCCCGAGGCCGCCTCCTCTTCGAACAGCTGGAGGTTCATCTGGAGGGAATTCAGGGGGTTCTTGATCTCGTGGGCCAGCCCCGAACTCAAAAGGCCCAGGTAGGAGAGGCGCATCTGGTTCTGGGCCTCGGCTTCGATGCGGCGGGTCAACCTCAGGATGCGGAGCACGTAGAGATAGGCCAACCCCAGCATGACGAGAATGATGAGGATCATCCCCACCAGCTTGGTGATGAGTTCGTTTCTGAACTGGCTGGCCTGGCGGGCCAGCACGTCCTCGCTCACGGAGAGGACGGCCTTGCCCATCTTCCCCGCCTCGATGGGGACCGGGACTTCGATGGGGATCCTGTTCCTGGTCTCCACCTTCTGCTGGCCGGGTTTCAGTCCGTGAGTGTCCATTCCGCCTGTGATGGAGCCTCCCACGAGCCGCTCCTGCCGGTCCACGAGCTGGCCGTGTTCGTCGTACAGCTCGACTGAATCGAAGATCGTTTTCTTCGTCAGGAAATCGTTGAGCCGCTGGGTGATCACCGTCTGCTGCTGGTACCCTTTGAGGGTCTGCGTTGTGGGCAGCTTGCTCAGCATGGTCTCCAACTCATTGGAGTAGGTTCTGAGCGTGCGGAAGACCTCCTTGTTGCTGAGATCGATGACGATGATCGTGGAACCAAGCCCCAGCACCGTGAGAAAGATGATGGCGAAGAGCGCCGAGGACCAGATCAGCTCGCGCTTGAAGGCGGACTTCCGGTTTTCGATTGGGGTGTCGCCCGGAAAGCTACCCACGTCAGAACCTTTCGACCTGCAGCCTGTACTGCTCCAGATTGCACAGGACCTCCCCGAGGCTGTCCCCCCCGACCTTCTCCAGGAGGACTTCGGCCAGGCAGAGGGCCAGGACGGCCTCGCCGATCACGGCGGCCGCGGGAACGGCGCACACGTCGGACCGCTCCTTCTGGGCCTTGGCCGCCCGCTTCGTTCGGATGTCCACCGAGTCCAGCGGCTTCATCAGGGTGGACAGGGGTTTGAGGTAGGCCGTCACGGCGATGACCTCGCCGTTGCTGATGCCCCCCTCCACGCCTCCGGCCCGATTGGTTTCCCGGTAGAAACCCCGCTGAATGTCGTAATAAACCGGGTCCTGCGTCTCCGCCCCGCGGCGCCCGCTCACTTGAACCCCGGCCCCCAGCTCCACGGCCTTCACCGAGGGGATGGAGAAGAAGTGGCCGCCCAGCTTCGCGTCGAGCCTCCGGTCCCAGTGAACGTGCGATCCCAGACCAGGAGGGACCCCCTCCGCCAGGACACACACGGAGCCGCCCAGCGTATCCCCGTCGGCAGCGGCGGCCCGGATGGCCTCCCGCACGCGCCTGGCCGCTTCGGGATCCGTCATGGGCATCTCCGGGTCCAGGCCCCGGCAGGCGCTCACCGTCTCTCCCGGCGGCGACTGAATGCCCCCCACGCCCGTCACGCTGGAGCCGATGTGGATGCCGGCCTCCTCCAGGAGCCGTCTGCTCACGCTGCCGGCAGCCACGCGTGCGGCGGTTTCTCTGGCGCTGGCCCGTTCGAGGATGTCGCGGCAGTCCCGGCGGTCGTACTTGAGGGCCCCGGCCAGATCGGCGTGTCCCGGTCTCGGGATCGTGAAGAGTCGGTCGGCGGCACCCTGCGTCTCGCCCGTGGCCATGGTTTCCTGCCAGTTCGCGTGGTCGCGGTTGGTCACCAGCATGGCGATGGGGCTTCCCAGGGTCTCGCCTCGGCGGACGCCGGAGAGGATCTGCGCCTGGTCCCGCTCGATGCGCTGCCTGGCCCCCCTTCCCGCTCCAAGCTGCCGCCGCGCCAACTGCTCGTTGATGAACCCTTCGGTGAGGGACAACCCGGCCGGGCAGCCTTCCACGATGACGCTGAGGGAGGGTCCGTGGGATTCGCCGGCAGTGAGAAATCGCATGTCACCCCTCCGGGAGGGCAAATCCGGGCCAGATGCGAGGTGCGCCCACACCGATGAGCATACACGGTGGGTGCCCGGAATGAAAAGCGGACCGCACCCTCCCTCAGCTCCAGATGAAGGGGATCGGTAGAAAGCAGAGGGCGAACATCAGGATGGCGGCGAGCCCGAGAAGGACCTGAGCCGACGAAAGTGGCTGGCTGTCGTCGATGCAGGGGGGATGACGCAGCCCGAGGACGAAGAAGATGAGGCCCACCCAGATGATCCACTGGGGATGGAACAGGGCGAAAGCCAAGCACACCAAGCCCAGGGCCAGGCTGACGGCCCGATGGCGGCTCCGCAGGAAGCCGTAGAGGACGTGCCCGCCGTCCAGCTGGCCGATGGGGATGAGATTCAGTCCCTGCACGAAGAAGCCGATCCAAGCCGCCAGCAGCACCGGGTTCTCAAAGAAGGTGATCTGGTGGGACCAGTGGTGGGTCATCACTCCGCGCAGGGCCCAGAAGGCCAGGGGAAGGTTCACGTTCATGCCCAAGTCCGCCGGCGAGTGGTACCCGACCAGGCCCAGCCAGAAGCCCAGCAGGGCGACCAGGACGCTGGCGCCGAACCCCCACAAGGGTCCCATGGCGCCGACCTCCATGAGGATGCCGCGCGTGGCGATGGGGCTCTTCAGGCGGATGAAGGCACCGAAGGTGCCCAAGGACAGATAGGGCGGGCCGGGGATGAAATAGGGCCACGTGACCTGGATCCCGTAACGCCGGGCCGTCAGGAAGTGGCCCATTTCGTGAACGCCCAGAATGAACAGGAGAGGCACCGCGAAGGGCGCTCCCAGGAAGATGGCCAGGGGATGATGGAGCATGTAACGCAGGTGCTCCAGGATTCCCATGTCGTAGAATTCCGGCAACAGGAGCACGCCGGCGTAGAGGGTGGTCCAAAGAGTCGCCGCCAGCAAGACACCATGGCGAAACCTGAAGGGTTCGGGATGGGGTAGCTGGACTACGTAGACCTGGTCCAAGTCTCAGTCAAAAAAATGGCTGGAGGGCTTGAACTTGATCGTTTTACCCGGGGGGATTTGGACGGCCTCGCCCGTCTTCAGGTTCCTGCCGACCCCGCGCTTGCGTTCCTTGACCCGGAAAACCCCGAATCCGCGGAATTCCACGCGCTGCCCTTCGGACAAGGCGTCTCTGATGGCATCGAAAACCGTATCCACCGCATCTTGAGCCTTGAGCTTGGGGAGATTGGCGGTCTTCGCAACTTCTACAACGATGTCGGCCTTGATCATTACCGTTCCTCCAGACCAAGTGAAATCGGCACTATAGAGAGCTTTGGCACGGCTGTCAAGGCTGCCCTGGCCCGCTCGGCAAGCCTAGCGTCTTGGCGGTTCCAGACTCATGCGGCGATGAGACCAGACAGACCTGGATGGCGCCGGGCAGAGCGGACCCCCTTGAAGCCGTTCCCTGCCGCTGCTCACCGGAAGGATCCGATGGCCTCCCCCAATGAATCATAGGATTCGAACACGGCGGCAAGCTGTGTGATCGACAGGAGGTCCTTGGTCTTCTTTGTCAGATTGGCGAGCTTCAGGGTCGCTCCCTGGTGACGCGCGGTGGTGTAAGCCGCCACCAGTTCGCCGAGCCCCGTGGAATCCATGAAGGACACCTCGCCCAGATCCACCACGATGCTCTTCTTTTCCTGGCCCAGGAGGTCCTTGATCACGTCGCGCATGGTCACGTCACCAGCACCCAACGTGATGGCCCCCTTCAGTTCGAGCACGCTAACCCCGTCTTTCTCATAGGTGCGATGATTCATTCAGGTTCCTCCTTAGGACCGCGTTTATCCAGATTGACCGTCATCACGAGGCCGAACCTCCCGTCGGCATCTCGAATGAATTGCACTTTATCGGTGAACTGCCGGATGAGAAAGATCCCCCGGCCGTTGGGTTTGAGAAGGTTCTCCGGATCCCTTGGATCGGAAAGCTTGCTCGTGTTGAATCCCGTGCCCTCGTCCCATACCGTCATCGTGAAGGCGTCGGGAGTTCCGACCATCTCCACCTCGATCCACTTGCCGGGCTCTTTCTTGTTCCCGTGGAGAACGGCGTTGTTGACCGCCTCCCTGAGGGCCAGCGCCACCCAGTCCATCCGGTCGGCGGGAATGGGGACCTCACGGGCTACCTGGGCCAGGACCGTGTGGAAGAGGTCGGTGTACTTCAGGTGGGAGTGGACGCGGATGGAAATTCGAAGCGATTCCGGTCGGGATGGCGTCAGGCTCGTTCCCTTGCCGGCATTCAGTGTTGGATCGGCCAGCTTCATGAGCGCTCTCCCTTCCCTCCGAAGTGGAAATTATAGAGATCGGCGCTCCGGGGGTCAACCAGCCGACGGGGCGTGCCCGCCGCCTGGCGCCGGATGCCTGGGGGGGGCTTCACTGGACCACGATGACCCTGTTCTTGCCCGCCTGTTTGGCCCCGTATAGCGCCTCATCCAGCTTTCGGAGGAGGGTCGGCAGATCCTGCTCCCCCTTGAGGTGGTCCGAGTGGAGCAGGCTGATGGAGCATCCCATGGCCAGCCCTCCCGCCTCCTCCTTTGGAAGCGCCTGGGTGGCGAAGCTCGACCGGATCCGCTCGGCCTTCTCATGGGCCGCCTTCTCCTTGCAGCCCAGGAGGAGCACGATGAACTCGTCCCCGCCGTATCGCGCCGGCACGTCCTCCCGCCGCAGGGTTCGCCGCAGGAGGTCTCCGATCCGGTGGAGGACCTTGTCTCCCATCGCGTGCCCCAGGTGATCGTTCACCGCCTTGAAGTCGTCCAGGTCGATCATGAGGAGGGCGAAGGGCGCCCTGTGGCGGCTGGAAAAGGAGAGCTCCTCCTCCAAGCGGTAGAGGAAGTAGGACCGGTTGTACAGACCCGTCAGCGGGTCCTGGATGGCCTGGAGGTGGAGGAAGCAGTTCTCGAGGGCTACCTCCAGAGACTGCGCGCAGAGTTCGAGCAGTTCCTGCTTCTTCTCCAGGGGAACCTCGGATTGGTAGGAGTAGACGACGATGCCGCCAAATGGCTCCCCCCCATGGAGCAGGGGGAGGCCGAAGACGGAGGGCGGGATCATGAAGGGAGCCGTCTCGAGCGGCTGGAGGAACTCGAAGAGCCTTTCGCCGAGGCGCCTGCTGGGCTCGCTCAGCGGGAGCTGGTCGTACTGGAACCGGCGCTCCTCGGGAAGGTAGGTGGACCGGCTCTTCTCACCCTCGACCTGAACCAGGTAAATGGTCGTCGCGTATCGCTGGTAGAAGACCACCCCTATCCCGTCGGCCGGAAGCCACTGGGCGAGCGAACGCGTGAAGGATTCCACCATGGGCATGACGTCCAGGTCGGAACTGGCGGCCGCCGAAACGCGGCTCAGAATGGTCAGGTCCTCGACCCGGTTCTTGAGTTCGTCTTTCGTCTTGGTCAGCGTGCTCAGCAGCCAGGAGCCCGCCAGGACGAAGACTCCCAGGACGAGAAAGGAGAGGATTCCGATCTTGATGGCCACGATGCTCAGCAGATAGCCCAGCGTGCAGATGGTGAAGCTGTAGGCCAGGTCCACGGTCACCGCTTCGCGCCAGAACTGTTTCAGGTCCGAGCGCCGGAGATATTCGCTGGGCACGAAGAAGATGTTGTTGACCCCCACGTAGACGGCAAAAGCCAGCAACGCCGCCCAGAATTCAGTCGAGTGACCGTGCGGGGGAATTCTGCCGCCGGCCGCGCTGTAAGCGATCCAGGCGAACCCTATCCTGAGCAGGCGGTTCCCCGACGTCCCAAGGGAGAGATCCCGGATAACCCTCCTGGGGGCTTCTTCCCGTCTGAGGCGATCGAAATAATTGAAGCCCGCCGAGAGGAGGGCCAGGCCGGCGCCCGCCGCCGGCGAAACCAGGAAGAGGGCCACCAGGGCGAAGGAGATGTCGAAGGAGACATAGTAGTTGTTTGACCCCATCCCGAACTTGAAGTGCATGGCCAGGAATGACGCGGCCAGGAGAAGCACCAGCAGGGCCCAGGGACTCCCTTCCCCCAACCCCCAGATCTGGATTTTGGGATCGTGAATGATGGCGAGGCTTCCGGACGGGCCATAAAAACCGATGGCGATCCAGAGCGCCAGGCCCATTGCGAACTGCACGCATTCGTAAAGGCCTTGAGATCGCTCTTTCCCTGCCATTTGTTGAGCCTACGCCAAAACGGCACGAATGAGAAGGGTGCCTCCGGCGGGTGTTGCCCCCGAAGTCACTCCAGGCGGCGGATGTACACGGCGGTGCGATCGTCCGTGTATTTGCTGCCCACGCTGTAGGTGGCCACCAGATCCAGGAGGCCGCAGACCATCTGCCGCGCGTCAAACCGATCGTAATTGTCCCGCACGAAGGCCTGCACGCCTTCCTCTCCGAATTCTTTTCCGCTAGCATCGGAGGCCTCGCTGACGCCATCCGTGAACATGATGATGCTGTCCCCCGGATCCAGTTTGAAGAAGCCCCGCCGGTAGGTGCTGTCGGAGGTGGGGCCAAGGACCCGGCCCCCCTCCGTCATGGGGTAGAAGCGGTCCTTCTTGACCCTGTAATAGAAGGGAGGATTGTGGCCCGCGTTGCAGTAGATGAAGTGCCCCCCTCCCTGCTCCAGCTCGCCGTAAAACAGGGAAATGTACCGGGAGGTGAGGCGGGACCCATTGATGACGCGGTTCAGCTTCTCGAAGACCTTGACCGTCTTCTGGTCATCCGAAAGTCCCATCCTCAGGCCCATCACCACGTCCCTGGCCTGGAGGGCTGCCGGGAGACCGTGACCCGTGGCGTCGCCTATGGCCACGCCCAGGATGTTGGGATTGATGCGGATGAAGTCGTAGACGTCCCCCCCCACCAATTCGGCGGGCACGGAACGCCCGAAGATATCGAACCCTGGGAACTTCGGAGCCTCGTCAGGCAGGAGGGATAGCTGGATCTCCCGGCTCTGCAGGATGAGGCCTTCGAGCTGCTCCTTGGCCAGCTTCAGGTTGATCGCGTGCCGGACCGTCGAAAGGGCGAAGAGAACGTCGTCCCGATTCTCCAGCCATTCGCGCTGGACGGTGAAGGCGATGAGATAGGCATGGTTCGGGCCCACCGTGAGGGCCGCGAAGTGTTGCACCCCGAGCCTCTCCTCGAGTGCGGGGTCCACCCCTTCCGAATCCAGCCCCATATAGATGAACCCCTTGCGGCGAACCACCTGGATGGGCGGATAGGTCTGGGGGATGAGGTATCCGATGGGGACCGACGTGCCCGAGCCAAATTTGGCTTCGAGGCGGTAGCCCTGCTCGTCGAGATCGTACCCGTACAGCCGGGCCCCGGAAAAGCCGAAATCCTCCGAGAAGTCCTTCAGGATTCTCTCGATGATAAGCCCCAGGGTCTCGCGCAGGCTTTCCTGGTTTTCTATTTCGCTCAGCTGGTTTTCAACCTTGCGGAACAGCTCGTGGTAGTTCATGAGCCCTGGCCCTCCACCGGCGCAGGATCACCCAGAGATGGAAAAAACCAGGCCCGCGCCTGGTTTGATCCGCTGGTCTTGAAGAGTTGGTCGGGACGACTGGATTTGAACCAGCGACCCCTTGCACCCCAAGCAAGTGCGCTACCAGGCTGCGCCACGTCCCGACCGGCCGATCCGGGGCTGAAGCTCCAAACCGGCACCGGATTTATACCACGGGGGCGCATTACCTGTCAAAAGGGGAAGGACGGCTCAACAAGGAGTTCAGCCGGGACAGCCCCTCTCGGAGTCGGCCCAGCACCTCTCCCGGCTCGTGCTGCTGAAGGGCCTCTCCCCTTACCTTGCGGGCCGACGAGAGGAAGTCCCGCGCTCCGCGGATCGTGAACTTCCTCTCGTAGAGAAGCTCCTTGATCTGCAGAACGGCCTCGATGTCCCGCCTCCTGTAGAGCCGATGTCCCGATTGGGTCTTGTTGGGGCTCAACTGGGGGAACTGCTTCTCCCAGAACCGCAGGACGTGCGAGGGAACGCCGGTAATGTCGCAGACCTCGCCGATCTTGTAGTAGAGCTTCTGCGGGACCTGCTCCAAGGAGAAACGGGCCCCGGCCTCGCCTCTTTTTCTGGCCGCATTTTTCATGGGTTCTTTCCGCCTGACCACTTGCGCGAAGGCACGAAGACGACGGTCTTGCGCGAGGGTATTCGCACCGGGGTCCCCTTTCCCATGTCCCGCCCCATCCGCGCCTTCCTCTCGACCACCTTGAAGGTGCCGAAACCCGAAATGACCAGCCTCCCCGTTTCCGAGAGACCCGCGGTCATTCCCTGGATGACCTCCTCGACCAGCACTTGGGCCGCCTGGTAGGTGATGCCGCCATGGGCCATGTAGACCCGCCTGGCCAGTTCCGCGCGCGTCATAACGCCTCCCTTGAGCAGATTATATACCACAACCCCCTCACTTTCAATGAAAAAGCCTCCACGTTCGCCGGACGCAAGAAAAGTGGCCGCAGTAGCCGTGAACAGAGAATCCGGCCGCTGGTAACGGGCGGCTCCACCTGAGGATGAATCACATTGGAACGGTGTGGTTGAGCGGTCCTTTCCCTTTCCCAATTTGGAAGGGATGCTGCATGGCCTTGGCGAGGTACTTCTTCGCGCGATCGATCGCCTCGCCCATCACGATCCCGCGCGTGAGCAGAGCGCAGATCACCGCGGAGAAAGTCGTGCCCAGGCCCAGGGTGTTTCGGGATGGCAGGCGGACCGCATCGAAAATGTGGTCGTTGGTCCCGTCGTACCAAAGATCCATGGCCCTCGGTCCTTCGAAGCCACCTCCCGTGATGATCACGTGCCTCGCTCCCTTGCCGTGCAGAAGGCGGGCGGCCTCCTTGGCGGAAGGCACGTCCCTTACGGGAATTCCGGAGAGGATTTCGGCCTCGCGGCGGTTCGGGGTCAAAACGTGCGCAAGGGGCAGGACCTTCTCGATCAACAGCGGCACCCCGGACGGCTCCAGGAGGGGCTCGCCGGTGGCTGCATACAAGACAGGATCCACCACGATCAGGCCCTTCAGCCCGAATGCCTCCAGCAGGCTCGCTACGATCTGCACGTTGGCCGCCGTGGCCAGCACGCCCACTTTCACCGCCTGCACGGGGATATCGCTCACCACCGCCTCGATCTGCTGGCCGACGATCTCCATCGGCACCGGGTGCAGGGCCTGGATGCCCAGCGTGTTCTGCGCGGCTATGGCTGTGACGACGGCCACCCCATAGACTCGGAAGGTCTGAAAGGTCTTGAGGTCCGCCGGGATACCCGTAGCCCCCGAGGCATCGAAAGCCGAGATGCTGAGCACGGTCTTGTTCATACCCCTCTTCCTCCTGCCAGGCGGGAAGATTATATACCCTGCACCGGGAGTGGGTAAAACGCCCTCCATCATAGGGAAGGCGCGTCCAGTCTCGGTCCCACCAAGACCCCTGCCCTTGACCGGGCGAGGGGTATTGACAGGGGAGGACGGCGGGTGTAGAGTCCATGGCCGTGAGAATCCCCCGCACATACGGGGGGGCAGGGTGTGAGAACTTATGTTCTTGTGCGCTCCCGAGGTCGATCCAGAGAGTCCCGCCCCCCGGCACAAAGTGAACCTACAAGTTTCGGCATAAGATGGCTTATGCCGGTAGTCCGGTTTTTGCTTGGAAAGGAGAGAAGGAAATGAAGAAGCTCACCGCTAGCCTCCTGGTTCTGGCCCTTGCTGCGCTGGTCGCCTGCGCCAAGCCGCCGCAGCAGCAGATCGACGCCGCCAAGGCCGCCCTCCAGGCCGCCAAGTCTGCCCAGGCCGACGTGTACGCCCCTGATGCCCTCAAGGCTGCCGAGGACAAGGCTGCCGCCCTGGACACCGAGCTCGCCGCCCAGCAGAGCAAATTCTTCAAGAGCTACAAGGTGGCCACCCAGATGACCACCGAACTGCAGCAGCTGGCCGACACGGCCAAGCAGGATGCCATCGCCGGCAAGGAGAAGGCCAAGGCCGATGCCGAAGCTTCCATCACCGCCGCCGATGCTTCCGTCACCGCCGCTCGCGAAGCCCTGAAGACTGCCCCCAAGGGCAAGGGCTCCAAGGCCGACATCGAAGCCATGACCAAGGACGTCGACGATGCCGCCGCGGCTATCGAGACCGCCAAGTCCGACGCCACCGCCGAGAAGTACATGGAAGCCAAGACCACGGCCGACAGCGCCAAGGCTAAGGCCGACAACGTCGCCCAGCAGGTCGAGCAGGCCAAGGCTCTGAAAAAGGGCAGCATGCCCGCCAAGGGGAAGAAGTAACCGTTTGTCCGCGATACAAAAGGGGGCGGCGCTGCCGCCCCCTTTTTTTGGGGCCCTGGCGTGAAGAAGCGGAAAGCCACCCGGAAAATCCTCCTGTTGACCATCCTGTGCGCGATCACCTGGTCCGCTTCGGTGTGGCTGGTACCGCTCCTGGACGGGAGCCAGTCCCCGCCCCTGGACCCCACGGGGAAGGGAGCGGAGACCCTCCTGTTCGCCGCCCGACGGGAGGGCGCCGAGCAGCTCTACCCCCAACGATTGACGGCGTGCCAAGACGCCCTTAAGGAAGCGCGCTTCGAAATCAACCTTCAGTTGGCTTCCCAGTGGGGGACCAGGGATTTCGTCCGGCCCCAGCGTCTGCTGGACGAGGCCCAGACCCAAGCCTTCCGTCTTTGGAAGGACGTCGTTGACCACCGGCGCGAGGTGAAACCGGCGGCGGAGGCCATGATCGCGAGGGCGGACGATTCGCTCCAAAGAAGCGAGGAGGTGGCGGACCTCAGCCGCCAGGACTATTACACGCGAGGGCACCTGGCCACGGCATTCATGCAGCTTCACCAGGCCCAGTCCTACTATCGCGCCGGCCAGTACGACAGAGCCCTCTCCGCCGCGACCCATTCTCTGGAGAGCAGCAGCAAGGCCCTCAGCCGGTCCCGTCAGTACCTGGAGCGCTTCGATGACCCCCACCACCTTCGGCTCTGGGAGGTATGGATCCGCGAGGCGGTCGCCTCGTCGAGGAGCGCCGGGATCGCCTTCGTGGTGATCAAGGAGAAGCACAGGCTGGATGTCTACAAGAACGGCCGTCTGGCCCAGTCGTTCCCCGTCGATCTTGGAGCCAATTCCGTCAGCCAGAAGGAGAGGGCCGGCGACAGGGCCACTCCCGAGGGCCTCTACCGCATCACCCGGAAGAAGGGCCGCGGGGCCACCAAGTACGGGCTCGCGCTTCTCCTCAACTACCCGAACGAAGAGGACCGCCAGCGGTTCGCCGAGATGAAGGCCCACGGGCAGCTGACACGCCGGACCGGCATCGGCGGGCTCATCGAGATACACGGTACGGGGGGCAGGGGCTACGATTGGACCGACGGATGCATAGCCCCGGATGACGAGAACATGAAAAGGCTGTATGATGAGGCCAGGATTGGGACGGTGGTGGCCATCGTAGGCAGCGACGGCAGCGGAGGCCCGATCCGGTCGGCTCTGATGGAAACGAGGCGATGAGCGACAACGGCACCGATCAGTCTTCCCCCCTGCTCCGAAGCATCGAATCGACCAGGAGAGAGCAGGCGAGGCGCGTCCGTCGCACCATCCTGGCCCTCCTCATCGGTACCGGTCTGCTTTGTGCGGCCGTCGCCCTCTTCTTCCTTTCGACGGGATACGGCTACGCGGACCTCAATGCGGCCTACATCTCCCGACACAGCATGGAGGTGCCTCAGGCGGGGCCGGTACCTCCCGAGAAGATCCTGGATCTCGCCGAAAAGAAACTGGACAAGGTCAGGCCCAAGGGCATTTTCGTGGTGGTGGACCACGTTCGGAACCACCTGTACCTGCGCGATGGAGACAAGGTCATCCTGGATGCCCTCTGCTCGGCCGGAGCGGGGACTTTGCTGACCGATCCCAAGTCGGACCGCCACTGGGTGTTCGACACGCCCGTGGGCCGTTTCTTCGTCCGGGGCAAGCGCAAGGACCCCACCTGGACGGCGCCCGATTGGGACTACATCGAATCGGGCGAACCCTTCCCCAGGAACTATGCGGACCGGGTGCAGGAGGGGATGCTGGGTGAGTACGCCCTGGATTTGGGCGGAGGACCGTCGGGCTACATGATCCACGGCACGCTCTACACCCGCCTCCTCGGACGCAATGTGAGCCACGGCTGCGTGAGGGTCGGGCGCGACGACCTCCGCATCATCTGGCAGAAGGTGCCCGTCGGGGCCACGGTGTTCATGTACTGATGAGAAAACGACTACTTCTTCTGGCGTTCCTGGTCTTCTCCGCGGCTGCCCTCGCATGGGCCGTGCGGGTCCTGGCCCAGGCTGAGCCTCCGCAGGAGCCCCTGCCCCTCCGCGCCGCCCTGGCCGAACAGGAGGCCAGGCTGGCCACCTCAAACACCTTCTACCTCGAGCTGGATCTCTCCCATCCGGCCATCAAGCTCTGCCAGTCGGGAGTGGCCCTCGCCACCTACCCGATCGACTCCCTCAAGGTGGGGTATCCCCGCGTCCTCTTCTTTCCCCGAGTGCATCAGGGGAGATGGATCGGTGAGATCTGGACCGGAGGGCACCTCATCCCTCCGAAGATCATCAACCGGATCCGCATCACGCCGGGAAGCGTGCCCTCGGCTGAAATCGCGGTCCCCGCCTTGATTCCGCCGACCATGTCCGATCTGATCCCCGTGCCCCCCGTCTACACCATCGTCTTCGACGGCGGGAGAGTCATCCGCGTAACTCTGAACGGAAAAATCGTCGGAGCCGTTGGGCAGCCCGCCAAAGAGCGCGGGTGGTGGGCGGACTTCTTGGCGGGCCTGGGCCTTCGGAGGGCCGACTCCCTCCGCATCAGCGCCAGCATGCCGGCCAATGACGGGGCCTCGCTCTTCCGGTCCTTTCCCGACAAGCCTCCAGAACTCCTGATCCTACCCTAGCCTCGGAAGCTCAAAGAGGCGGACCCAGAGGGCCGGTTCTACCTGGTTCGGCCTGGCCAACCGGTCGATCCCCAGGTGTTCCAGAATCTCCATCCAGCTGTCCGCCGGAAAACCCAGCGAGCGTCCAACCGTTCCCATGGCCTTCCGAGGCGAGGCGAAAGCCATACGCAGAAAGGACCAGAAGCGGGCCTGCTCGTCCACCGGAAGACTCGCCCGCACCCGCGGATCGAAGCGGCAGACGGCGGAGATTACCTTGGGGCACGGCCTGAAGGCGCCTGCGGGCACCGAGAACAGCAGGCGGCGTTCCCACCAGCCGCCGGTCCAGACGGCGAGGGGGCCGTATGCCTCCCCTCCCGCGTCGGCACAGAACTTCCAGGCCACCTCCCGCTGGAGCATGACCACGGCGGAAATCACTTCCCCCGGGCTCGAGAGGATTCTCCGCAAAATCTGCGTCCCCGCGTTGTAGGGAAGGTTGCCCACCACCAGCCACCTTCCGCTGCTCCCGGCCAGCTTCGGCAGGTCGAGCTCACGTGCATCCCCGAGCACTACGCGGAGGTTGGGTAGCTCTTTCGCGAGGGCCGCCGCCAGCCCCCGGTCCGCCTCCACGGCCCACGTGGGAAGGTCCAGATCGAGGAGCCCCGGCGTGAGCGCGCCGCCCCCCGGCCCGATCTCGAGGAGAGCGGTGGCCGAGGTGGAGGCCTCCCTGACGGCCTCAAGGATTCGCTGAATCCAGGTAGAATCCACGAGGAAATGCTGGCCCAGCGACTTCTTCGCCCGTGCGAGCATGGGCCCGGATCACGCGCCGTGGCGCAGGCGCTCGAGCGCCATGTAGATTTCGCGGCCCACCCAGGCGTCCGTTGCGGCATAGGAGATCTGGGCGGGGGCGAGTTCCGGCCTGCTCCAGTCCGACATCTTGGCCCGCTTGGAAACGCGGAATCCCAGCAGGCTCGCCGCGAGTCCCTTCAGGCCGTTGGCGGGGACCCCCGCTTCCGATGAGAGGGCCGCGAGATCCACAAATCCCCTCGGCTCGAAGGTGTAGACCTCCTGGAGCTTCCGGACGTCGTAGCCGGGTGCCACGCCCACCTTCAGGACGGCCGGATCGGACAGCAGGGCCAGCACCGGTCCCAGCCTACGGAGCCTCAGGAGCTGGAAGAGATAGGCTTCGGTGCCGCTGGAGAGCTGGAGGATGGCGGGAGGGTTGACCTGCCCCTTCGCAAAGGAGGGCTTGGTCTCCGTGTCGAAGCCCAGCACGCGTTCGCGGCCGAGGCGCTCGGCGGCGGAGCCCACCTGGGCGTCCGAATGGACCCGGTAGACGCTCCCCTCGAAGCGCCGGATGGGGAGCGCGTTGATCGACTCGGCCGTCCATTCCTGCCTGGGATCCGGTACGGCGCCGTCCACCTCCGCCTCCTGCCTGCTCTCCCGGAATCACTGCGGGATCGATAGTGTAGCACGCCTGCTCTCCCCCTGGGCCATGGCTCGGACGGCTCCAGTGTTATAGTGATCGCAACCAAGGAGGCATGCCATGAACGAGAAGGTGTTCAAGAAGATCCGCGTCGTGGGCTGCAGCCCGGAGAGCTACCAGAAGGCCGTGGAATCGGCTGTGGTGAAGGCCGGAGCGTCGGTGCACGGCATGGCCTGGTTCGAGGTGGTGGAGTTGCGCGGAGCCATCCAGGATGGCAAGGCCTCCGAATGGCAGGCCACCGTGGAGATCGCATTCAAGGTGGAGTAGGGCCGGGGCTGGATCAAGATAAGGTCCCCGATTCGAGGAACCGAGAAAGATGCGCGGCATCGATGCACCGGTGCCTCCATGATCGGCGCACATCGCCCCGTTCCCCTGACGGCGAGATCGCCTGCTCGTGAGCCGCGGGACAAGGGTCTGTCGCCTTCGGGCCATCCGTGACATGAACAGTCCGGGCGGGCCGCCGGGCCGAATTCCCCTGTCCTTCCCCGATAAAAGCGCCGCCGGCCATCGGCCGCGGGGCGTTGTCCACGGACGAGAGGAGGCGTACCATATGGCCAGGGTTCGTTTTCACACCTGAGCAGCCTCTTCTGACCCGCATCGAGCGGAGGCAGTAGTGACGGAAGATGCCCCAAAGTCCAAACCTTCGGCTCTGGGCCTACACGTGGTGCCCGCCGAAGGGCCGCCCTTCGATCGGCAGATAGGCCAAGACGCCGTGGTGATCGGACGCTCCTCCAAAGCCGAGGTGGTCATCGGGGACCGGGCCATGTCCCGGGAACACGCTCGCCTCTTCCACACGCAGGAGGGGTGGTTCTTGGAGGATATGGGTTCTCGGAACGGGACCCTGGTCAACGGGCAGCGGGTCCGGCAACTGGCTCCCATCAAGGCGGGCGACCTGGTCTGCATGGGAGGCAGCACCCTCAGAATCCTCGATCCGGCACGGATGGCGCCGGAGGGGGTCGGGGCGGATTCGGCAGTCGGTGGCGCCCTCCTCCGGCGAGCATCGGAGCTGGTGGAGGAGAGCGGAAGCACCAGCCCGGGAGAGGAACCGCACGACGAGGAGACTCTGAGGCAATACCTCGGCCACCTGAGGATTCTGAACGAGGTCCACAAGAGCCTCAGCCGACCCATGGCTCTCCAGGAACTGCTCGACCTGATCCTGGACGCTGCCTTTGACCATCTCGCCGCGGATGAGGGCCTGATCCTCCTGCAAGACGCCGACGGCGGCTACAGGCGCGCCGCGGCGAGGCTAAAGTCGGATCTCGATGAGCCCTTTGTCTCGCGAAGCCTGATCCACGAGGTCGCGGAGCGGGGGATGGCCGCGCTGGTGAAGGATGTCCAGGCGGACGCCCGCTTCGCCGACTCGGACAGCATCCTGAGCTCGGGCATCCGGAGCCTCATCGCGGCGCCGCTCCAGGACGCGGAAGGCTGCCTCGGCATGATCGCGCTCACCTCCAGAACGGCGGTCCGCTCCTTCGGGGAGGAGGAGCTGGCCCTCCTGGCCTCCCTCGCTTCCGTAGCCGCCCTTCGCATCCGCAACCTGTCCCTCGCGGAGGAGGCGGCAGAGAGGCGGCGGCTGCAGGCGGAGGTGGAGCTCGCGCGCCGCATCCAGGTGGAACTGCTCCCCGAGAGGATGCCCGAGATCCCAGGCTACCTGCTCTGTGGTGGCAACGTCCCCTCCCGGTGGGTCTCCGGCGACTACTACGAGGTCTCTGCGCGCAGGGAGGGGAAGGAGGTTGTCCTGCTCCTCGCCGACGTCTCGGGCAAAGGGCTGGGGGCCTCCCTTCTGGCAGCCTCCCTGGAGGCCTTGTGCGCCGCCCCCATCGAGGCGGGCCGAGAGCCCCACCAGATCTTTGAACGGGTCTCCCTCCTCCTGTACCGGCGGACCCCTCCGGAACGCTACGCCACGGCCTTCGCGGCCGTACTGGAGCCCGAAACCGGGGTCATTCGGTTCGCAAACGCGGGCCATCCCCCCGCCCTCCTGCTGCGCCGGGGCGGCCAGGCAGAATGGCTCGGTGCGACGGGCCCTCCCCTCGGCCTCTTTCCGGAGTCCGCTTACGAGACGCGCTCGACGGGACTCGATCCGGGAGACTTCCTGATTCTATATAGCGACGGGATTTCCGAGGCCTCGGATCGGGAGGGCGAGCCCTTCGGCAGGGAGGGCCTCCTCGCCACCTGCTCCCTCTCCGAACACCGTGGTCCGCATGATGTGGCAAAGGCCCTCGAAGAGACCCTCGAAGCCTACTGCGGAGGGGAGCCCCACGCCGACGACAGGACCCTCCTGATCCTCCAGAGATTTCCCGCACCGGCCCCCTAGGGCTCCCCGGCGCCCCTCCACCTGAAACGGACCAGGTCCACGGCACCGTTCCGGAAGAGCACCCCTTCCGCCTCGAGCAAGGCCCGCTGGAGGGCGGCCTGCCCGTCGGCTTCCGGGAGAGAGATCCGGCCGCGGACGTTGAGGACCCGGTGCCAGGGCACGGATGAGCCCGCGGGCAGGGCGTGCATGGCGTACCCCACCAGCCGCGCCTGCCCGCTCAGGCCGGCGGCGCGCGCCACCTGCCCGTACGTGGCCACCCGCCCCTTCGGGATGCGTCGAACGGTCCGCCAGATGAGTCGGTAGCTGTCGCTGGGCTGCGGCCGTGGCGCCACTCGCCTCCCTCCTTCAACAGGACTGCCTCGGCGAAAATGAGGACGGGAGGGATTGAGCGTCCCGGTCTCCGTACCGTCCTGCTCAGCGGCCAGCGGCCGCATTCCACGCCTCGAAATAGCGCTCCGCACCATCGGCGAAGCCCCCGTGGCGCGGCTGCCAACCCAGCATCCTCACCGCCTTTCGCGAGTCGCAGTGCTGGTCGAGGAGAAACCCTTCGACCATGGGGCCGAACTGCTGGGCGGCGGCTTCCGCCGAGACCAGCTCCACCTTTCCGCCGGCACCGGCCGCCCTGCTGGCTGCCCGAGCGCATTCGAGGACCGTGAAGCGGCTGCGGTCCGTGGCGTTGAACACCTCCCGCCTCCAGGGGGATTGGGCCGCCCGCGCGAACAGGTCGGCCAGGTCCTCCACGTGAATCATGGCCCACCGGTTGTGGCCCTCCCCCACGACCCGGGCGGCACCGCCAGCCGAGGCGCTCTCGAACCACCCGGAGGTGAGGCCGCCCCGGCCGCCGTAGACGCAGCCCGGCCGGACAACGAGGGTCCGAAGTTCCCCGCCGTCGGCATCGAGGATGGCCTCCTCGTGAGCCACCCGCTGGACCACCATGGCGGGCGGGTTCGGGGGCACCGCCTCGTCCACGCTCCCCTGCCCCGTGTTTCCGTAGACCCACACGCCGCTGGTGTAGATGAACAGCCTGGGCCGGCCCGTCTCCCTGGCGCCGGCCAGCAGCGTGTCGATGGTCTTCCGGTCCAGCTCCATGTAGCGCCGCGTGTACTCGGCCGCGCAGTGGATCAGGACCGAACAGCCGAGGGCCGCCTCGCGATAGGTGTCCGACTCCTCCATGGAGCCCAGGACCGGCGTGACCTCCAGGGCACTGAGGGCGAGCGCCTTCTCCCGCGACCTCACCAGTCCGAAGACTTCGTGGCCCGTGCGCGCGAGCGCGCCCGCCACCGCCTGCCCGATGTATCCGCTGGCTCCCGTCACAAAGATCTTCATGGCGTGCGTGCCTCCATCGAATGGACGGCCCCTTTCCCGGGGCCGGATAGGAAGAACGCCGCGGGCGCCCGTTTGCATCCTGGAGGGATCAGGGGCGCCCCTCTCCCGTCGGTTCCACCGCGTCCCCTGATTGAGGCCCCGCTCTGAGAACGCGTGATCGATTGAGGATGGGATCGCTCTCCACCGCAGGCTCCAGGCTGGGCCGCTCCGGAATCCGCGAGCAGATTCCTGAAAAAGGGCCCTATTTCTTCTTGCCGCCCTTGGCCTTCTTGCCGTCGGCCCCCTTGAGCACGTCCTCCACCCAGGTCATGGAGGCCATCATGGGGGGGAAGCCCACGGTGGTGCACGCCATGAGAACGGCGTGACGGATCTCCGAGGGATTGACTCCAGCGGCCAGAGATTTTCGCGCCTGCGCGTGGACGGCGCCCTCCAGCCGCGCTCCCATGGCGATGCCGAGCTTGACGAGGGCCCGCTCCTTCGCCGAGAGGGGGCCCGCCGAATGGCACGCCTCCCCCAGCTTTTCATACGCCTCCGCCACGTCGGGGTAATTCTCCGTGAATTCGAGGAACGGCTTGGGCAGCTTGGACATCATCATCTCCTCGGAATGGCGAAGGGCCATGACCATCGGGACGGCGGTCAGCGAGGGCCCGGGGGCCATCGGACGGATTTCCTTTGCTCCCGGACAGTCTCGCCCCAGGCCGCGGCGCCCGTCAAGCCCACTCTCTCGGCGTGCTTCCTCGCACGCGGCCCATCGGCGCGGGGACGCGCCTTCCTCCGCCTTGCTCCGGAACGCAGGCCCCCAAGGGTGGGCCGGACCTGTCCTGGACAGCCACAAGAACCGCTACGGCTTTTCGCCAGAGGATCCGCCGCCCCCCTCCAGGGAGCCGGGCCTCGGGCCCGGGATCTGGAAGCTGCCGTCTAGTCGCGCCACCATCTCCTCGTAGCGCCCCTCGAGGGCCGCCCTCTCCCGCTCGAAATCGGCCGCCGCCAGCTCTCCCGATGCCCTGCGCGATTCCAGCAGGCGCACCTGGTTTTCCAGCCACTGTTCGGGGTCGAAGTTGTAGGTCATGGCGGGCTCTCCTCTGAGGCACCACGGGCCAGGGCGCGGATGAGGCGGCCGTCCGTCCCGCAGCAGCCGCCCAGGAGCTTGAGCCCCCACCGTCGCCGGAGGCCCAGCATCTGCTCGGCGAGAGACTGGGGCGATCCGGAGGCCTCCAGAACGGGGCTTCCGTCAAGCTCTTCCGGAGCCTTGTCCGAGCTGTTGGCCTGCAGGCCAAGCCATCGTTGGGCGAGCCATCCCGGCCAGAGGCCCTCGGCCCGCGCCACCGCGGAGGGGTGGACGCAGTTCAGGAGGTAGCCGGCGGGCGGAGGGTCGGTGCTGCCGTCCACGGCTTTTACCGCCTCCGGAAAGGGCGTGCCGTCCAGCAGGCGTCCGTCGGACCGGATGATGAAGCTGATCAGGTAGGGCAGACCGGTCTCCGCCATGGCCGACGCCAATCCGGCCGCCTCACAGAGCGCGGGCAGGGTGGAGGCCAGCAGGCAGTCCGCACCCGCCCAGGCCAGATCCCAGGCCTGAACATGGTGGAAGCGCTCCGCCTCCTTCGCCGAGAGGGCCTCCTGTGGGCGGTAGGCATCTCCCCGGCATCCCATCAGGCCGCCGACGAAGATCCCCCTCGCCCCCTCTCCGAAAGGCGCCCGGAGTCCGTGCAGGAAACGCACCGCCTCGGCGTTCACGTCGCGTCCGGAGAAACCGGCGGCAACGATGCGCTCCGGGCTGGCCCGCCAGGTGGGCGTGAGGGCCAGCACGGGGAGACCCGATTCCACTCCGATCCGCATATATTCGCGGTAGATGGCGCCCATGGCGGCGCGCCCCTCCTCCGAGTACAGCAGAGCCGCATTGGCGACCGGAGAATCCACCGGCAACCGGGCGTCACGGCGAAGCCTCTCCAGGACGCCCCCCTCCATCAGGACGAGGCGGCAATCCTGGAGGCACTCGCGAAACGGCTGGCCGGCACGAGAGGCTTGCGACGCTCGATTCATGACGTGCTTCTCCTGGAGCTCAAGAGGCGCCCGGGGGCCGTGGCGCGGCGGAAGGAGGGCATGAGGAAGAGGACGGCGGCGATCCGGCCGAAGAGGAGGGCTCCCGCGGCGGCCGTGGCCCCCACCAGCCCGGCAATCCGGATACCGATGAAAAGCGCGAGCGCTATGCTGGCCACCTCCAGGGCGGTGGCCAAGCTGACGGGCCGCGTGTTGCGGGCCGAGACCAGCATGCCGTGCTGAAAGGAGAGGAGCACGGAGAAGGCGGGCATGACCGCCATGATGCGAGTGGGCACGACCGCCACACTCGCCAGGGCCGGCGAGAGCCCCGAGAGCCCCTGCAGCCAGAGGCCGAGGAGGGGCGTGAAGGCGATGACTGCCAGCCCTCCCGCGGCCGCCACCGCCAGGGCGCTGGCGAAGCGGCGGAGCGGCCGGTATTCCTCACGCTGGGGCCCGGCCAGCGCGATGCCCACGTCCTGGAAGGCCAGCCCCAGGCTCCGGAAGATGAACACGAGGGCGTTCACGACCGGGAGCACGGCCAGGGACTCGATGCCCAGCTTGCTGGAGGGCATGAAGAAGGTGACGAGCGGGTTGACCCCCATGCTCAGGATGGAGGTGAGGGCCAGGGGCGTATAGAAGTGCCAGATGTAGCGGTAGCTGAGCGGCTCCGGGCCCGCACCGACGGAAGCCGTCCCCTTCATCGCCCGGAGGGGCCGCCGCGCCATCAACCTGCTGGAGACCGCCTCCACCACGACCCCCGCCGACAAGGAGGCGGCGCCCACCAAGGCGCCGGACGCGTGCCACCCTAGGGAGAGCAGGAGGGCGACGCCCCCCATGGAGCCCACGCGAAGAATGGTGCCGTAGGCCACCCGTCGGGCGAGGCCGTTCCGGACGAGGATGCCCTGGTAGAAGCGGCGGTATCCGATGGACGCGGGCCAGGGCAGGAGGAGCAGGCACGCCAGGTGGGTCAACCCCACGAGGTTCTCGGGAAGTCCCATCAGCCCTCCGGCCACCCGCTCGAAAAGCGGAGGCCAAAGGCTGAGGGCCATGATGGCCGTCAGGGCCGCGTTCAGGGAGAAGACGAAATTCCTCAGCTTCAGGTAGGAGGCCCAATCCTCGGCGAGCGCCGTGGAGGTGCTCATGACCAGGAGGATGGGCGATTCCACGAGGAGGGCCACGGCGTAGGCCACGCCGTACGCGGCCAGGTTAAGGGTGGGGGCCGGCAACCGGGCGATGACCGCGGCGAGGAAGGGTCCCTCCACCGACATCATCAGCCACGTTCCCGCCAGAGGCGCCCAGAAGGCCAGAATGCGCCGCTGGGTCAGACTGGAGTCGCCGGCCACGGTCCCCTCCCCGGCGCGCCGTCCCCCCGCCCGGGGACGTCGCGGACCTCACGTTAGCCCGTCCGCGACTCCCGGGGCAAGACCGGTCGGGCCCGCCCTCCATCTGAGAGGGGTCCGCCGGACGGCCGGCACCTCGCCGGGCGCCCTTGGGGGATGATCGGACCGGTTCGGGTCAGCTCTCTACGGCCTCGTCCTTCTTGAGCTTTCTCTGGTACGCGCTCTTGCCTTCGGTGTAGGCCTCCTTGATGGCCTGCCTCTGAAGGTCGGCGATCTCCTTGGCGTGGTCCAACTCCTCCGCGGCCTTTTCCTTGGCCCGCCTGAGGCCATCGGCCAGCTTCTTTCTCGTCTCGCTTCCCGAGGCGGGGGCCAGGAGGAGGGCGGCGACTCCGCCCGCCACCGCGCCCACCAGAAACGCTACCAGAACGTTAGATGTCTCTTTCTTCATCGGAATCCTCCTTGTCATCGTGCCGATCGTGACTAGAGCCCAGGAGAAGACTCTCCAGGGTCTTGCGCAATCCCGTGACGAGGGCCGCGAGATACCGCACGGGGGCCAGGACCGTGGCCACCTGGGCCACCGTATCCTGGGCCACGTCGCGCACGGAGCCCGACACCGCGGCCAGGTCCTTCACCACCCCCTCGCTGCCCTCCACCACGCGGCGCGCCGCCGCCAGCGTGACGTCGGCGCTCTCCAGGACCCGCTCGATCCTGGGCGTGATCCCTTCGGCCCGCGAGGTCAGCCTGCGCCAGTCGTCGAGGAGGAGGGAGAGCTTTCGAAGCACGGCCAGAAAATAGACGAGCGCCCCGAGGCACACCAGTCCGAGTATGAAGAGAAACACATCCCGCAACGAGAAAGTAATGGTCATGGCGCTCACCGTGCTTTCCCCCGTTCAGAAAGGGCCAGAGCCCCGTCCGGGCCAGGCCGAAAGTCATACTCTAGCGACTCATATGTTTATGATAGCCCCCCGCGAGGGTTCGTGCAAACAGACCCTCATGAACTTGCTCGGGCTTCCAATGGTGGGGGGTGGAAAGCGGAGGCGCCGGGTAGCAGGCGTATCCCAATTCACAGGTCCCAACTTCCAAATCGCCTTGGTGTCTTGGTGTCTTCGTGGTGCGCCTCTCTTCGACACCGGAGCTCCGCCCGCATTGACACCCCCGCGGGAAGGCCCTTACCATGAGTCTCATGCGAACCCCGCCCCGCTGGCTGCTCGTCGTGCTCGGCCTCGTCGTGCTCGCCGTGGTCCTGCGCCTGACCCTCTTCCGTCCCCGTCCCGTTCCAGTCCGGGCCGCCCGCGCCGAGCCCGGGGCGGTGGAGGAGATCGTCACCAACACCCGCGCCGGAACGGTGAAGGTGCGCGAGCGCTCCAAGCTCTCCCCCCAGATCGGCGGAAGGGTCGTCGCGCTCCCCTACCCGAAAGGGGCCAGGGTGCCAGCGGGAGGCCTGCTTCTCAAGCTCGACGACTCGGTCCAGCAGGCCCAGCTCCGCTTGAGCGAGGACCAGTTCAGGACCGCGGGGGCCAAGGCCCAGGAGGCCTGCCTCGCCGCCGACCTCGCCGAGAAGGAGTACGTCCGCGGCCGGGCCCTGGAGCAGGCGGGCATCGCCAGCCGGCAGTCCCTGGATACGCTCGAGAGCACCCGCGACCAGACCCGCGCCGCCTGCAAGGCCGCCCGCGCCGCGCTCCAGCAGGCCCACTCCCAGATCCAGCTCGCGCGGGCCGAACTCGACCAGACGGAGATCCGTGCCCCCTTCGATGGCATCCTGGCGGACTGCAGCACGCACGTGGGCGAATGGATCACGCCCGCCCCTCCGGGCGTTCCCATCCCGCCCGTGCTGGATTTCTTCTCCCCGGCCTCGGCCTACGTGAGCGCCCCCATCGACGAAGTGGATTCGGTGCGCCTCCATCCCGGCCAGGAGGTGCGCATCACCGTGGACTCAAGGCCCGGCGTGCACTTCGGGGGCAGGCTCACGAGGGTCGCCCCGTACGTGACCGACATCCTGGAGCAGAACAGGACCGTGGAGATCGAGGCCTCCTTCGACGATCCGGAGGCCGCCACGGGCATCCTTCCGGGGACTTCCGCCGACGTGGAGATCGTCCTCTCCCGCCGCGACGGCGTGCTGCGCATCCCCACCTCCGCCGTCGCCGAGGGGAACAAGGTCCTCGTGGTGGTCTCCGGTCGCCTGGAGGAGCGGACGATCGAGACAGGGCTGAAGAACTGGCAGTTCACCCAGGTCGTCTCCGGGCTGAAGCCCGGCGACCTGGTGGTGACGGCGCGGGACTCCACCGCGGTCAAGGCTGGCGCCCGCGTTGCCGCGCGGGTGGAGCCGTGATCCTCCTGGAGGAGGTCTGGCGCACCTTCCAGGTGGGCGAGACGGAGGTCAGCGCGCTCAAGGGGATCTCCCTCGCCATCGGCCGGGGCAACCATGTGGCGCTGGTGGGCCCATCGGGCTCCGGCAAGTCCACCCTCCTCCACATCCTGGGCTGTCTCGACCGGCCCACCCGAGGCCGCTACCTCTTCGAGGAGAGGGACACGGGCTCGCTGAGCGAGCTGGAGCGCTCCGCCCTCCGCCAGAGCAGGATCGGCTTCGTCTTCCAGTTCTTCCACCTCCTCTCCCGTCTCACGGCGGCGGGCAACGTGGAGCTGCCCATGATGTTTGCCGGGGTGGCACCCGAGGAGCGGCGGACGAGGGCGCAGGAGGCCCTCCGGTCGGTGGGGCTGGCCCAGCGGGCCAAGCACAGGCCCGACCAGCTTTCCGGTGGCGAGCGCCAGCGCGTGGCCATCGCCAGGGCCGTGGTCATGGGACCCTCGCTCCTCCTCGCCGACGAGCCGACGGGCAACCTCGACCGCGCCTCCTCCCGGGAGGTCATGGAGCTGCTGGAGCGCATGAACGCCGACGGCCTGACCCTGGTGGTGGTGACCCACGACCCGGACATCGCCAGGCGGGCCCGGCGGGTGATCCGGCTGTCCGACGGAACCATGGAGGAGGATGCGCCGTGAGGGCGCCGGACCTGCTCCGCTTTGCGGCGGGCGCGCTCTCCGGCCACCGGCTGCGGACCCTCCTGTCCGTGGCCGGCGTGGGCGTCGGCGTGGCGGCGGTGGTCTCCCTCACGGCCCTGGGGGAGGGCGCCAGGCAGTACGTCGTCAACGAGTTCACCTCCCTAGGCTCCAACCTCCTGATCGTCATGCCCGGCAAGGTCGAGACCACCGGCTCCATACCCTTCGGAGGCGTCACCCACGATCTCACCCTGGAGGATTTCCAGGCACTGGTGGGCCGGATCTTCCTCATCCGCTCGGCCGCCCCGCTCGCGGTGGGCAGCGAGACCCTCCGGCACGGAGACCTCGGCCGCACCATCCCCATCCTTGGGACCACGGCCTCTTACGCCGAGGTGCGCCACCTGGAGATGGCCTCGGGCTCATTCCTGCCGCAGAGGGACCCGGAGGAGGCGGGCAACGAGATCGTGCTCGGGACCAAGGTCGCCCGCGAGCTGTTCGGCGGCGAGAACCCCCTGGGCAAGCTGGTGCGGATGGGCGTGTGGCGGTTCCGCGTGGTGGGGGTTGCGGCGCCGAAGGGGCGCTCCCTCCTCGGCTTCGACATGGACGACGCCGCCTTCGTCCCCGTGCGCACGGTCATGCAGGCCTTCGACCGGCGCACCCTCTTCCGCATCCTCCTCGAGATCCGTTCGAGGGGCGAGATGGAGCAGGCCAAGCGCGAGGTGGTGCGGCTGCTCGCCGAGCGCCACCACACGGAGGACGTCACGGTCATCACCCAGGATGCCGTCCTCTCGGCCTTCTCGGCCATCCTGAACGCGCTTACCCTGGCGCTGGCCGGGATCGCCGCCATCTCCCTGGCCGTGGCGGGGGTGGGGATCATGAACGTCATGCTCGTCTCAGTCTCCGAGCGAAGGGCCGAGGTGGGGCTCCTGAAGGCGCTGGGGGCCACGGACGGGCAGGTGCTCGCGGCCTTTCTGGCGGAGGCATCGCTTCTGACGGCCGCCGGGGGTCTGGCGGGCCTGGGGGCGGGCCTCGCCGCGGTGCGGATTCTGACGGCCGTCTACCCGGCCTTTCCCGCCTCCCCGCCGGCCTGGGCAATCGGCGCCTCCCTGGCCGTCTCCGTCCTGGTGGGGCTGACCTTCGGCCTCTGGCCCGCCTATCGAGCCACCCGCCTGGACCCCGTGAACGCCCTGATGCGGAGGTAGCGTGCGGTTCCTCGACCTGGCCAGGTTCGTCGCGGGCGCCCTCACCGGCCACCGGCTCCGGTCGGCCCTCTCCGCCCTGGGAGTGGCCATCGGGGTCGCGGCCGTGGTCCTGCTGACCTCCCTGGGTGAGGGGACTCGGCAGTACATCGTCTCGCAGTTCTCCCAGTTCGGGACCTCGCTCGTCGGCATCTCTCCCGGGAAGGTCAAGACCTTCGGCGTCCCGGGGGTCTTCGGCGGCACGACCCACCAGCTCACGCTCTACGACGCCGCCTCTCTCGAACACCTGCCCGGCATCGAGAAGGTGGTCCCGGTGGTCTTCGGCCAGGCCCGGGTGGAGGCCGAGGGTCTGGGCCGGGACGTCTACATCTACGGGGTGACCCACGACGCCAGCGCCGCCTGGAAGTTCCCCGTGGCCGAGGGGAGCTTCCTCCCCGAGATGGATCCCGACCGGTGCGCCTCCCTCTGCGTGCTGGGCCCCAAACTTGCCCGCGAGATCTTCCAGGGGACTTCGCCCCTGGGGAGGAGGGTCCGCATCGGCGGATCGAGCTTTCTCGTGGTCGGCGTGATGGAGCCGAAGGGGCAGTTCGTGGGCTTCGACCTGGACGACTCGGCCTACATCCCCGTGGCCTCCGCCATGGACCTCTTCAACCTCACGGAGCTCAACGAGATCGACGTGCTGGCGGCCTCCACCGGGGCCATCCCCGGCGTGGTGGAGGAGGTCCGCTCCGTGCTCACGGCACGCCACCGCGGGAACGACGACTTCACCATCACCACCCAGACGGAGATGCTGGACGTCTTCGGCCGCGTCATGGACATCATCACCGCCGCCGTCTCGGCCATCGCCGGGATCTCCCTGCTCGTGGGGGCCATCGGGATCCTGACCATCATGTGGATCTCGGTGAACGAGCGCACCGCCGAGATCGGGCTCCTGAGGGCTCTCGGGCTGACGCGCCAGGGCGTGGAGAGGCTCTTCCTGCTGGAGTCGGCCCTCCTGGCGGGCGCGGGCGGGCTGTTGGGGCTCCTCGGCGGCCTCGGCCTGGGGTCGCTCCTGACGGCCCTCCTGCCCGGCCTGCCCTTCAAGACCTCCGCCGGGGCCGCCGTCGCGGCGGTGGCCATGAGCCTCCTAGTCGGCCTGGCCAGCGGCTGGCTCCCCGCCCGGCGGGCCTCCGGCCTCGATCCGGTGGAGGCCCTGAGGGCGGAGTGAGGGCGGAGACCCGAGGGGACCGCCCGCCGGCGCCGGGGCCCGCGTCTCCTCCGGCAACCTTCGCGGCGGCGCTGCGTAGACCCATCCCGGGAGGCGGTTCCAGAGGGGAGCCGGGTTCCCGGATCCGTCCCGAACCGAATCGGATGCGAGGTGATCCATGCGAAGAGCCTCAATCGTCCTGGTCCTGCTGGCGGTGTGCGTCCTGGCCCTTGGTCAGGCTCCCCCGAAGCACCCCGTCACGCCCGAGGACATCGTGAAGATGACGCAGTACCGCGGCGGGACCATCTCGCCCGACGGAGTCCGGTTTCTCTACGTCACGGCCCGCACGGACTACCCCGCCTCCGACAAGACGGTGAGCCACATCACCCTCGTCCCCGCCGCTGGCGGCGCCTCGCGGCAGATGACCGCCAGCGAGGCGGGCGAGTCCTCTCCGGCCTGGGCGCCCGACGGCCGGTCCTTCGCCTTCGTCTCTCGGCGCAACGGCTCCCCGCAGGTCTTCCTCATGCCCGTGGACGGCGGTGAGGGCATCCAGGTGGGCAAGCTCAAGGTGGCCCCCGCCTCGCCCCTGCGCTTCTCGCCCGACGGCAAGGAGATCGCCTTCCTGGCCGTGCCCGAGCCCACGGCGGAGCAGAAGGCCCGCGAGGAGAAGACCGGCGGCGCCGAGGTCATGGAGGCCCCGCGCGACATGACCCAGCTCTTCACGCTGGGCGTGCCCGGCGGCACGCTCTCCCAGGTCACCCCCGGCACCTACAACGTGGCCGAGTTCGACTGGGCCCCGGACGGCCGCTCTTTCGCCCTCGTCACCGCCGCGAGCCAGCTCTTTTACGACAACATGACCGAGGCCTCCGTGCGCGTGGTCAACCTCAAAGGCGAGACCCTCGCCCTCCTCTCGCCGAAGGCGGGCCCCATCCAGGGCGCAGCGATCTTCTCCCCCGACGGCACGCGGGTGGCCTGGCGCTACGCCACCGAGGGGCTGAGCGACATGAACGGCGTGGCGGTGGCCTCGGCGGACGGCAAGAGCTTCACCAACGCCGCCGCGAAGGTGGACTACGACTTCTTCCAGATCGCCTGGATGGCCGGCGGCAGGAGCCTCATGGCCCTCACCATGGAGGGCACGCGCTCCTGCCTCCGCCGCCTGGACCTGGCCTCGGGCGAGGCCCGCCTCGTCTACGCCCCGGCGGGCGTGATCTGGGGCTTTCAGATGGACCGCGCGCGGCGCCGCCTCGTCTTCGCCTTCACCGACCCCCAGACCCCGCGCGACCCCTGGAGCATGAACACGGACGGCACCGACCCCGTCCAGCTCGCCGACGTCAACCCGCAGGTGAAGGACTGGCTCCTGCCCAGGACCGAGCGCCTCTCCTACGAGTCGGCGAAGGGCGTGAAGATCGAGGCGCTCTTCGATCCGGCGGCCGTCCCTCCCAAGGCGGGCATCGCCCCACTCATGGTCATGCCCCACGGCGGCCCCGACTGGCTGGACCAGGAGGGCTTCGATCCCTGGGTGGCCTACTTCGCCGGCCAGGGCTACGGCGTCCTGCGCGTCAACTTCCGGGGCAGCCTCGGCTACGGCATGGCCTTCTACGCCTCCAACCGCGGCAAGGAGGGCTTCGTGGACTACGACGACATCATGGCCGGCGTGGACACCCTCATCGCCCGCAAGATGGCCGACCCTCAGAAGCTCGTCATCGGCGGCTGGTCCTACGGCGGATGCATGACCGAGTGGGCGATCTGCCGGACCGACCGCTTCAAGGCCGCCGTCGTGGGCGCCGGCGTGTCCGACTACATCTCCAACTACGCCCAGTCCGACGTCAACCACGGCCTGGCCGGCGAGTGGGAGTTCCTCGGCAATCCGTACGACGACCCCGAGGCCTACATGAAGGACTCGGCCGTCTTCCACATCCGGTCCGTGAAGACCCCCGTCCTCATCCTCCACGGCACAGCCGACGAGCGCGTCCCCTACGCCCAGGGCCTTGAGCTCTTCCGCGCCCTCAAGACCACAGGCAAGCAGGTGGAGATGGTCTCCTACCCCGGAGAGGGTCACGGCTTCCGCAAGCCCGCCCACGACATCGACCGCCTCAACCGCTGGCTCGCCTTCTACAATAAGGCGCTGGGAATCGGCCCGAAGACGCCCGAGAAGCCGGCCCCAGACGGCGCGGAGACACCCCCGCCGAGCCCCCGGTAGAGGCACGAGTTGCAGGTTGGAAGGTTGAAAGGATGCGGACGCCGAAGCGTGACGCAGCAGATGGTCCGCCGCCGTCGGCGCACCCCAGGAGGGGGGACATCCTCACCTCCCCGGGTGCTTTGCTCACCCCCCCGGCGTGGAGGGCGTAAAGGGGTGACATTTCTCGCCGGACGAGGTAAGGTTCCAACGTTGGGGTGCGGGGTCCCGGGGGTCCGGTGCCGTTGGTGCGCAAGCCCCGAGAAGGAGCGCGTTGCGCCATGGCCGAACCCATGAAGATCGCCCAGGATTGCGTGGTCACCATCGACTACACCCTCACCGACGACGCCGGCGCCGTCATCGACAGCAGCTCGGACGGCGAGCCCCTCACCTACCTCCACGGCCACTCCCAGATCATCCCCGGCCTCGAAAAGGCGCTCGAGGGGAAGGTCAAGGGCGAGAAGCACCAGATGCACGTCCCGGCCGCCGAAGGGTACGGCGACCACGACCCCGAGAAGGTCTTCACCGAGCCGCGCGACCGCTTCGACTTCGAGGTGGAGCCCGGCCAGATCCTCCAGGCCCACAGCGAGGACGGCGAGACCCTCACCTTCCAGGTCGTCGAGGTCAGCGACCAGGGGGTGAAGCTCGACGGAAACCATCCCCTGGCCGGCAAGAACCTCAACTTCGACGTGACCGTCATCGAGGTCCGCGCCGCCGCCGCCGAGGAGCTGGAGCACGGCCACGCCCACTCGGGCGACGGCCACCACCACTGAGCGAGACTGCGATGAGCGCCCCGCCTTTGCGCATCCCCTTCTACCAGGTGGACGCCTTCACGAGCCGCCTCTTCGGGGGCAACCCGGCGGGCGTCTGCCTGCTCGAGAGCTGGCTCCCCGCGGAGGTCATGCAGGCCGTCGCCGCCGAGAACAACCTCTCAGAGACGGCCTTCCTCGTGAAGGAGGGCGACGGCTGGGGCCTGCGCTGGTTCACCCCCGAGGTGGAGGTGGACCTGTGCGGCCACGCCACCCTGGCGAGCGGCTTCGTGTTGCTGAAGGTCCTACGCGAGGCGGCGGGCACGGTGCGCTTCTCCACGCAGAGCGGCCCCCTCGCCGTGAACGAGGAGGGGAATCTCCTCTCCATGGACTTCCCCTCCCGGCCGGGCGAACCCTGCCAGGCGCCCCCGCGCCTCCTGGAGGGGCTCGGCATCGCCGCGGCGGAGGTGAGGCGCTCGCGGGACTACTTGGTGGTGGTGGAGACCGAGGAGCAGGTCCGCTCTCTGCGCCCGGACATGGGCCGGCTGGCCGGCCTGGAGGCCCTCGGAGTCATCGTGACGGCCCCGGGGCGCACCTGCGACTTCGTCTCGCGCTTCTTCGCCCCCGACGCCGGCGTCCCGGAGGACCCGGTCACCGGCTCGGCCCACTGCACCCTCGTCCCCTACTGGTCCCACCGCCTGGGGAAGAAGCGGCTACACGCCCTCCAGGTCTCCGCCCGAGGAGGCGAGCTCTTCTGTGAAGACCGCGGCGGCAGGGTCTCCATCGCAGGAACCGCCGCCCTCTACCTCCGGGGCCACATCCTGGTCTGAAGCCGAATCGCGCTCCGGAGAGCGCTCCTGCGACGACGGGACTCCGTGCCGGAAGCGCAGGGGTTCTTAAGAGCCGCCTTCCCCTACAAGATGAAGTCCGTAGAGATGAAGTTGGAGCGGTGGTCCCGCACGATATCCTCCACGATGGCCTTGTTCGGCTCCGTGGTCTTGGCCGCCACGATGGTCCGGATGGAGAAGACCCTTAGCGCGTCCGACACGGAGAGCGTCCCCTCCGCCGAATCCTTCCGCCCGCAGAACGGGAAGGTGTCCGGCCCCCGTTGGCACTGGCTGTTGATGTTGACCCGGCAGACCTGGTTCACCAGCGGGTCCACCAGCCTCCCGATGACCTCCGGGTCGCTGCCGAACAGGCTGACCTGCTGGCCGTAGTTCGATTCGATGACGTAGCGGATGGGCCTCTCGATGTCGTCGAAGGAGGCCACCGGGATGATCGGCCCGAACTGCTCCTCGTGATAGACGCGCATGGTCTCGTTCACCGGGTAGAGCACGGCGGGATGGAAGAAGGTGCCCGCCACGGTGCCGCCTCCGGGATTCATCACCTTGGCCCCCTTGGCTTCGGCGTCCTCCACGAGCTCACGGAGGTAGCGCGTCTTGTCCAGCTCGGGCATGGGCGTCACCCTGACGCCCTCCTCCCAGGGCATGCCCATCCTGAGGTCCGTCACGGCGCGGGAGAGCTTGTCCAGGAAGACGCCCGCGATCTCCGAGTGCACCCAGAGCATCTTGAGGGCCGTGCAGCGCTGGCCGTTGTAGGAGAGGGCGCCGAGCACGCACTCGGGGACGGTGAGCTCCAGATCGGCATCCCTGAGGATGATGGCGGCGTTCTTCGCCTCCAGCCCCAGCACGCTCCTCAGCCGGTGGGGCTTGGGGTGCTGCTTCTTCAGCAGGTCCGCCGCCCTGCTGGAGCCGATGAAGGCCAGCACGTCCACCTTTCCCGTGCCCATCAGGGGATGGACCACCTGCTGTCCGCGTCCGAAGACCGTGTTCACAACGCCCCGCGGGAAGGAGTCGTGGAAGGCCTCCAGCAGCGGGAAGTGCAGCAGGACTCCCAGGCGCGGCGGCTTGAAGATCACCGCATTCCCCATGATGAGGGCCGGGATGAGCGTGGTGAAGGTCTCGTTGAGGGGGTAGTTGTGGGGCCCCATGCAGAGCACGACGCCCAGGGGACCGCGGCGGATCTGGCCGATGATCCCCTTCTGGATCACGAAGCGGGAGGAGACCCGGTCCAGCTCCTTCATGGCGTCCACCGTGTCACGGATGTACTCGACCGTGCGGTCGAACTCGTTGGCGGCGTCCTGGTGGGTCTTGCCGATCTCCCACATGAGGAGCTTCACCACCTCGTCCCGCTTCTCGCGCATGCGGAAGGTGAAGTCCTCCACGTACTTGATGCGCTGGCGCACGGACATGGTGGGCCAGAGGCCCCGCCCGTGGTCGTAGGCGCGCACGGCCGCCTCCAGCGCTTCCAGGGAGGTCGCTTCGTCCATGAGCGGGTAGCGTCCCAGCAGCTTCTGGTCCAGCGCCTCGCCGTCCCGAATGCAGACCGGCGAGAGGACGTCCCGCATCGGGCCCTCCCAGCGGCGCAGCTCGCCGTCCACCAGGTACCGGTCGCACACCACGGGGCCATCCAGGCTGAACTCCGCGGGCACCTCGCCAGCGGCCGGAAACATCCGCCGGATTTTTTCTTCGAATTCCATGACCATGGACCTCCTTTCGGGTTGTCCGTTCCCTTCCCTTTAATTTTCTACCATAGGACATCCTCACACACGCTACCACACTCAAGATTGCGTGCGGCCCTCTCTCTTCATCCGAAGACTCTCACGCACAGCCTGCCACGCCGCGGGTTCCGGTCCTGTGGGCGCGAACTGGGGGCGATCATTCTGTTACCGTGTCGTTACAGACTGTATCTCGAAAGTTCCAACCAATGGGGCGCCCCCTTCCGAGGAGAGCGGGGCTCGATGGGGTCAAAGATCATGTTCTCTCTGACAGTTATGATCATTCCTCCCCACGTCCCGGACCCGCGCCGACTTGGCAGAGCTCTTGCTGGCCAGTTGTTATTTGCTGACGGCGGAGGTGTGAAGTGGTGCCCAGGCGGAAGGCCCCGGACTCGAAAGCCCGCGATGAAGGCGGCTTCGCCCGCCTGGCCATGGAGCGCTCCCCGCTCTCCGCCACGGTGCTCGACGAGGAAGGCCTCATTCTCTACGCCTCCCCCGGCGCGGCACGCCTATTCGGGCGCTCGGTGGATGAGCTGCTGGGCTGGCGCTTCACCGATTTCCTACCGCCGGAGGACATCCTGGAGTGGATCCGCGTGACCGCGGAGGGCGTCCCCGGCAGGTGCATCCGCCACCGGATCGTGACGGCGGCCCGCAAGCTGGTGGAGCTGGAGTCCACCCTCACGGAAGCCGGCCCAGGCCAGGCATCCGCCCATGTCCTCGTCTTTTCGAGGGAGGCCCGGCCCTCGGCCGCGGCGCCCGGCGAAGGTCCACAATGGCTGCTGAGCGCCATCGAGCAACTCGAGGAGTCGGTCCTGATCACCGACCTGGAGGGCACCATCGAATACGTCAACGCCGCCTTTGAGCGGGTGACGGGCTACACGCGGCAGGAGGTCATCGGCAAGACCCCGAGGATTCTGAAGTCGGGCCACCACGACGAGGCCCTGTACGACCAGCTCTGGAAGGCTTTGTTGACCGGCGATTCCTTCCGTGGGGTGATCATCAACCGGCGGAAGGACGGCACGATCTACCACGAGGAGAAGACTATCTCCCCGGTGCGGGACCGCTCGGGGGCCGTCCACCATTTCTTGGCCACGGGAGTGGACGTCACCCAGAGGCGGATGGCCGAGGAGAGGCTCGTCCAGGGGGCGGAGAGCTTCGCCCTCTCCATCCGGGGCGCCAACGACGGGCTCTGGGACTGGGATTTCCGCACCAACAAGCTCTCCCTCTCGCGCCGGTGGAAGGCCATGCTCGGGTACGACGACGGCGACCTGGGCGACCGGCCCGACCATTGGTTCCGCCTGGTTCACCCCGACGACCTGGCCGAGCTGAAGAAGCGCATGCGCGCCCACGTGGAGGGCCGAGAAGCTCATTTCGAGTGCGAACACCGGATGCTCTGCAAGAGCGGGGAATACCGCTGGGTGCTCACCCGGGGCATGGCGGTCAGGGACAGCCAGCGCAAGACCTTCCGCATGGCCGGCTCACAGACCGAGATCACCACCCGAAAGCTGGCCGAGGAGCAGCTCCAGCACGACGCCCTCCACGATCCCCTCACCGGTCTTCCCAACCGAAGCCTCTTCCTGGACCGGCTCGGGCTGGCCATGGCGAGAGCTCAGCGCTACGCGGAGTACCGGTTCGGCATCCTTTTCGTGGACCTGGACCGGTTCAAGCTCATCAACGACAGCATGGGCCACCTCTCGGGCGACGAGCTCCTGATGGAGGTCTCCAACCGCCTGGTCCGCTGCCTGCGGTCCTCGGACACGGTGGCACGGCTGGGAGGCGACGAGTTCGCCGTGCTCCTGGACAACATCCCCAACGTGGAGACGGCGGTGCGCTTCGCCGAGCGGATTCAGGAGCAGATCGCCGAGCCCTGCCGGCTGGGCGGGCGCGAGGTATACAGCAGCGGGAGCATCGGCGTCGCCTTCTGGGCGCCCCACTACGAGAGGCCCGACGAGATGATCCGGGACGCGGACACGGCCATGTATGAGGCCAAGCGCCAGGGACGGGGCTGCCACGCCGTCTTCGACCACGCCATGCGTACGAAGGTCCTGCGGCTGCTCGAGATGGAGACGGACCTCCGCCAGGCGGTGGCGGACAAGCGCCTGGCCATGTTCTACCAGCCCATCGTGGACCTGGGCTCGGGAAACCTGGTCGGCTTCGAGGCGCTCCTGAGGTGGCGGCACCCGGAGCACGGGGTGGTACCGCCCGGCGATTTCCTGGAGGTGGCCGAGGAGAACGGCCTGATCCTGCCCATCGGGCAGTTCACCATCCGGGAGGCGGCGCGGCACCTGCGGCTATTGCAGGACCTGCGCCGCGGGGAGCCGCCCCTGGTCATGTGCATCAACCTCTCCACCTCGCAGTTCGCCCAGCGGGACCTTGCGGAGCAGCTTGGCCAGGCCGCCTCGGAATTCCGGCTCGACCCGAGCTGGCTGCGGCTGGAGATCACCGAGAGCACGCTCCTTCACCACAGCGACGTGGCGGACGCCACCCTCTCCCAGCTCAAGGCGCACAACCTGCGCCTCTGCGTCGACGACTTCGGGACGGGCTACGCCTCGCTGAGCAACCTCCGCCGGTACCCCATCGACGCGGTAAAAATCGACCACTCCTTCGTGGGCACCATCTGCGAGGACGAGGGTAACCGCGATTTCGTCCGGACCACCATCGCCTTGGCGCAGACGCTCAAGATGCAGGCGGTGGCCGTAGGCATCGAGAGGCCGGACCAGATCGAGATGCTGCGCTCCATGGGATGCCCGTACGGACAGGGCTACTACTTCGCCCGGCCCATGGAGGAGGAGGACTCCGTGGCGTTCCTGCAGTCCTTCCCCGGCGCCCCGCACTAGAGCGGAAATAGCCGCACGCCAGCGGCGGGCGGCACTTCTCCCCGGCCTGCCGCTCTCACATCGGCGCCCCCTCGGGACTCACGAGCGCTGGCTCCGGAAATCCGGCCGCCTTGAGCTGCGGAAGGACCGTCGCCTTGTCGCCCACCAGCACCACCAGCAGATTGCTCCAGTCGAAGAGCCCCGAGGCCGCTCTCGCATTGACTCCGGAGAGATCCACGCGGTCCAGTGCCGCGATCTCCCGCCCCACCGAATCCAGGGGACGGCCGTTGGCGATGATCTCCCCGAGGGTGTCCGAAAGGCCCGAAGCGGTGGCCGCCGAGCTCACGAGGTCGAAGCGGACCGTCCGGGTGGCCTTCGTGAGCTCATCGGCGGTGACGTTGCCCGAGGCGATGGCGTCGAACTCGCGCTTGAACTCCGCCAGCGCAGCCCCCGTCACGGCGGTCTGGACCGACGACGAGGCTCCCAGCAGGGACTGGTCGGCCTCCCGCCACAGGCTGCTGCGAGCGCCGTAGGAGTAGCCGTGCTTTTCACGGATGTTCTGCATGAGGCGGCTCGTGAAGGCGCCTCCGAAGAGGGTGTTGAGGCTGTCGTTCAGCGCCTCCCCATCGGGCCCGGCGGAGGCCGCCACCGGGCGCATCATGGTGAGGACCGTTTGGGGTGCCCCGGGGCGGTCCACCAACACGAGCCTCCCGGGCGCCGGCTGGGTCAGGGGTTCCAGAGCGGAGGGGACGTCCTCGGCCGGAGGCCGCCAGCCGCCGAGTCGCCGGTCTAGGGCCGCCTTTAGCGCCTCGGAATCGAAGTCTCCGACGAAGACGAGGCTCGCGCCGGCGGGACGGAGCAGGCGCGGCAGGCACTCTCTCACGTCTTTCAGCTCGATGGCCTGCACCGTCGCCGCGTAGCCCGCCCTCGGGCGCCCGCGGGGGTCGTCCCGGCCGAAGATCATGGCCCGAGACGCCATGACGGCCACGGCCTCGGGCCGTTCCACCCTGGATCGGATGCCGGCCAGGGCGAGCTCCTTCTCGCGAGAGAAGTCCTTCTCGGAGAGCGTGGGCCGGACCACCGCGTCGGTGAAGAGATCGAGCGTGGGAGCGAGCTTGGAGGAGAGCCCGTCGACCCTCACGGTGAGGGCGTGCCAGCTGCTCCCCGCTTCGATGGACGCGCCGAGCGAGGCGGCGGCCTCGGCGAAGCCCTCGGCGTCCAGGGACCCCGCGCCGTCGGTCAGGAGCGAGGCGGAGAGGGCGGCGAGGCCGGCCTTCTCCTTGGGAACGAGCCTCTCCCCACCGTCCACCACGAGCACTCCCGAGAAGAGGCCGGTCCCGGGGCGGCTCACCACGTAGAGCTTCATCCCGTTGGCGAGGGTCATGGCCTCTGGCACCGGGGAATGCACCGGGGCGGGCGGGAAATCGGCCGGACGCCGGGCGAGGTCCGCGCCGGGGCTCGCCGCCCCCCCGGGCAGGATGCGCAGGTCCAGCCTGCCCTCCCCGAGCACCTTGCAGGCCCAGCTCTTCAGTGAATCGGCGCTGGCGGAGGTGGTAGCGGCGAGGTCGCGCCGGAAGCCGTCGGGATCGCCGAAGGCGTGGTAGTAGGCGTTGAGCATGTCCGCCCGCTCCTGCAGGTCCTCCACCCTCCGCAGAAAGTGCGACTCCGCCGAGGCCTTCACCCTCTTCAGCTCGGCCTCCGTCGGTCCCTCCCGTTTGTAGCGATCCAGCTCCTCCAGGACGGTCCTCTTGATCCGCTCCAGGTCGGCCCCTTCGGCGGCCCGCACCTGCACCGTGAACTCGGAGCCCAGATCCCTGGAGTGCTGGTAGACCGCCACGCTCTGCGCGGTCCGGTCCTGAAGGACCAGCCTCTGATACAGGCGGCCGGCGTTGTCGGCCGAGAGGACGGCGGCCGTCAGGTTCATCTCGGCGTCGCCGGGATCGAAGGCCCTGGGCGAGGGCCAGACCAGCCAGAGCATGGGGTAGCGGACCTTGTCCGTGGCCATGCGGCGGATCTCCCGGTCCAGCACCACGGGGGCCGCCGAGCGGTGCTCGGGAAGCGGCTGGGCCGGCACCGCGCCGAAAGTCTCGGCGATGATCTTCTTCACGGCCGCCCGCTCGAAGTCTCCGGCCACGACCAGGCTGGCGTTTCCAGGGACGTAATAGGTGGCGAAGAAGTCCTTGACGTCTTTCAAGGTGGCCGCCTCCAGGTCCTCGTGGCTCCCGATGACCGGGTGGTGGTAGGGGTGTCCTTCGGGGTAGAGGGCCTCGGGGATCATGAGCCACGCCTTGGCGTACGGTTGGTTCTCGTAGCTCTGCCTGCGTTCGTTGCGGACCACGCTGCGCTGGAGGTCCAGCTTCTCCTGGGTCATGGCCTTGCCCAGGCCCTCCATGCGGTCCGCGTCCAGCCAGAGAAGAGTCGGAAGCAGGGTGCTCGGTCCCCAGCTGTAGTAATTGGTGCGGTCCTCGGCGGTGGAGGCGTTGTTGGCCCCGCCTCCGCCCTCCATGATCCGGTCGAACTGGCCCTGCGGCACCCGATCGGTCCCCATGAACATGAGGTGCTCGAAGAGGTGGGCGAAGCCCGTCCGGCCCTTCGCCTCGTCTTTGGCCCCGACGGCATACCAGAGGTTGACGGCCACCTGAGGCAGCCGGTGATCCTCATGGAGGATGACCGTGAGGCCGTTGGGCAGCGTGTAGGTCTCCACCGGAACGTCCTGGGACTGGACCGGCAGGGCGATCCCCAGGGCCACCATCACCAAGCCCGCGCAGAACAAGCCAAGGCGCTTCAGCATCTCCCCCTCCTCCCCTATCGGCATGATGGGCATTCCCCCGTTTCCCGGACCCCGGACCGGGACCAACCACCCCAGATGGCACGGCGGCCCGACGCGGGGCTGGCCGCCTGCTTGAAGGCTTCATACGCGGCCGCGGCCCGCCGGGTTTATCCCCCCGATTCCCGCAGGCCCGATTTCTCGTTCGGCCGGCTGACCCTCCGGCGGCCGCAGAGCGATGCCCAGGGCATCCAGCTTGCGCGCCATCCCCTCCGCGGTGTTGAGCGTGTGGACCACGGTTCCGTCCGCCCGCTCGTAGGCGATGAGGCCTCCGCCCTCCAAGAACGCCACGGCCACCCCGTCGCGCAGGCCGAGCACGGTGATGCGAAGGACCCCCACCCCCTCTCCCGCCAGTTCCTCCACCGTCAGCCGGCGTGGCCCTCCCGCGAGCACGAAGCGTCCCGGACAGTGGCGGATGGGCCTCCAGGGCCACGACGCCATGAGTTCCCGCACGCTCCGCCCCGGCTTTCTGACCTCGGCCATGGGCCCATCACTCCGTCAGTGCCACCAGCCGGTGGTTCACCCGCCCACCCTCCACCGTCAGGACGGCCGCCGAGACGGGCAGGGTGAAGCGGCGAGGGCCGGCGCTCCCCGGGTTCAGGTGCAGCACGCCCCGGCTCACCTCGGCCGAGGGACGGTGCGAGTGGCCGGAAACGATCACCCCCACGCCGGCGGCGGCTGGGTCCAAGTCCAGTTCTCCGGCATCGTGGATCAGGTAGATCAGTACACCTGCGACCTCGACGGCGTCGGTGAGGGGAAGGCCCTCGGCCCACTCTCCCCGGTCCACGTTGCCGCGGACGGCCCGCACCGGCGCGATCGTCCTGAGCCCTTCCAGCACCGCGGGCGAGCCGACGTCCCCCGCGTGCACAGGATGAGGCGGCTGCCCCGCATGGCCTCCAGGGCCTCCGGCCTCAGCAGGCCGTGGGTGTCGGAGAGGACTCCGATCTTTATCCGGCTTCCCATGAACGCCGCCTCGCCTTCTACTTCATCCCTTCCCCTTCTTCGGGGGCCGCATGGTCAGAAGCAGATTGTATCAGCACCGCCGGCCATGCGACGCCCGAGGTCGTCCGGATGGAGTCGAATAGTCCCGGTTCAAAAGGGGTTACAAAAGGCAGAGCGGCCCGTCATCCGGCCGCCCGAGGAGGAGTTCCCCTGGACCCGATCGAAGCGCTGCTCAGCCGTCTCATCGACTACGCCGGCCTCTTTCCGCCCGCCGGATTGACCATGGCCGATGCCGTGTCGAACTACGCGGCCCACCTCCGCGGACCTCATGCTTGGATGCTGGGCCGCTTCGTCGTTCCCGAAGCCCGCCTGCGTGAGCTGGAGGCCGCGGTGGCGGCGCTGCCGTCCGCTGAAGGCGCCGCTCCATGGCGGTTGAGCGTGCTGGTCCCCCCTCCGTGGGAGGAGGCGTCTAGGAGAATTGGCTCCCTGGGCCTGGAGGAAGATCAGCCTCTCCGCCTTCTCGCGGTGGAGGCCGTGGACGTCAGGGTGGAGCGGCCCGAGGACGTGGCGGCAGCGAGGGAGGCCTTTCCGCGAACGCCGGAACTCTACGTGGAACCTCCCCCCCACGCTTCGCCGGAGCCTTTCCTGGCAGCCATAGCAGCAGCCGGGGTGCGTGCCAAGATCCGGACCGGTGGAGTCTCTCTCGAACAGATCCCCGGGGCCGCGTCCCTCGCCTGGTTCATGACAGCCGCCCGATCCGCCGGCGTCCCCTTCAAAGCCACGGCCGGCCTGCATCATGCGCTCCGCTCCGTGCGGCCCCTCACCTACGAACCCGGCGCCCCCAGGGGATTGATGCACGGCTTCCTCAACCTGTTCCTGGCCGCCGCGCTCATCCGGAGCCTCGGCGCGGGGGCCGAGGAGGCCCTCCGCCTCATCGAGGAGCGGTCCCCCTCCGCCCTCCATTTGGATTCCCGGGGAGTCGCTTGGTCAGGCCGCCGATTGGGCTCCGAGGAGATTGCTCTCGGGCGGACCTTTGCCCTGTCCTTCGGCTCCTGCTCCTTCACGGAGCCGGTGGCTGACCTGAAGGAGATGCGATGGCTGTGATTCGAATTGACGAGACCCACCGTCCCGAGCTGCGCTCCTTCGTGGCGTCGGCCAATGAGGCTGGCTCCGACTTCCCCATCCAGAACCTTCCTTTCGGAGTCTTCAGGCGCCACGGCTCGACCGACGCTCCCAGGATCGGGGTCGCCATCGGGAACGAGATCCTGGACCTGTCCGCCTGCGCTCCCCTCGGTCTCCTCGATCCCGCGGGCCCCGCCGTGGCGGCCGCCTGCCTCGCGCCCGCCCTCAATCCCCTCATGGCCCTCGGCCGGGGAGCCTGGCGCGGCCTCCGCCTTGCGCTCAGCCACCTCCTCGCCGAGGATTCACCCGCCGTCCGCAGGGACCCCGGGCTGAAGGAGCGGATCCTCCTGCCCATGACCGATGCGACGCTCCTCCTGCCTGCCCAAGTGGGCGACTACACCGACTTCTACGCCTCCCTGCACCATGCAACCAACGTGGGCAGCATGTTCCGGCCCGACAACCCCCTCCTGCCCAACTACAAGCACGTACCCATCGGCTATCACGGCCGAGCCTCCTCTCTTGTGCCGAGCGGGACACCCGTGCTCCGCCCCTCGGGACAGATCCTGCCGGAGGGCGCCTCCTCCCCCCTGTTCGGTCCCACGAAGCAGATGGATTACGAATGCGAGGTGGGTGGCTTCGTCGGAGCGGGCAACGTGCTCGGCCGCCCCATCCGGCTCGCGGAGGCCGAGGAGCACCTCTTCGGCCTCTGTCTGGTGAACGACTGGTCCGCCCGGGACGTGCAGAGGTGGGAGTATCAGCCCCTCGGGCCCTTCCTCGCCAAGAACTTCGCCACGAGTCTCTCTCCCTGGGTGGTGACCCTCGACGCCCTGGCCCCCTTCAGGACTCCGCGATCCGCGCGGGCGGAAGGCGATCCCCCTCTCCTTCCTTACCTGGACGCCGAGGAGGACCGGCTGAACGGCGCCATCGACCTGACGGTGGAGGTCCACCTGAGCACGCGGCGGATGAGGGAGTCGGGAGTGGCCCCCGTCAGGCTCAGCCGAGGCCGGTTCAGGGAGCTGTATTGGACCATGGCGCAGATGCTGGCCCACCACGCGAGCAACGGGTGCAACCTGAGGCCCGGCGACCTCCTGGCCAGCGGTACCCTCTCCGGCCCGGAACGGGAGAACCGCGGCTGCCTGCTGGAGCTGACTTGGCGGGGACGGGAGCCCGTCTCGCTTCCCACAGGGGAGAGCCGCACCTTCCTGGAAGACGGCGACGCAGTGACTTTGCGGGGCGCCTGCGAACGGGAGGGATTCGCGCGCATCGGCTTCGGCGAGTGCACGGGCACGGTCGTTGCGGACGACACCCTTTGAGCCGCGAACGGCCTCCCCGGAGGGCGTCAGCCCTCCCGGGTTGCGCCGATGGGTTGGTCGTGTGTGACGGGGACGAAGGCGAAGGATAGGACCTTGCGCTCCTCAGCCAACGTGCTGAAGGTCAGGATGGCATCCACGTATCCCCTCTCGAAGGTGCAGAGCACGTGGATGCGCCAGCGCGCCCCCTCCAGGTCCGCGGCCGTGTAATGGCGGCCCTGGAACCGGCCGTATTTCCGCGTAAGATCGCCCCACCGCTCCTTGAGTTGCTCCACCGTCGCATCGCCGCGCTGATTCGCGGGAAGGCACTGGGCCGCCCTGAAGAAATCGCCCGCGGCCAGAAGGTCCACGAAGTCGAGGGCCTCGTCGTAGGGCGCGTCCCCGAAGACGCCCGGAGCGGGCGGGACCTGACTCGCCACCGGAAGAGCAAGCAACGGCAGAAAACCGAGACACAACCACCACCTCACGTTCGGACTCCTTCCTCGTTCCAACGTAATTCCCGGTGGGGCCTGCGGCAAGGGCCAGGAAATGAAAAGGCCGCCCGCGTGGTACAGCGGGCGGCCAAGGCATTCGAGAGCAGTATCAGCCGTTCCTGCGAATGAACTCCTCCATGAAGGAGACGAGGGTCTCGATCTGGGGAACGGTGACGGCGTTGTACATGGAGACTCGGATGCCGCCGAGGTCGCGGTAGCCCTTGACGCCCACCATGCCGTTCTGCTTGGCCTCGGCGATGAACTTCGCCGTGAGCTCCTCGGTGGGCAGGAAGAAGTCCACGTTCATGGCGGAGCGGTCCTCCTTGACCGTGACCCACGGTCTGTAGAAGCCGGAGTGCTTGTCGATGCAGCCGTAGAGGAGCTCGGCCTTCCTGAGGTTGTTCTTGTGGATGACGCCGAGACCGCCGATCTGCTTGTTGTAAGCCAGGACGTTTCGGAGGATGTAGATGGAGAAGCAGGGGGGCGTGTTGAAGAGGCTGTTCTTCTCGGCGTGGATCTTGTAGCGCAGCATGGTGGGCAGCTTGTCGCTGCACATCTCCAGAAAATCGTCCCGGATGAGCGCCAGCACCAGGCCGGAGGGACCGAGATTCTTCTGGGCTCCGGCGTAGATGAAGCCGAAGGGCTTCACGTCGAAGGGGCGCCACATCATGTCCGAGGACATGTCGGCCGCCAGCGGGATTCCGCCGGTCTCGGGGAAGGTCTTCCACTGGGTGCCGTAGATGGTGTTGTTTGAGCAGAAGTGGACGTAGGCCGCGTCGGGGTTGAGCTTGATCTCCTCTGGACGCGGCAGGCGGCAGAACTTCTCGCCCTCCGTGGAGGCGATGCAGCGGGCATTCTCCCCGGCCACGATGACGGCCTCCTTGTAGGCCTTCTTAGCCCACGAGCCCGTCACGATGTAGTCCGCCTTGCGGCCCGAGTGGAGGATGTTCATGGGCAGCATGGCGAACTGCATGTTGCCTCCGCCCTGGAGGAAGAGAACCTTGTAATTGTCGGGGACGTTGAGAAGCTCCTTGACGAGGGCGATGGCCTCGTTGTGCACCGCGTCATACTCCTTGGCGCGGTGGGAGATCTCCATCACCGACATGCCGGTGTTCTCGAAATCCAGCATCTCTGCCTGGGCCCGCTCGAGGGCCGGAAGCGGCAGCCCCGCAGGACCAGCGTAGAAGTTGATCACCCGTTTGGCCATGCATTTCTCCTTCGTTAAGTCGAACCGGTTGGCCGTGGGGCGAGGCTTTTATTCCGCTCGCCGCCGTGCCGTTGCCTCGTCTGTTCACCTTCTCTTTTCGAGAATCTCCACGACGATGTCACCGATTCTCAGCAGGTTCTCTTTAGAGGAAGCACCGATGTGCGGAGTCATGAGCACGTTGGGCGCCGAGAGCAAGGGGCTGGAGGGATCGGGGGGGTCCGAAGCCCAGACGTCCGTGCCGTACGCGCGCACCTTGCCCGACCGGAGGGCTTCGGCCAGGTCCTCCTCGACCATGACCTTGCCGCGGCTCGTGTTGATGATGATCACCCCATCCTTCATCTTGGCGAAGGCCGCCTTGTTCAACATGCCGCGGGTCTGATCCGTCAGGGGGGTGTGGATGCTGAGGTAGTCGGCTTCCTTCAGCACGTCGTCCATGGAGGGCGAGAGCTGGGCGAAGTCATGGTTCAGCACGAAGGGGTCATAGGCGATGACCTTCATGCCGAAGGCCTTCGCCCTCTTGGCCACCTCCGTGCCGATGAGGCCGATGCCCAGCAGGCCCAAGGTCTTCTCGAAGAGTTCGGTGCGCTTGAGCTCCTTCTTCAGCCACTTCCCCTCCTTCATGGAGGTGTGGGCCTCCACGAGGCGGTTGGGGATGGCGAGCATGAGGGCCATGGCGAGCTCAGCCACCGCCACGGATGAGGCCTGGGGCGTGTTCCTGACCTCGATCCCTTTCGCCTTGCAGGCCTCCTTGTCGATGTTGTCGGTGCCCACCCCGCCCCGGATCACGAGCTTCAGCTTCGGGGAGCCATCGACCACCTCCCGTGTGACTTTTGTCTTGCTGCGGACTAGCAGGACTTCGGCTTCGCCGAGCCTCCCCATGTCCTCGTACACCTCACCGAAAACGGCGAGCCGCTTGGGCAGGGATGCGTCGAAGGCGTCCGCGATCAGGATCTTCATTGGGAATCCTCCTCTAGAAAGGGAGAATGACCGAAGGGGAAGAGCCAGTCCATCGCCTGGCCGTGGCTCTCCCGGCCCCCTCTCCTCCCTGCGTCATCAGTCTTCAATCAACCTCACCAGCAGGCCCGACCGCAGCTTGGGCTCGAACCAGGTGGATTTGGGCGGCATGACCTGACCGGCGTCCGCCACGGACATGAGCTGGGTCAGGGAGGTGGGGTAGAGGGAGAAGGCCACCGCCCACCCCTGCTTCACCCTCTTCTCCAGCTCTGCCGTCCCGCGGATGCCGCCCACGAAATCGATGCGCTTGTCGGTCCGGGGATCGTCGATGCCCAGGATTGGCCCGAGCAGGTTGTCCTGAAGGATGGAGACGTCCAGCCCCCTCACGGGGTCGTCGGCGGGGAAGGTCCCCGGCTTGGCCGTCAGCCGGTGCCACCTCCCGCCGAGAAACATGCCGAACTGCCGGGGCGCCGACGGTTTGGGGGAAGGCGCCGGCGTCACCTCGAAGGCCGCCCGAATCTTTTCGAGGAATGCCTCGGGAGTGAGACCTTTCAAATCCTTCACCACCCGGTTGTAGTCCATGATCTGGAGCTGATCGTGGGGGAAAACCACGGCCATGAAGTATTCGAAGGGTTCCTCCCCGGTGTGGGTGGGGCTCTTGGCCCTCAGGGCCTGCCCCGTGCGCACCGCGGCCGCTGTCCGGTGGTGGCCGTCGGCGACGTAGAGGGCGGGGAGCTCGCCGAAGAGCCGTGTGAGCTCGGCCATGTCGCTTTCGTCGGCCACCGCCCAGACCGTGTGGCCGATGCCGTCCTCCGTCACGATGTCGTAGACGGGATCGCAGGAGCGGGCTCGGTCCACGATCTCATCGATTTCCTTGCGGGCCCGGTAGGCCAGGAAGACGGGTTCCGCGTTGGCGTTCTGTTCGGACACGTGGCGGGTGCGGTCGTCCTCCTTGTCCTTGCGCGTGAACTCGTGACGCTTGATGAGGCCCTCCTCGTACTCCCTCACCGAACAGAGACATACCAGCCCGGCCTGAACGTGCGAGCCCATCCGCTGCTGGTAGACGTAATAGCAGGGCTGCGCCTCCTTGAGGAGGACGCCGTCCGCGATGTAGCGCCGCAGGTTCTCTCTGCCCTTGGCGTAGACCCTGTCGTCGTAAAGCGGCACGGAGGGGTCCAAATCGATTTCGGGTTTTCCCACATGCAGGAAGGTGTAAGGGTTGCCCTTCGCCAGCTCCCTGGCCTCCTCGGAACTGATGACGTCGTAAGGAAAGCTCGCCACCCGCGCGGCGAGGTCCGGCTCAGGACGATAGGCGCGAAACGGCTTGATCTTCGACATGTTGCCCCCTTCTCGAGATGAGACTTTTGCCGGATGCTCTCGCCGCCTCCCCCCCGTGAGGTGGCCTAGAACCCAGCATAGTGCAAGGCGGGGACGCATTCAACACGGCCTGGGCCGCTTCGGCCTCTCCTCCTGTTGCGGCCCCCGACAGAACCCGCAGCCAGCCGTCCGAACCCTTCAGCGCACGGTCCGGCCGGCCGGCGCAGGCCAGGTGGCCCGCTGGGCCATTTGACTCACCCAGGAGGCACAGCGGCGGCTGGTTCTGTTCCATTGCCCTTCTGACGCGGTGCTATAATGCCGCCTCGCGGGCATCCGTCCGCGGTTCCTGGAGGAGCAGCTCATGTCCATGCTTGCCGTGAGAAGGTCCGTGGCCAACGCCATCCCTGGCCGGCTCGTTCGGGTATTCGCCTCCCCTTACGTATCGGGGGATTCGATGGAAAAGGGACTGCGCGCGGCCGACGACCTCCACAAGATGAAGGGAATCGAATCCACGATGGACGTGCTGGGCGAGGCCGAAAAAACCGAGGCCAAGGTCCGGCACGCCGTCGATCTCTACCTGAAAACGCTGGACGCCCTGAAGGAGAGGCCCCACTGCACCATTTCGGTCAAGCCGGGCCATTTCGGGTACTACGTGAACCCCGATCTTTGCCGGCGCAACATCGAGGAGATGGCCGCCGCCTGCCAGAAGGCGGGCCGAGGCCTGACCATCGACATGGAGGACACGGACCTCACAGACTTCACCCTCCAGCTCTACAGGGAGCTCAAGCCCAAGTACCCCATTCTGGGGACGGTCCTCCAGGCCCGCCTGCACCGCACCCTCGACGACATCGACAGCCTCGATGGCCTGCAGGCCCATATCCGCGCCTGCATCGGCATCTACAATGTCGCCGAACCGCTGGCGGCCCAGGACAGGCGCGTCATGAAGGAGAACCTCCTCCGGATGATCCGCAAGCTGTTCGAGCGGGGCCACTACATCTGCATCGCCACCCACGACGTGGAGTACATCGCCAAGGCCAGGGCCATCATCGCCGAGATGAAAATCCCCAGGGAGCGGTACGAATTTCAGATGCTCCTCGGCGTTCCGCGGGAAAAGATCCAGCGCGAGCTCGTGGCGGCAGGGGAAAGGGTGCGCCTCTACCTTCCCTTCGCCGTGGACTGGGACGACGCCATCGCCTACCTCAGGCGGCGCATGGTGGAAAGCCCGTCCATGACCGCCCTGGTCCTGAAGAATATCGTCAAGCGGGGCTGAGGCGCTCCCCTCCGGCGAGGCCCCGGCGGGCTCTCCCGCAACCGTGAGCGGGCCGCTCGTCCCCCTGGTCGAGGGCGCTTGGGCCGGTACTTGACCTTTGAGCAACAAGGACTTATCTTGTCGAAAGATGAATTGATGGTGACGGACCTCGGGGAAGATGGGCTTTGCCCGGCAGACCCTGTGGAGAGTGAACAGACGAGCGGGACGGGTGAGGTTCAGAGCGGAAAGGCCCGTATCGTTCGTTGACCCTCCCTTACATCCATTTCCCCTCTTCACTCTAAGGGCCCAATCGGGCCCGCTTCTTTTGGCGGTGGGCGGTTCCGGCGTGATACTCATCTTCGACAGTTGCCTTTCATAAACCTTGCCGTTAAAGGTGGTTACAAGGACGAGCCGGCCGCCCGGCACTACGGATGGCTGGGGGCGGTGGGGGCCGGGCGGGCTAGGAGCGCGCGGCCCTG
>JBAWEQ010000026.1:0-3565 GCA_049591295.1 Acidobacteriota bacterium
TGGGCAACCCGGCCGGTCCGCAGAGCTGGAACCTGTACAGCTACGTGGAGGGCAACCCCGTCGTCTTCGCCGACCCGGCGGGGCACTTCGGGCCGAGGCCGCCCGTGGCGATACCGATGGCGATGGACGACTTCTGGGACTCCACCGTGGGGCAGGACATCTCTATCGACCCCCTTCAGGCAGCTGCGGAGATGTACGGCGAAGGCGACTCTTGGTTACAAGCGTGCGTGTATTCTGGACTTAGCGATTCCCTAACCATGTCGGAGCTGGGCTTTTCCTACGTAAGCGAAACGGGGACTTCCAGCTTTTCGGGTGGGGAGATTCAAGCCAGTCTCTACATGAACATGGGTGGCTCGTCATCAAGCGGCTGGGAGTTCACCGGGGACATGAATGCGATCTTGGCGGGCGCGGCCAGTGCAGCGGCCGAGACGGGCCTGGAGCACTGGTTGAGCGCCGCTCCCATGGCCATCGCCTATGGCGGGCCTCTCGCCTCGGCGGTGGTGGATAGCGGGTTGACGCCGCTGAGCATATACGCCAGAAACGCCATAGCGTACGGAGCTCCTATTGCAGGCGCGGGGTACGGCCTTTGGTCGGCAGGAAGCTACATGGTCTCCGACCTGTGGGGCAACGCGGGAAGCGCAGCGGCGTGGGAACATGGTGCTGGTGGCGCGACTTCGACGGCCCTGACTATGCTGTTTGAAGGTAGTGGAGCTACCCTTGGCGAGGTTGGATTGCTCGGCAGCACAGGCTTTGCCGCCGGGGTGGGCGAGTTGGGTTGGGCGGCCGGAGCGGGCATCCGCATGGTGATGCCGGACGCCGCCAATGAGGCCATCGGCAATGGCGAGCTGTGGATATTCGAACAAGGCGGGTATACGCCATGACGTGGCAGTGGCCCGAAATGCCCCAATGGCACCCGACGACCGATGAAGAACTCCACGAGAAGCAAGCGTACTTGCATCGAGTGAACACCCTGGGCGGTGCGCTAATAATACTTGGAGTGATTGGTGGCTTTATCTTTGGGGCGTTTCTGCAAATCCAAGTGCGCTACAATTTTTCCTCGTGGCCCAAGCCATTCCGGTTCTTCACCGAGCCGCAGGGCGCGGTCTTGGTGCTCCTGGGCTTGCTCGCCCTCTTCTTCAAGTTCTCGCGCTTCGGTAGGAATGCGGAGGCCTTCCGTCCCTACTTCCGTGCGATCGGGAGTTACGAGCGGGCGCAGAAGGCTTTCGGGCGGTGGAAGAAATCCAGGAGAAGAGGCGATCTGCTTCAAAGCCACCGTTCCGCCGAAGGAGCGGCTTGGGCGCTGAAGGATGTGCCGGAATTCATGAAGTTCAAGCAGGAGCTTCAAGACGCGCTCCGTGAAGCCGGACTTACTTGAATTGGGTGCGGGTTGGACTTCGCGCAGTCGCGGACCTACGCGAGCGGGACGGGGCGGTTCATGACGCCCGACGCCCTCGGAGGAAGCCCCGCTTGGCCGCAGAGCCTGAACCGGTACGCCTACTGCTTGGGGAATCCCGTGAACCTCGTGGACCCCTCGGGGATGTTGACGAAGACGCCGGGGCAGCCGGACAACGCGGACGAGAACGACGACGGTTTCTGGAATATGGGTGTCCTTCCGGGCTTCTCCCTGGATGATTACCTCTGGGGGGCGCCCGCCCAGCAGTGGGCGGCGACGGTTGTAGCAGCGCTGCAATACCAGCAATACATTTGGGTGCCGGGCGGCACCTATACCTCCTCACACCAAACCACGCAGGTGATCAATGGGCAGACCTTCTCGGTGACGGCCAGTGGTTCTAATGAGGGATACTGGATGCTTGTCCCGGCACCCCAAGTCGGAACAGACCTTGGAACGGATCTTTGGTGGGGACACACCACAGCTGGCGGCGCCTACGATGCCGGCAATGGGCTAAGGACCGCGGCAAATGACTTGATACACCCTTGGACCGCTTACGCTGATCCTGTTCCTTGGGAGCGCCCGCTGGCCGACACGGGTCTTGTCGCCAACGGAACCGGTGCGTTTCTTGATGCGGCGGCAGGTGAGGAAGCGCTCCTCGGGTGGGGAGACCTTCTGGAACCAGAGGTATTCATCCCGGCAACGATAGCCTTTGGCGGAGGCGCCGGACTGGAAGATCTAGCCAACGCGATGGCCCCGGAAACCGACCAGATGCTCGATCTCCTTCAGCCTTACATCTTCATGGGACCAGGACACTGAGGCTGCGGCTGCGCTGACCGTTGGAACGTACATGCATCGTTGCTGGAAGCATCCAGGCCTGTTGGGAGGACCAGAACCGTGATCTTGGATGCGCCTAAGACCCAAGAAGAAGTGGAACGCATGAAGCGCCAGCTCGACAACTGGGGCCGTCTGTATGCGGCGCTGTGGGTATCCGGCATGATATTGATTTTGGTGTTCTCTTTCATGCTCTCTTCGCATCATATTCCAGGCCCGCTACAGCCCTTTTGGAACCCAGCTATCCTGGTTATCGTCTTTGGGATCCCCTTTGGCTTCCTGTTGCGGGCTTCACCACTGGGTAAAAAGATCAGACCCCATCTTCCTTTGTCGCACTCCATCAATGCCTACTATCTCGCAAGAAAGGCCCACGCAAGATGGCTAGCCGAAAGGGACAAACGTCAACTCATCCGGGCGGCTCAATTCCTCAAGCGCGCCGAAGGGCTCCTCAGCGCCGTGCCTGAGTTTCGCCAGTTCAAAGAGGAAGTCTTGGCGGCCGCCAAAGAACAAGGATGCGGTTAACCAGGAGCCGTACGGGGAAGGGATTCTGCCTCTGCCTCCGGACGCGAGCGAGACGGAGCTGAAGTAGGGGTCACCACACCAAAAGGAAATTTATGCACGCTAAGGACTCCCTGCTTAAGACGGCCTCCTAAGGAAACTATAAGGACACTAGGGACAGCCACCTATTTACGGGAACCACCTCCTCGCTTGGGACCTACTCGATCGGCGGGGTGCCGACGGGGAGCTACACGGTGACGCCGAGCCTGTCGGGGTATACCTTCAGCCCGGCCTCGCAGTCGGTATCGGTGAATGGGGCCTACGTGACGGGGGTGAACTTCACGGGGACGCCGCCGGGGTACACCTACACGATTTCGGGGACCTTCACGATCACGGGGATGACGATACCCTCGGGGATTCCGGTGACGCTATCGGGATCGGCGACGGGGAGCACCACGACGAACACGAGCGGATTCTACATCTTCTCGGGACTCGGCAACGGCTCGTACACGGTGACGGCGGGGCAGCCGGCGGGGATCGTGATCACCTACAACAAGACCTCGAAGGCGGAGACGATCAGCGGGGCCAACCTGACTGGCGTGAACTTCTCCGGTTCCGTCTGCACGAAGTGCACGTCGGGGACGGTGGCGCTGACGGACGGGACGCCGGTGGCGGGGGTGAGCGTGAGCGCGTCGAACGCGAGCGCGACGACGGATGAGACGGGGCTGTACATCTTGCAGCCGCCGGGGAACGGCAACGGCCAGGGGGGACAGCAGGGCGTGGAGGGCACGATCGTGCCGGAGATGCCCGGCTACGCCTTCACGCCGGGGAACCGGCCGTGCG
>JBAWEQ010000027.1:0-41722 GCA_049591295.1 Acidobacteriota bacterium
CTTCGAGGGCGGCCCTTCGAAGGCGCCCTCAGATGAAGGGAAGGCTCACCACGGAGAGCACGGAGATCACGGAGAAAGAGGGGCTCGTCTCTGGGACTTCTGCCGAGCGAGGGCCGGCCCCGCTCTCGACCGAAGGCAGAAGCGGCGTCTGCGCACCTCCGCCCCGTTCCCCGTCATCCTGACGGCGCCCCGCAGCGGGCTCCCTAGGAAGGATCTCAGGCGAGGTCGGGGCATCTACCACCCTTGAGATCCTTCGAGGGCGGCCCTTCGGAGGCACCCTCATAAGAGGATGACGCGTCGGCGGCGGTGATGCCCGATCCCCAAGTTGTGAGTTCCTGTTCGCAGCCGCACGTTGAGCGTGCGTCCCTTTCGCTGTATCCTGTCTCCAGAGCCTTTCTTTTCGGGGGCAGAGGAGGGTGCCATGCGTCGGATCGCGGTGGTGGTGTTGGCGTTGATGTTGCTCGGAGGATTGGTCTACGCGAAGGAGCTGCAAGGGGTGACCATGCCGGACCAGGTGACCGTGGGCCCGTCCACGCTCGCGCTGAACGGCATGGGGGTCCGCATCAAGAAGGTGGCCTTCATCGGGATCAAGGTCTACGTGGCGGGCCTCTACCTGCCCGCGCGCTCTTCGAACCCGGAGGCCATCCTCAAGACCGACGAGCCCAAGCAGATCGTGATGCACTTCCTGTACAAGGACGTGGGCAAGGACAAACTGGTGGAGGGCTGGACCGAGGGCTTCCAGAAGAACTCGCCCGGCGAGTTGGCCGCGCTCAAGGCGCGCCTGGACACCTTCAACGGCTACTGGTCCGCCATGAAGACGGGAGACGTGGCCGTGCTGACCTACGTGCCCGGGACGGGGACGAAGGTGGAGATCAAGGGCCAGGAGATGGGCGTGATCGAAGGCGCCGACTTCGCCCGCGCCCTCTTCGCCATCTGGCTGGGTCCCAACCCGCCCAACAAGGAGCTCAAGGAGGGGCTGCTGGGCAAGTGAGCCCCGATCGGTGATTCGGGAGAACCCACGCGGGAGGAGGGCCCGGAAGGCCTCCTCCCGCTTTCGTTTCCTTTAGGGAATCGGTTTTGGTCCGGTCAGAGTTCGGCGCTCGTCCTCAGCGCCCTCGGCGGCGGACACTCTACAGTCACCGGCTCGCCCGTGGCAGGATGGGTGTAGCAGAGCCTCTGGGCGTGCAGGCGGTAGCCCACGTCGCCGGGAAGGGCGCCGCCCCCGTCGCGCAGGCCTCCTCCGGGGGCATAGAGGGGATCTCCCGCCAGGGGATGGCCGCAGGCCGCCATGTGGATCCGGATCTGGTGCGGGCGGCCCGTCTCGATCCGGACCTCCACCAGACTCGTCGCGCCCCCGCGCTCCAGCACCCGCACCTCGCTCCTGGCGGCCTTGCCCTCGGCGCAGACCGCGTGCACCGACGTGAGCCTCGGGTGCGGCACGGGCCCGATGGGACACGTCACGGCGAAGGCGTCGCTCGCCGGTTCACCCTCCACCAGCGCCCGGTAGATCTTGACGATGCGGTGCTCCCGCCACGCCTTCGCCACCGCCGCGGCCGCCTCGCTGCTCCTGGCCAGGAGCACCACGCCCGAGGTCCCGCGCCCCAGCCGATGCAGCGGCGAGGCCCCCGGGTAGCGCCGGCGCACCAGCGCCAGGAGCGTGTTCTGCAGGAAGCCCCCTCCCGGGAGCGTGGGCAGGCCCGAGGGCTTGGCCACCGCGAGGAGGTGCGGGTCCTCGGCCAGCACCGCGTAGACCAGGGGCGCGGGCGGCTCCGTCCAGGGCGGGCGCATCCACGCCACCACCTGCCCCGGCCGCAGGAGGTCATCGGCCCGCGCCCGCGCGCCGTCCACCAGCACCGCTCCCCCTTCGATGCGCTCCCGCCACTGGGCTTCGGACGAATGGCCGAAGCGCGAGCAGAGGTGCGCCAGCAGCGCATGACCCGCGAACGCTCCTCCGATCCTCTCGGTGTAGGTGTAGCCCTCGTTCACCGTTCCTCCGGGCGGGAATACCGCCATTCCCGGGAGGCGGCCTCGCGCCTCCTCGGCGCATCATCGACTCGCTCCCGCCTCCCCGGCCCTTCGGTGCGGCGGCTCCTCAGATCTCCCCCTCCAGCACCGTCCTGGCGGCTTCGAGCTCCTTCTTGCGGGCGCCGTCCACCTTGGGGAAGGCGAGCTTGAGCGATTCCAGCGTCTCCACCACGGCCGCCGCCACCGCCACGCGGCTGAACCATTTGTGGTCGGCCGGCACGACGTACCAGGGGGCCTCCTCGGTGCTCGTGTGGCGGATCATCTGCTCGTACGCTTCCGCGTAGTCGTCCCAGAGCGTGCGCTCCTTGGCGTCGGCGCTGGAGAACTTCCAGTTCTTCTCGGGCTCCTCCAGCCGTTCCAGGAAGCGCCGTTTCTGCTCCTCCTTCGACAGATGGAGAAAGAACTTCCGGATGGCCACGCCGTTGCGGCTCAGGTAGTGCTCGAAGGCGTTGATGTCCTCGTAGCGGTGCTTCCAGATATCCTTCGTGACCAGGGCGGGCGGAAGCTTCTGGCTCGCCAGGATGGGCGGGTGGACCCGCACCACGAGCACCTCCTCGTAGTAGGAGCGGTTGAAGATGCCGATGCGCCCGCGCTCGGGCATGCGGGTGCTGGCGCGCCACAGGTAATCGTGGTCCAGCTCCTCGGCGGAGGGGGCCTTGAAGGAGTGGACCTCGCACCCTTGCGGGTTCACGCCCGACATGACGTGCTTGATGGCGCCGTCCTTGCCCGCCGCGTCCATGGCCTGAAAGACGAGGAGCACCGCCCAGCGGTCCTGGGCGTAGAGCTTCTCCTGCTGGCCCACCATGCGGGCGATGCCCTCGGCGAGCAGCTTCTCCGCGTGCTTCTTGGATTCGAGCCCCAGCGTCTCGCCCGGGTCCACGCTCTTGAGGCGAAACCCCTTGCCGTCCGTCACCCGGAAGGGCTTCGCATACCGAAACAGGTCATCGCTCATCGGCACCTCCACGCTCGTCTGCACACGCCGCCCGCCGGCGCGGCGCGCCTCTCGGCCACCACCATTGTGCCACAGGCGCCCCCTTGACGCGGCTGTGCAGGACGGTCATGCTTCGCATGCAGTGGTATCAAATCTTTCAGGGAGGTCTCGCATGCAACACGGACCCTGCCCGGTCTGGATGGGTTACCTGCTGACCAGCCCCATCCGCGCCTTGGCGCAGAATCCGGCCGCCATTCTGGCCCCCTACCTGCACGAGGGCATGACGGCGCTGGACATCGGGTGCGCGCTGGGCTTCTTCAGCCTTCCCATGGCCCGCCTCGTGGGGCCGTCCGGGCTGGTGATCTGCGTGGACATGCAGGAGGGGATGCTGACCCGGCTCGAACGGCGGGCCAAGCGGAAGGGATTGCACGGCCGGATCCAGGCCCACCTGTGCACCCAGAGCGGCCTTGGGCTGGAGGAGAAGGCCGGCTCGGCCGACTTCGCCCTCGCCTACGCCGTCGTCCACGAGGTGCCGGACCCTCCCGCGCTGCTGGGCCAGATCGAGGCGGCCCTCAAGCCGGGTGGCCTGCTCCTGCTCGGGGAGCCGATCCTCCACGTGCCCCGCCGCGATTTCGAGGAGACCCGAACCCTGGCCCTCGCCGCCGGTTTCACCGCCGCCGGCGAGCCCCCCATCGGCCGCAGCCGCACCGCGCTCCTCCGGAAGAGGCTATCCGCTCCCTCCGCCTGAGAGCCGTCGAATTTTCCAGTCGAACGACCACGTCGGCCGGACCCCGTTCAGGCGTGGCCTGCCTTGTCCTTGGGCGCACCGAGGAAGGAGCCGGTCCAACCGCCCGCCACCGCCGCCACCGACGAGACGAGGATCACGGGCAGGTCCCGCCCGAAGTATTCCGCCTTGCCCGTGACCAGGTAGACGCTGGTGGCGACGAATCCGAGCAGCGGCGCGGCGACGCAGAGCCCTACCTTCCACGTGCCGCGAGGGACCATCCCGCCGGCCACGGCGCCGAAGAAGAAATAGAGGAGGGCCGACCAGGCCATGACCACGGAGAGGTGCTCGTCCCTCGGGTCGAGCAGGAGGGAGAGGGGAACCAGGACCACTCCGATCATGAAGGCGAGGAGATACCCGTGCCAGGCCGGCTGCTGTTCGCGATCGCTCATTCCTGCCTCCGCCCGGACGCCCCCGGCCCTAGCCCGGATTTCTCACCAGCTATCGGCTGCACCGGCGGATAGGCCCACGCCTGCTGCGTCAGGCTCCCTCGGCCATCCTCAACGTAGTGTCAACTACGCGTGCGGTGGCCTCGGTCGTCTTCCCCGCGTCAAGCGCGGGGCAGGCTCTTGCATCCGGGGGCCTCTCCACCGGTTCGCTTCGATCTCCGGTGAGAAACCCGGGCTAGCCCGTCCGGCAGGCCCTACTCTCCTCCAGAGAGGACGTTTTGGCAAGTCTGCCCGCGTTGCGAGGGGCACGAGCGGCCGCCCGAGTGCTCGCCCCGCACACGACCTCCGGCCTCTTTCTCGGGGCTTGTTCCACGCGGCGGCCCGACTTCCTGGCCTCGTCTATCGCTTTCTCTTTCTTCTTGGGGAAGGCGGGTCCGCGATGACCGCGACGGGCTGCACCTCCGCCCCCTCCCACGCCGGGTCCGCCTCCTTGCCTTCGCGTATGAGGCGGGCCACCACGCTGTGGTGCCGGCCATAGCCGACGTAGATCAGCAGACCCACGACGAGCCAGATGATGAGCCGCCACCAGTTTTCCACGGGCAGCGAGAACATGAGCATCAGGCAGAGCAGGATGCCGAGGATCGGCGTGGCCAGGCCCAGCGGAGCCCGGAAGGGCCTGGGGGTCTCGGGATGCCGGATGCGCATGATGAGCACCGCCCCGCAGACGATCACGAAGGCCAGGAGCGTGCCGATGTTGGTGAGCTCCGCGAGGATGCGCAGGGGCAGGAGGGCGGCCGCCGTGGCCACCACGCAGCCGGTGAGGATGGTGGACTTCCACGGGGTCCGGAAACGGGGGTGCACGGCCCCGAAGAAGCTCTCGGGCAGGAGGCCGTCCCGCGCCATGGCCAGCAGCACGCGCGGCTGGCTGAGCATCATGACGAGAAGCACGGAAGTAATCCCCGCCAGGGCCCCCAGCGACACCACGAACTGGGCCCACGGCAACCCCACCTGCCTGAAGGCGTCGGAGATGGGCGCGTCAATGTTGATCTTGTTGTAGGGGACCATGCCCGTGAGCACCGCCGAGACGGCGATGTACAGGACGGTGCACAACACCAGCGAGGTGATGATCCCGATGGGGACGTCTCGCTGAGGGTTCTTGGCCTCTTCCGCGTGCGTTGAAAGCGAATCGAAGCCGATGTACGCGAAGAAGATGATGGCGGCCCCCGCGAGCATCCCGAGGGGGTTGCCTCCCGCGTCCGTCTTGCCCACCAGCGTCTTGCCGAAGAAGCTCAATCCCGAATAGCCGTAGGGAGCGAAGGGGTGCCAGTTGGCCGGATTCACGTAGAAGGAGCCCAGAACGATCACCAGCAGCACGATGGCCAGCTTGACGATCACGATCCCCGTGTTCAGCCCGGCGCTCTCGCGGATCCCCTTGATGAGGACGGCCGTCACTACCAGGGCGATCAGCACCGCGGGCAGGTCCACGAAGGCCCCTGTGAGAAAGAAGCGGCCCGTGGCGGGGTTGTAGTCGAAGGGTGCGAAGCCCCAGGCGTGGGGGACGTGCACGCCCAAAATGCTCAGGAAGTCCTGAAAATAGTGGGACCAGCCGTGGGCCACGGTGGCCGAGGTGACCGTGTACTCCAGCACGAGGTCCCACCCGATGATCCACGCCATCAGCTCGCCCAGCGTGGTGTAGGCATAGGTGTAGGCGGAGCCGGCCACGGGGGCCATGGAGGCGAACTCGGCGTAGCAGAGGGCGGCGAAGATGCACGCGATGCCCGAGACCACGAAGGAGAGGATCAGCGCCGGGCCCGCTTTGTCGTGGGCCGCCTGGCCGGTGAGCACGAAGATCCCGGTGCCGATGATGGCGCCCACGCCCAGGCTGCTGAGCTGGACGGGACCGAGGACGCGGCGCAGCCGGTTCTCCCCCTTCATCTCCTCGTGGATCAGGCTCAACGGCTTGGTGGTCCAGATCTGACGACCCATGCGTCGTCTCCTTTCTCAAAGCCGGCACGCCGGTTGAGGCGCATTCTATCCGAGCTTGCTCCCGGCGAGAAGAGACCCCGTCGCGCGGGAAGACAGGGTTACCACGAAGACTCTAAGGCACGGGGAGATTGGGCTATTAGGCTATTAGGCGATTAGGCTGCTGCCCTAGAAATTCCATCCTTGCTTAATCGCTTCTCGCTTAATCGCTACTTGCTTAATCGCGCTTAGCGCCTAGCTTTGTCGCGCCTCACATCTCCCGTTTCATCTCGCGTCTCACTTCCACGCCTCCATTGAAGCCTCTCTCCCGCCGGGGTATCCTCGGATGAGACCGGGAGGCGCAACTTGACTCAGGCGGTGCTGGCCATCGATCAGGGCACGACGGGGAGCACGGCCCTGGTCTTCTCCCACGAGGGGACCATCCTGGGACGCGCCTACGCGGAGATCGCGAACCGTTTCCCGCGCCCCGGCTGGGTGGAGCAGGACGCCGAGGAGATCTGGGACACGAGCCGCCGCGTGATGGTGCAGGCCCTGCGGGTCGCCGGGGTGGCCCCGTCCGAGCTGAGGGCCATCGGCATCACCAACCAGCGCGAGACCACCGTCCTGTGGGACCGCCGCTCGGGCCAGCCCGTCCACCCCGCCGTCGTCTGGCAGAGCCGCCAGAATGCCCCCGTCTGCGACCGCCTGCGCGCGGAGGGCCACGAGCCCGAGGTGCGCCGCAAGACCGGCCTCCTGCTGGACGCCTACTTCTCCGGAACCAAGATCCGCTGGATCCTGGAGGCCAGGCCCGAGCTCGAGGCGCCGGCGCGGGACGGCGAACTCCTCTTCGGAACCGTGGACTCCTGGCTGATCTGGAAGCTCACCGGCGGCCGGGTCCACGCCACCGATCCCACCAATGCCTCGCGCACCCTTCTGTACGACATTCACGCCCGCCGCTGGGACGCCGGTCTCTGCGAACTCATGGGCGTGCCGCCGGCCATGCTCCCGGAGGTGAAGCCCTCCTCGGGCCTGTTCGGTGAAACGGTGCCCTCGGACGGCTTGCCGGGCGGAGTCCCCCTCGCTGGCGTGGCGGGTGACCAGCAGGCCGCCCTTTACGGCCAGCACTGCTGGGAGCCCGGTCAGGCCAAGAATACCTACGGGACGGGCTGCTTCCTTCTGATGAACATGGGCGGCCACCACCCCATCAGCCCGGGCGGTCTCCTCACCACCCTCTGCTGCGGACCCACGGGAGAGCCCGCCTACGCGTTGGAGGGCTCGGTTTTCACGGCGGGCGCCGCCGTCCAGTGGTTGAGGGACGGGCTGGGCATCATCGCGAGCGCCGCCGAGACGGAGGCGCTGGCGCGCACCGTTCCCGACGCGGGCGGGCTCTACATGGTCCCCGCCTTCACGGGCCTCGGCGCGCCCTACTGGGACATGGAGGCCCGCGGTGCCCTGGTGGGGCTCACGCGCGGGGCCAGCCGGGCCCACGTCATCCGCGCCACGCTGGAGAGCATGGCCTACCAGACGCGCGACGTGGTCGAGGTGATGAATACGGATTCCGGAATCCCCATCCGGGAGCTGAGGGTGGACGGCGGGGCGGCGGCCAACGATCTGCTCATGCAGTTCCAGGCCGACATCCTCGGGGTCCCCGTGGAACGCCCCGCGCTGGTGGAGACGACGGCGGCCGGCGCGGCCTTCCTCGCCGGCCTTGCCGTGGGGTTCTGGAAGGGGCCCAGCCAACTGATCCGGGCGCGAAGAAGCGAGAGGACCTTTCTGCCCTCCATGAAGTCTGCCACCCGCGCCTCGCTCTACGAGGGCTGGATGCGCGCCGTGCGGCAGGCCAGGACGCGGTGAGTGATAGGGTTGGGCGAGGAGAAGGGATTGGGGATTGGCGATTGGGCTATTGAGTAATTAAGCGATTGAGCAAGAGAGAGAATGGGGTATTGAGCCATGAGGAGGGTTAGAAGGACGGGGTTCCAGGGCCAGTGGCTGGCCATCGGGAATGGCGTCGGGACGGCAACGGGCGTTGCCATGCATCGCCTTGCCATTGGCGTCGCCCTCGGCGCGGCCTTCGGCGCCCTGACCGGGCTCGCCGCGGGATGCAACCGGCCATGAACCCCACCGGAGGGGAGGAAACAGTCATGACCCGCATTCAGACTCTGTCGGGCACCCTGCAGACGGCTGACGAGCCAGCGCTGGCATGGCGGGGGTGGGTGCCCGAAACACCGCGGGCGGCTCTGCTCTTCGTCCACGGGCTGGCCGAGCATTCGGGGCGCTACCGGAGGACGGCCGGACATTTCGCGGAGAGGGGCTTCGCCTGCTACGGGTTCGACCTGCGCGGCCACGGTTCCAGCCAGGGCAGGAGGGTCCACATCAAGAGCTTCGACGACTACCTCGCGGACCTACACGCCGCCCTGGCCCTGGTCCGCGCCCGGCACCGGGCCCTCCCCTGCTTCCTGGTGGGCCACTCCATGGGCGGCCTCATCACCATCCGCGCCGTCCTGGCCAAGCCCGGCGAGGTGGCGGGCGCCGTGGTCTCGTCGCCCCTCCTCGCTCCGCACCCGAGCGCCGTGCCCTCCCGGGCGACCCGGATGGCCGCCGGCCTTCTCTCCAAGGCCGCGCCGGGCCTCCTGATTCCCAGCGGCCTCGACTCCAGCGCCCTCTCCCGCGATAAGGCGGTCGTGGACGCCTACGTGGCCGATCCGCTCGTATCCAGCAAGGTGTCGGCGCGCTGGTTCACCGCCACCATGGGTGCCGCCGCACAGGCCCGCGCTCAGGCGCCGGCCCTGCGGACCCCCATGCTCCTCATGCAGTCGGGCGCCGACCGCCTCGTGGACCCCGAGGCCACGCGGAGCTGGGCGGAGGCCGCCCCGCCGCAGTACCTCCAGTTCGTCTGGTGGGACGGCTTCTACCACGAGATGTTCAACGAACCCGAGCGCCGACGCGTTTTCGACCGAGTCGAGGAATGGCTGGCGGAGCACATCCCGGACGGCCGACGCCGCCTCCAGGCCTGACGCGCCCCCCTCACATAGCCAGGTCTCTTTCAACTCCTCCCCTGGATCACGGAATCTTTTCGGGGCGGGTGGAATCTCGGCTCCGCTTTCCGTGTTGGGATCAACGTCGGGTCCATGACGCAGTGGAGATCCCTGGCTCCTCTTGGCCAAAGCATCGGGCGATTCCCACTGGGGTGGATCCTCCCAGGAGGTGCCGACATGCCCGAAGCAGCTCGCAGTCCCTCGCCCCTTCCCTTCTTCCGCGCGGTGAACGCCTACCAGCAGACCGAAGCCTTGAAGGCGGCCATCGAACTCGATCTCTTCACGGCCATTGCAGAGGGAAAGACCGCCTCCGCCGCCATCGCCGAGCGGGTGGGCGTCCCGGAGCGCGGCGCGCGCATTCTCTCCGACTATCTCGTGACCATGGGTCTCTTGGAGAAAACAGCGGGGAGCTACGCCCTGACTCAGGACTCGGCCCTCTTCCTGGATCGCCGCTCCCCGGCCTACCTGGGAGGCGCCCTCGCGTTCCTGCTTTCGGATGAGATCCGTGGCGCTTTCGGCCGCCTCACCGAATGCGTCCGCAAAGGCGGAACCTGCATGGATGAGGAGGGCACCCTGGTGCGCGACAACCCGATATGGGTGACTTTCGCGCGTGCCATGGCCCCCGTCATGGCCCAGCCCGCCGAGAGGTTGGCGCAACGCGCGGCTAGGGCTGCGGGGCCCCTCAAGGTGCTCGACCTCGCCGCCGGCCACGGCCTCTTTGGGATCGCCGTGGCCAGGCGCAACGCGGAGGCCCAGGTGTTCGCCGTGGACTGGCCCTCCGTCCTGGAGGTCGCGCACTCCAACGCCGTCAGGGCCGGCGTCGAAAACCGGCATCATCTCCTCCCCGGCAGCGCCTTCGAGCGGGAGTTCGGGGAGGGCTACGACCTCGCGCTGGTGACGAACTTCCTGCATCACTTCGACCGCCCCACCTGCGAAGCCCTCCTGCGAAAGATCAGAACCTCCCTCGGTGGCCATGGGCAAGTGGCGATCCTGGACTTCATTCCCAACGACGACCGCGTCACGCCGCCCGAGGCCGCCGCCTTCAGCCTCACCATGCTGGTTTCTACCCCCCTCGGCGACACCCACACCTACGCGGACCTCGATGCCATGTGCAAGGCGGCGGGATTCGCGGGAACCGAGCTGGTGCGTCTGGATTCGCTGCCCGCCGCCATCGTTCTGGGCCACTGCTGAACGAGGAAGGGGCGCCGGCCGGCTCCGGAATGTCGCCCGTCGCCGGCGGCTGAGGCGGGCTCGGCTTCAGGCGCGCGGTGATTTTCAAGACGAGCCGTCCCTGCAACGGCAGCCTGGGCAAAGGGCCGACGGCAGGGACCTCCGTTTGCGTCCCTCCACCTCACTACAGCCCGCGGTCCGCTTGCCAACCCGCCGCGGGAGGGGCTACCCTTTGCCCAGAACTCAGTGGGGGATCCTTCTCCCGATAGGAGGCACACATGGGCGATCGGAATGCCCAGCCTGACGTTCAATCCGTCTCCCTGCAGGCGATGGACAAGGCCCTGGCCGAACTGGAAGGCTCGCGCGAACGGTGGGGCCGCCTGCCGGTCGCGCAGAAGGCGGAGCTGCTGGACCGGATGCTCAAGGATCTGCACCCACTGGCACAGGAGTGGTCCGACGCCTGCGCCGACGCCAAGGGCGTGGAGCGGGGCTCGGCCGCCCACGGCGAGGAGTGGTTCACCTTCAGCGTACTGCTCAAGGGCGTGCGGATGCTCAGGGACACCCTGCGCGCGCTGGCCGGGGGCGGCCCCCCTCCTCTTCCTGGCCCCATGAAACCTTGCGGCGAAGGCCAGACGAGCGTGCGGGTCTTCCCGCAGAACCTCTACGACCGGATCTTCTATCCCGGGATGAAGACCGAGATCTGGACCGAGCCCGGCGTCGACGCGGCGGCGGTCCGGTCCGGCCAGGCCGGGCTCTACCGCGGACCGGCCCCGAAAGGCAAGACCGCCCTGGTCCTCGGCGCCGGCAACGTCTCCATTCTGGGACCCTGCGACATCCTCGATAAGCTCTTCTGCGACGGCGCGGTGGTGATCTACAAGACGCACCCCGTGACCGACTACCTCACGCCGCTGCTCGAGCGCGGCTACGCGGCCCTCATCGAGGGCGGATTCCTCAGGATCGTGCGGGGCGCCGTCGAGGAGGGCGCCTACCTCACGAGCCACGACCGGGTGGACGAGATCCACCTCACCGGCTCCGACAGGACCTACGACGCCATCGTCTTCGGCCCGGGGCCGGAGGGCCGCAAGAGGAAGCAGGCCGCCGAACGGATCGTCACCAAGCCCTTCGCGTGCGAGCTGGGAAACCTCAGCCCGGTGATCGTGGTGCCGGGCCCATGGAGCAAGGGCGACCTCGCCTACCAGGGGGAGCACCTGGCGGGGATGCTGGTCTTCAACGCGGGCTTCAACTGTCTTACCACGCGGGTCATCATCCAGCACGCCGGCTGGGCTCAGAGGGAGGATCTGCTTCGGGAGATCCGGCGTGTCTTGAGAAGCACACCGACCCGGAAGGCCTACTACCCCGGTGCCCAGTCGGTCCACAGGGCCTTCGTGGAGGCCCACCCCGAGGCCGAGGGCCTCGGCGAGGCGGACGGCTCCCGCCTGCCGTGGACCCTCATCTCGGGCCTCGATCCAGCGCGCCGCGACGACATCTGCTTCACCACCGAAGGGTTCTGCTCGCTCTTCTCGGAGACGGCCCTGGAGGCGGAAGACGTACCCTCCTTCATCGAGGCCGCCGTCCGCTTCGCCAACGAGAGGCTGTGGGGGACGCTCACGAGCACGATCCTCGTCCATCCGGCGTCGCTGAAAGACCCCGCCATCGCCCAAGCGGTGGAGCGGGCCGTGAGGGACCTGCGCTACGGGACCGTCGGTGTCAACGTCTGGGGCGTCATGAACTTCGCCACCATGGCCGGCACGTGGGGGGCCTTCCCCGGGCATCCCCACAACGACATCCAGTCCGGCCAGGGTACCGTGCACAACTACCTCATGATCCCACGGCCGCAGAAGACCGTGGTCCGGGGGCCGTTCCGGCAGTGGCCCAAGCCGCCCGTATTCCCGAGCTTCCGCACCCTCGTCCCGCTGGCACGGCGCCTCGTGCACTTCGAGGCCGCGCCCTCAGCATTCAAGCTGCCCGGCATCCTGCTCGCCGCGAGCCGCGGATGACGGGCCCGGGCGGATTCATCCGGGAGGAGCCATGACCATCAAGACAGGCTGGCAGGGGCGGTTCTTCGAGGATTTCACGGTGGGCGACGTCTACCCGCACCCTCTCGGGCGCACCCTCACAGACGCGGACAACATCTGGTTCACGCTGCTGACCACGAACTCCAACCCCATCCACTTCGACCAACCCCACGCGGCGAGGACGGAATTCGGCCGGATGCTGGTGGATTCCACGCTGACTCTCGCCGTGGTGACCGGACTCTCGGTGGCCGACGTCTCCCAGAATGCGATTAACCTGGGCTGGGAGGAGGTGCGCCTCACCCATCCCGTCTTTGCGGGGGACACGCTCCGCGCCTTCAGCACCGTGATCGAGGCCCGCCCCTCCCGTTCCCGGCCCTCCATGGGGATCGTCAAGGTCAGGACCACCGGCGTCAACCAGGAGGGGGCCACGGTGATCGAGTTCGAGCGGACCGTCATGGTCCCCCGGAGCAATCACCAGAGCGCCGTGCCCTTTCCGGGGATGCCGGGGAACGGAAGCGAAGGGCGGACGGACGGCTGATCGCGGCCGTCCCGCGCCTCCACGCGTCCGGCGCCGATCCTGCCGCGCGGGAGCTACTTGGCCGGCGGGTAGGGGTCCGCGATGACCAGAAGCCGGCCTCCCCTGGGATCGGGGACGAAGGCCTTCCCTCCGACGGCGGCCACCCCGTGGCAGCCCTTCTCCGTCGGGAAGGTGCCCAGGAGGGACAGCTTCCCCGTCGTCGAGGCTCCCAGGATGGAGAGTGTGGCGCTGCGCGCACCGGGAACGTACAGGTGGCGGAGGGCCGGATCGTAGGCGATGATGTCCACGCCTTCACCCGCCTTCAGGTGGTCCAGCACCTTGCCGCCGTGAGCCACGTCCAGGACCGAGGCGCCCCCCTCCGCGCACCCGACGAAGAGCCAGCCGTCCGCGGCATCCAGGGCGAGCCCCCTGGAGCCCTCGCAGCCGTTGGGCCACCTCGACACGATGGTCCGCTTGTGCAGGTCGATGGCAAGGGTCCGATCCTTCCAGAGGTTGACGTAGGCCAAGCCGCGTTGGGCGTCGATGACGAGCGACTCCGGCCGCCGGGGACGGAGATGACGGCCTCGTGCACGGGTATGGGCGCGGGGCCCTCCGGGAGGCGGAAGATCTCGATCTGTTCGGCGCCGGGTTCGGTCACCCAGAGCTCCCGCGTGGGGGCAACGAAGCGCACGTAGTCTGGACCCGAGGCGAGGGAGGCGCTGGCCACGATCTTTCTGGAGGCTGGGTCGATGACCTTCACGGTCCGGCTCGTCCGGTCGGTGGCGAAGAGGAGGCCGGCCCCTTCGTCCACGGAGGTGGTGCCCTCTCCCCAGCGGTGCTTCCCGGTGGAACCCGTGCTGAACCCGGAAATGGGAGTCACGGCGAGGGTGTCGGGATCAACCAGATCGAGGTCCCCCGTCTTCCCTGCCGGGAGGAGGACCTTGCCGAGAAAGGAGGAGTACTGCAGGTCGTCGAAACGGACGCCGCCCGAACCCCCGGGGATCTCCACGACGGTGCGCTCTACGGACGCCGCTGCCTTCTTCTGGGCCGGAGGTGGAGCCTTCACGCGCGTCGGCGGCGCGGCGGCCCCCGCGGCGATCACGAACATTCCCAACGTCAGCGTGAGCCCCGTGGCCTTTAAGAGCCGCCTCTTCGCCATGCCCGTCTCCTTTCGAATGAGCCGTCTCGCGGGGCGCCCGCCCCGCACCCTGTTATAGCGCCGAAGTGGCTTCAACAAAAGCCCTCGATTCGCGCGCTGTCCGGTTTCACGGGAGTCCTCAACGCGCGATGCCCGCGCGTCTCTCGCCGCGGGGGCCGCCCTCGAACCCACCCACCAGTGAGAGCGTCTCCTCGCCCAGTTCGCAGGCCGCGAGCTGGCCGGCGTACTTGAGATAGAGCTCGTCATTGGCCGTGAGCGGCTGGCTTCCCTCGGAGATCCGCTGCCGGAAGGACTGGATCTCGTTCTCCAGCCTCCTGCGCGTCCCGCCATCGAGGCCAGGAGCGCCCGCCGCCTGCTGCAGGGCATCGAGCATCTCGTGCTCCAGCGCCGATCCGTGCCGCCCCGCGGTGTCGCGCTGAGCCTTCCGCATCGCGCGCCGGATCCAGTGGAACTCCTGCGGCCCCATGGATTGGGACTCCAGAGCCGCGGCCATGGCCTTCATGACTCCGCCCACGAGGCCCACCGCCTCGCCGGCCTCGCCGAAGTTTCCCTCATGGCGGCCCTGGTGCTCGTGGGCTCGAAACCACGCCTCGTATTTGTCGGACTCCGGCTTCAGCTCCTGGCAGGCCCGGATGTAGGCCTCCAGCCGCGCCTCACTCACTTCGCCGTTCGCGGGGGGCGAGAAGGGATGCTTCCGGTTGAGCGCATCCAGCCCCTTGGCCTCTCCGGCCACCTGCACCATACCCGTCGCAAAGCCCCGGATCTTCTGCCCTGCACCGCTCACGAAGAGGGCCACGCCCGACGCCACGCACAGCATCAGGAGCGCAGCCAGGACGCCCACCACCACCTTCGATCCAGTCTTCATGGCATGCTCCCCCTATTTCGACGAGCATAACCCAACGGACGCCCCTGGGAAGCACAACGATGGGCGTCTCCCCAAGGTTGCGCGTCTTGAGATGCTACCGATGGCTGAGATTCCCTTCGCTTTCCGCCCTGCCTGAATGAGCCCCGTTCACAGCCGGTTCGGCAACCCAGCCCCTTGCCCAGATGACGCCGCACCGTGGCGAGGACGCCGAAGGCCACCGGCCAGCTCACCGCGGTGAAGCGGGAGCGCTCTTGCTGAATCGCGCTCCCAGAGCGCACCTGCGGTGGTCACAGCACGGCGGAATGTGGGTATTTCCATCCCCTTGACAGCCCCCAGGCCGGGTGCTACATTCTCGCCTTGATTCGGGCGCCGATTTGAACCATAGCTTGCGGGCGCTTAAGAAATGCGGCTAAAGCATGGACGCGACCCGTCCGGCTTCGGCCGAGGCGGGTTTTTTGTTTTTGCCCCTTGCCGGGAGGAAACCATGGCGGACTACCGCTTCGAGACCCTCTGCCTTCACGCGGGACAGCCCATCGACGAGACGGGCGCCCGCGCGCTCCCCATCCACCGCACGAGCAGCTACGTCTTCAAGAGCACGGAGTACGCGGCCAACCTCTTCGCCCTCAAGGAGCTCGGCAACATCTACACGCGCCTCCAGAACCCCACGCACGACGTGCTTGAGAAGCGCGTGGCCGCCCTCGAAGGAGGTGCCGCCGCGCTGGCCGTGAGCTCCGGCACGGCCGCCATCTTCACGGCCGTCGTGAACCTCGCCCGATCGGGGGACGAGATCATCTCCGCCTCCAACCTCTACGGCGGCACCTACACCCAGTTCCACGACATCCTCCCCCAGTTCGGCATCCACACCCGCTTCGTGGACCCCCTCGATCCCTCCAGCTTCGAGGGCGCCATCACGCCCAAGACCCGGGCCCTCTTCGTGGAGACCATCGGGAACCCGGCCCTCGACGTCGTGGACATCCCCGCCGTGGCCGGCATAGCCAAGGCTCACGGCCTTCCGCTCATCGTGGACAACACCTTCGCTACCCCCCACCTCTGCCGACCCATCGAGCAGGGCGCCGACATCGTGGTCCACTCGCTCACCAAGTGGATCGGCGGCCACGGCACGTTCATCGGCGGGATCATCGTGGACTCGGGACGGTTTGACTGGACGAGCGCCCGGTTCGCGCTCTACAACGAGCCCGAGCCGAGCTATCACGGCCTGCGTTTCGCGCACGACTTGGGGCCGCTCTCGCCCGTCGCGTTCATCGTTCGCGCCCGGACGGTCCCCCTGCGCAACCTCGGCGCCTGCCTGAACCCCGACAACGCCTGGTACGCCCTCCAGGGCCTCGAAACGCTGCCCCTGCGGATGGAGCGCCACTGCCAGAACGCCCTCTGTGTGGCCCGCTTTCTCAAGGCCCACCCAAAGGTGTCCTGGGTGCGCTACCCGGGGCTGGAGGAAGATCCCGCTCACGCGCCTGCTCTCCGCGTGCTGAGCGGCGGCTTCGGCGGAATGGTGGTCTTCGGGGTGCGCGGCGGCGCCGAGGCGGGAGGGCGCTTCATCGACGGCCTCGCGCTCTTCTCACACCTCGCGAACGTGGGCGACGCCAAGAGCCTGGCCATCCACCCGGCCACCACGACCCACTCCCAGCTCAGCGAACAGGACCAGCGGAAGGGCGGCATTACCCCCGACCTGGTGCGTCTTTCGGTCGGCCTGGAACACATCGACGATCTCCTGGCGGACCTCGCTCAGGCCCTGGAGAAGGCATGAGCCAGCCAGCCCAGGTTCCCGATCCCCGCTCCCAGAAGCTTTACCTCCTTCCCGGACCCTTTCCGCTCGAAGGGGGCGGCTTTCTGCACGACCTGACCCTCTCCTACGAGACCTGGGGAGATCTGAACGAGGCCGGTGACAACGCCGTCTTTCTCTGCCACGCCCTGACCGGCGGCCCCCACGCCGCCTCCCACGGTCCGGAGGACGAGCCGGGCTGGTGGGAAGGACTCATCGGGCCGGGGCGGGCCCTGGACCCCTCCCGGTATTTCCTGATCTGCGCCAACATCCCCGGCGGCTGCTACGGCTCCACGGGGCCGGGCAGCACCGATCCGGAGACGGGCAGGCCTTACGGGGCCTCCTTCCCCGTCGTGACCACTCGGGATGCGGTTCGGGCCTTCAAGGCACTCCTCGACCACATCGGCGTGCGCCGCTTGGCGCTCTTGCTGGGCGGCTCCCTGGGCGCCATGCTAGCCTGGCAATGGGCCGTCCAGTTCCCCGACTTCGTGGCCGCCGCCGTCCCCATCGCGGGACCCTTCCGGGCCACGGCCTGGTCCATCGCGCTCAACGACGCGGGCCGCCGCGCCATCGAGCTGGATCCCGCCTGGCACCAGGGGCGCTACGAGGGGAACGGCCCCGAACGGGGGCTGGCCCTGGCCCGAGCCATCGCCATGGTCTCCTACCGGAGCGAGCCCCTCTTCGAGGAGCGCTTCGGACGCGAGCGGCTGGAGCCTGCGGCGGCCGCGCGCCTTTCCGCCTCCAACCCCTTCCAGGTGGAGCGTTACCTCGGCTACCAGGGCGAGAAACTCGTGCGGCGCTTCGATGCGCGAAGCTACGTGGCCCTCACCCGCATGATGGACCTGCACGACGCCTCCGCCGGGTTCTCCTCCCCGGAGGAGGCCATGGCGGCGATCCGCGCGGAGGTGATGGTCGTCGGCATCGACTCGGACGTGCTCTTCGCGCCAAGCGCCCTTCGCGCCACCGCCGAGGGGCTCAGGATCCTGCGGGCGAAAGCGTCCTACGCCGAGCTGACCTCCCGGTTCGGCCACGACGCCTTCCTCGTGGAGACCGCCGCGCTGGACCTCCTGCTCGCGGCCTTCCTCGACAAAAGGTTTTCGCCATGCGCGTTTTGAAGTTCGGCGGCACCTCGGTGGGCGACGCGGAGGCCGTCCTGCGCCTGGCCGCCATCACCCGGAGCAGGGCCTCCGAGCCGCTCCTGCTCGTGGTTTCCGCCGTGGGCCAGACCACCGACGCATTAGAGGCCATCGGCCGCGCCTCGGCCTCAGGACGCCTCGATTTCGGCCTCCAGGTCCTGCGCGACCTGCGCCGCCTCCACGCGGGGCTGGCCGAAGAACTGCTGGAGGCGGCCCAGGAACGGCGGTCTCTGCTGACGCACTTCGATCGCGACTTCGCCTCTATCGAGCGCCTGGTCGGCGGGCTCGCCGCCGTGGAAGAGTTCTCCCCGGCGGTGGAGGACCGCCTGCTCCACTTCGGCGAGCTGCTCTCCAGCCGACTGGTGTCGGCGGCCCTCGCCTCGCGGGGACTTCCCGCCGTCTGGGTGGACGTGCGCGAGCTGGTGGTGACCGAATCCTCCCACGGCGGAGCCGAACCCCTGATCGAGGAGACGGGGCACCGCTGCCGCGAGGCCTTCGCGCCCCTGCTGGCCCGCCGCCTCGTGCCCGTGACGCAGGGGTTCATCGCCCGGGACCTCTCGGGCGCCGCCACTACCCTGGGCCGGGGGGGCTCGGACTACACCGCCTCCCTCATAGGCGCTTCCCTCGGGGCCGAGGAGATCGAGATCTGGACCGATGTGGACGGGGTCATGACGGCCGACCCTTCGCTCGTCCCGGAGGCCAGGAACATCCCCGTCATGAGCTTCCGCGAGGCGGCGGAGCTGGCCTTCTTCGGCGCCCGTGTCCTTCATCCCAAGACCCTCGCCCCGGCCGTGGAGCGCGGCATCCCCGTGCGGGTGCTCAACACGCGGCGCGCCGCCGGCCGCGGCACGGTCGTCCTTGCCGAAGCCCCGCGGGACGGGCGCCCGGTGCGCAGCATCGCCTACAAGGAAGGGGTGACTCTCGTGCACCTCGTCTCAGCACGGATGTTCAAAGCCCACGGCTTCCTGGCCCGCCTCTTCGAGATCCTGGACAGGCACGGCGTCGTCCCCGACGCCCTCGCCACCTCCGAAGTCTCCGTCGCCATGGCATTCCAGAGCTGCCCTACCCTGCAGGCGGCCCTGCGCGAACTGTCGAAGCTAGGCTCCGTCAGCGTCCGGGAGGGACAGGCCATGGTCTGCGTAGTGGGGGAAGGGCTCAGGGGGCACCCCGGGCTCGCCGGCCAGGTCTTCGACGCCCTCGGAGAGGTGCCCGTCTCCCTCATCTCACAGGGAGGATCCGAGGTGGCCCTGGGCTTCGTCATCACCGAATCCGACCTGGCCTCGGCGGTGCGCTCGCTCCACCGGCGATTCTTCGAACAGAATGCTGGGGCCGCCGTCACCGAGAAGGAGGCCGCACGTGGCTGATCGGCGGCTGAAGGTGGCGCTGCTGGGCGCCACGGGCATGGTGGGCCAGCGGTTCGTCCATCTCCTGGAAGGCCATCCCTGGTTCGAGCTGGCCGCACTCGTCGCCTCCGATCGCTCGGCCGGCAAGCCTTACGGCGAGGCGGTGCGCTGGCTCCTGCCGGGCGGCGTGCCCGAGAGCGCCGCGGGCATGCCGGTGCGGCCCCTTGACCCCGGTGGGATCGAGGCCGCCTTCGCATTCTCCGCCCTCGACGCCGCCACGGCTTCCGAGGCGGAACCCGCCTTCCGGGCCGCCGGCTTCACGGTGATCAGCAACGCGAGCGCCCTGCGCATGGACCCGCAGGTGCCCCTCGTGATCCCCGAGGTGAACGCCGACCACCTGGCCCTCCTCGCCTCGCAGCGCGCCCGATACGGCGGTGCCGTTGCCGCCAACCCCAACTGCTCCACCATCGGCCTCTGCCTCTCGCTGGAGCCGCTGCGCCGGGCCTTCGGCCTGCGGAGGGTTTTGGTCACGACACTGCAGGCCCTCTCCGGCGCCGGCCATCCGGGCGTCGCTTCCCTGGAGGCTCTGGACAACGTGCTGCCGGAGATCTCCGGGGAGGAGGCCAAGCTCCGCGCCGAGCCCGCCAAGATCTTCGGCCGGCTCGTAAGCGGCTCCGTCCGCCCCGCCGAGCTGCCCCTCGGCGCGCAGTGCAACCGCGTCCCCGTGCGCGACGGCCATGTGCTCTCCGTCTCCGTGGAGCTTGAGCGCCCGGCCGACATGGAGGAGGTCCGGCGCGCCTTCATGAGCTACCGCTCCCCTCTCGCCGGCCTGGGCCTTCCCTCCGCCCCCGAACGGCCCGTCGTCCTGGAAGAGGGATTCGCCCGCCCCCAGCCCCTCTTGGATCGCGACCGCTGTGGGGGCATGGCCGTCACCGTCGGCCGCCTCCAGCCCTGCCCCATCCTCGGCCTTCGATACGCCGCCCTCGTCCACAACACCATCCGCGGCGCCGCCGGCGGAACCTTGCTCATCGCCGAACTCATGAAAGCGCAGGGTCTTTTATAGGAGCATCGACCCTGCCACGGCCAGGCGGCGCGGCGAAGGGGGCGCGGGGGAACAGGGAGGTTTCCCCGCTCAAAGGGCTCCTCACGCAAGGGCAGGGAGGAGCAGCGACCCCCGCGAAAGCGGGGGGAGCGCCGAGGAGGGCCGGCCCAGACCCGGCCATGGCTCGGAGCCGGCAAGGCGGTCTATTTTGGACGGGCTTGTTTTCACATCTCACTTCTCCCCTCGCACTCTCCTCCCTTGAAAGCGATCCCTCGCTTGCGGTCCCGCATGCGAAAAGCCTACACTGCAAGAGAGGCGCGCCCCTGAGGCGGCCGTCCAGAATCTATTTCGTATGGGGTTAGGGGGCTTAGGAGAACGCCGTGCGAAAGCACGCGGTACTTGCGCTCGTTATGGCATGCATGGTCGGCTTGTGCTTGCCATCCAGCGCCCTAGACCCGACCAAGTTCATCGTCCAATACGGCCATCACGTCTGGCGCGAGAAGGACGGCCTCCCCCAGAACTCCATCCAGGCCATGGTGCAGTCCGATCGCGGCTACATCTGGCTCGGCACGCAGGAGGGGCTGGTCCGTTTCGACGGGGTCCGCTTCACCGTCTACGACCACGAGAAGACGCCGGGCCTGCCCGGAAGCGACGTCGTAGCGCTTTGCAAGGATCCCGACGGGGGGCTGTGGGTCTGCCTGGACAGCGGCGGGCTCTTCAGAATGAGCGGTGGGACCATCAGCGTTCCCGAACGAGTGCGCCCCCTGCAGGGCTACCGGTTCATGTCGGTCATGGTGGACGAGGAGCGTCGTCTGTGGCTCGGCACCGACAACCGCGGCCTGGTCCTCCTCGACGGCTCGTCGGTGCGTACCTACACCACCAGCGACGGCCTGCCTGGAAACGTTGTCTACGCCACCTACGAGGCGCCCGACGGGACGGTCTGGATCGGCACCAACCACGGACTGGCGAGGTGGAAGGCGGGCCGCCTGTCGCCCTTTCCGGTGCCGCTAAAGGAGCGGAACTGGTACTACGCCCTCGCGGGCGACGGCCGAGGCGGCGTCTGGGTGGGGAGCTTCCGGGGGCTCTTTCACATCGCCCCGGACGATTCCGTCAGGCTCTTTACGACCAAGGACGGCCTTCCGCACGACACGGTCAACGCCCTCCTCTCTCTACCGAAAGAGGGCTGCCTCTGGATCGGTACCAAGAACGGACTCTGCCGCTACCGCAAGGGGCGGTTTGAGTCGTACGGCACGGAGGACGGTCTCTCCAGCGGCCAGGTCCTCTCGATCCTGGAGGACAGGGAGGGGAACCTCTGGGTGGGCACGGCGGACGGCCTCAACCGATTCAGGGACGACAAATTCTTCACGCTCACCAAGGCCAACGGGCTCCTGAACGACATGGTCCTGAACGTCCTCCAGGCAAAGGACGGGAGCCTGTGGATGGGAACCGACGGGGGAGGGGCCTCCCGGTGGAGCCAGGCGGGCGTCACCAACCTGACCAAGGCGCAGGGCCTGCCGAGCGACACGGTGGACACCCTGATGGAGGACCCGGACGGATCCATCCTGCTGGCGCTCGACGCGGGCGGCATCGTTCGATGGAAGGACGGGCACGTCACGCGCCTGCTCCCCAAGGACCCATTGCTGGCCAACACGGGCTTCACCTGCATGCTCCGGGACCGGGCGGGAACCCTGTGGGTAGGCTGCGCCAACGGCGTCTTTCGCATCCGGGATGGCCATGCCGATCTCCTGGAGAAGAAGGACGGACTCTCCGGCCAGTCAGTGGACTGCCTCCTCGAAGACCGCGGCGGGGGCATCTGGATGGGCACCGACACGGGAGGGCTGGACTTCTACAAGGATGGCAAATTCACCGCCTACACGACCCGGCAGGGCCTGGCCAGCGATAGCGTGCTCTCCCTCCACCAGGACGCGGACGGAACCCTGTGGATCGGCACCACCGAGGGGCTCAGCCGCTTACGGAATGGACGCTTCGCCAGCATCACCCGCCGGCAGGGCCTCTTCAACGACACCGTCTTCGTGATTTTGGACGACGGCGCCGGACGCCTCTGGATGAGCTGCAACAAAGGGGTTTTCAGCGCCCCCAAGAGCGAACTCGACGCGGTAGCCGACGGCAGGGCCGCCAAGGTTTACTGCGATGCCTACGGCCGTTCGGACGGTATGGGAAGCAGCGAGTGCAACGGCGGCCTCCAGCCCGCGGGGTGCCGCACCCGCGGGGGATGGCTCTGCTTCCCCACGGTCCGCGGGCTGGCGGTGCTCAACCCGAGGGCGATCCGCTTGAACAGGCAGCCGCCCCCGGTGGTCATCGAGGAGATGCGGGTGGACGGCCGGTCCGTTCCCCTCAAGAGCGACCTGCAGTTGGCGCCCGGCAGGCACCGCGTCGAATTTCTCTATACGGCGCTCAGCCTCGTCGCGCCGGAGAAGGAGCGCTTTCGCTACCGCCTCATCGGGTACGACAGCGACTGGATCCACGCGGGCACCCACCGCGAGGCGGTCTATACCGGGCTGCCTCCGGGCCGCTACGTCTTCCAGGTGATCGCCTGCAACAACGACGGCTTTTGGAACGAGAAGGGCGACACCTTCGCGTTCGCGCGGCTCCCCTACTTCTACCAAACGTGGTGGTTCGTGCTGCTGTGCATCCTTGGCGCCGGAGCCGTCGTGTACGGCACCGTCACGCTGAGGCTCAAGGCCGCGGCGCGGCGCGAGGTGGCCCTGACCCGGCTGGTGGAGGAGCGGACCTCGCAGCTCGCCAAGGTCAACGAGACCTTGGTAGACCGAGGCCGACAGCTCGAATCGGCCAACGCTCAACTGAAGGAGCTTTCCAACCGCGACGACCTCACCGGCGTGGCGAACCGGCGCCGGTTCGAGGAGATGCTGGACGTGGAGTGGCGCCGCGCCGCGCGCACGGGCGCTCCCCTGGCGCTCCTGATGGCCGACATCGATCACTTCAAGCCTTACAACGACGCCTACGGCCACCAGACAGGCGACCTCTGCCTCAAACGCGTGGCCGAGGCCATGGCGGGGGCGCTCCAACGCGCCGGCGATCTTCTGGCGAGATACGGCGGCGAGGAGTTCGTGGCCATCCTGCCCGCCCACGAGCTGTCCGGAGCGGCCGACGTGGCCGAGCGCCTGCGCGCCCGCGTCGAGGCCCTGGCCATCCCCACCGGAGTCTCGGGCATCTCGCCTTACGTCACCATCAGCATCGGCGTGGCCATCACCGGGCCGGGGAACGAGGCCAAGCCGGAAGAGCTCGTGGCGGCCGCCGACGCCGCTCTCTACCGCGCCAAGCGCGAGGGCCGCAACCGCGTGCGCTCGGCGGACATCGCGTAAAGCGCCGCTTGCCACCTTATTTCCTGGATCGGGCCTCCACTCGCGTCCCCATCCCCGAGCCCATTGAGCCGGGACCTCGCCTCCCTAGAAGAGCAGCTCCCGTCCGCGCATCCTAGATAATGCCCGTTGCGGGAATTCTTCTCCCGGGTGCCGCGCCAAAGGTGCGGCCCAGACCCGACCGTCGTTCGGAGCCGGCAAGACGGTCTGTTATGGGCAGGCATGAAGGGGAAGATAACAGGGAACGGTGGAGGGGCCGGCGCGGGTCAGCCGAGGATGACGCGGTCGCGGCCCTGGCCCTTGCTGCGGTACATGAGGGCGTCGGCCCGGCGCATGAGGGAGTCCTGGGTGTCGTCGGGGCCGGCGAGGGTCGCCCCCGTGGAGATGGTCACGCTGACCTGCTCGGCCCCGAGGCTGAGGCTGCTCTGGGCGACGAGCATCCTGAATCGATCGCCGATCTGCACGAGCTTGTCGGCATCCACGTTGAGGATGACCGCCAGGAACTCCTCGCCGCCCCAGCGGCCGATGAAGTCCATGGTGCGCGTATTGGTGAGCAGGGTCTTGGCGACGATGCGCAGGGTGTCGTCCCCGATGTCGTGGCCATAGCGGTCGTTGACCGACTTGAAGTTGTCGATATCCATGAATAGGACACCGAAGGACCACCCGAAGCGGCCCATCTCGGCGAATTTGTCGGTGAGGGTGATCTCGCAGTACCGGCGGTTCCCGAGTTGCGTGAGGGGATCCAGAAGGGCGACCTCCTGAAGCTCCTCGATTTTCCGCAGGGCCGCCACCTTGGAGGAGTTATCGCTGAAGACCTCCACGGCCCCCACCATCGCCCCGCGCTCGTCCCGCAAAGGCGAGATGCGAACGAGAACGGGCACCCTGTGGCCATCCCGGTGGTGCAGGAACACCTCGTTCTCCCTCGCCTTGCCGTCCTGGATGGTGCGGGCGAGCGGGCACAGCCCCTGGCAAAGGGCGCACCCGTCCGGGGATACGTGCATGAGGATGTTGTCGAAGCAGAGCCGGCCCACCACCTCTTCGGCCCGGTAGCCGGTGATGCGCTCGGCGCCGAGGTTCCAGTAGAGAATGCGCCGCTCGCGGTCCACGAAGTAGACTCCGTCCGACAGGTTGTCCAGCAGATCCTTGAAGAAGTCCCTCTGATACGGCATGAACCCTTCTCCCCTGTACCGCCCCCGGTACTCCCCCCCTACTCTAAACTTCGGTAAGGGCGCGGGGAAGACCTCTTCCGGCCATCCTCTCTCCCTGCTTGTGCCTCATCACTCCTTAACCCCATTCCCCTCCGCTTCATTTCCGCGCCGACGGCGAGAGGGACGCGGAACGGGGAGAGGCTGGCGAGGGGACAGACGGAGCGCGGCGGACGGCGTTAGCCCCCCCGCCCGCCGCCCAACTTTTCCCTTACCCTTTTGCTCTTTACCCTTTACTCTTCGCTCCCGCGGGCTCTCTATCGCGAAAAGGCGGACCGGCCGGTCCACTCCAGTTCGAAGGTGTCGGAGGCGAAGCCGAGGACGAAGGCATCCTCCGAGGAGGGGCACTCCACGTCATGCCCCTCCAGGGCGCCGGCGGGCGGGGCGATCATGGGCCCGCACGCCGGACATGAGATCGCCAGGGCTCCATCGGCGGCGTGGTCGAGCACATGGTCCGCCCCACCACGGCGCACCAGCTCCGCGAAGGCGTCGGCCAGATCGGCGTCGAACTGGCGCCCCCGCTCCTCTTCCAGGGCGGACAGCGCGTGGTCCACGGCATCGTCCCGCCGGCGGGGATGGAAGCTCGTCATGGCGTCGAAGGCGTCGGCCACGCTGACGATCTTGCTGATGATCCAGGGCCGGGTGCCCTGCAGCCGGCTGGGGTAGCCCGCCCCGTCCGCGCGCAGGTGGTGCTCCGCGATGGGCCTATCCACAAGCGGCGCCAGCGGGTGGTTGGCGATGATGTCGTGGCCGATTTCGGGGTGGAGCTGGATGACTCGGTGCTCCTCCTCGGTGATCTTCCCCTCCTTCAGGAGGATGGCGTCGGGGATGCCCACCTTGCCCACGTCGTGAACCAGCGCCCCGAGCTGGGCCAGGAAGACGTCCCCCTCCCCGAAGCCCGCCGCCTGCGCCAGCGCCCTGGCGTATCGGCTGGTGCGCCACACGTGCCCGCCCGAATAGGGGTCGTGTGCCTCGATCACCGTCGTCAGCACCAGCAGCGACTGCAAGAGCGGCCTGTCGATTTCGATGCGATGCGTCATGGCCTCCGCCCCAGGTAGGCGAAACGCGCCACGGCCCAGCCGATTCCCGCACTTCGCACATCATCATCTCCGAGGGCCTCCTTCAGGCGACCATCCCCCATCCCACCTCCCGCCTTGCCGGGAATCAGCCCTTTCCGGCGTGGGATTCTGGACATCCCCCGCTCCCCAGAATGACCGGCAGGGATGGTCCTGCACCTCAACCGCCCCGTCAGTCCGGCTTATCCGGAATCCGCCATTTCTTTTGGGCACCTGGCGCGAGTGCGCTCTCCTTCCAGGGGCGGCTTGCAGTAGAATCGGAACGACAGCGGACGGTCGTCGGCGGGGTCCGGCGCGCGGGCCCGGAGGCGGCCGCTGATCAGGGAGAGCCTTTCATGAAGCACCTTTCTTCCACGGTCGCCTCACTCCTGCTGGCCTGCATGGCTCCCGCCGCGCTGGCCGCCGCGGGCGCGGCGCAATGCCCGCCGCCCACGCCCAAGAAGCCCGCCACCTCCACCTTCTTTGGAGTGAAGGTGACGGAAGACTACCGCTGGCTGGAGAACTGGGCGGACCCCGCGGTGAGGGCCTGGAGCGAAGCCCAGAACGCCTGCGCGGCGAAGTTCCTGGACGCACTCCCCTACAGGGCCGAGATCCAGGGCCGGCTCGATGATCTCCTCGGCGGCGCCTCGCCCAGCTATTTCGACCTGCGCGAGGTGCACGGGGTCCTCTTCGCCATGAAGCGGCAGCCCCCGAAGCAGCAGCCCCTCCTCGTCACGCTCAAATCGCTCGACGATCCCGCCGCCAAGTCCGTGGTGGACCCCAACGCCATCGACCCGCGGGGCATCACGGCTATCGACTGGTACGTCCCGTCGCCCGACGCCAAGCTCCTGGCCGTCTCCCTCTCGGTGGGCGGGAGCGAGGACGGGACCGTGCACGTCTACGACGCGGCAACGGGCAAGGAGATCTACGAGCCCATTCCGCGGGTGAACGAGGGAACGGCCGGGGGCGGCCTCGCGTGGAACCAAGACGGCAGCGGCTTCTACTACACCCGCTACCCGCGCGGCAAGGAGCGGCCCCCGCAGGACCTGGACTTTTACCAAGAGGTCTACTTCCACAAGCTCGGCACCCCCACGGAGAAGGACGTCTACGCCGTAGGCAAGGGCTGGCCGCGCATCGCCGAGGCGACTCTGAAGAGCAGCGAGGACGGCAAATACATCCTCGCAACGGTGGCCAACGGGGACGGCGGCCAGTTCGCCTTTTACCTCCTCGGGCCATCGGGCGGCTGGAAGCAGGTGGCGGCGTTCGCGGACAAGATCACGGCGGCGGAGTTCGGCCCCAAGGACACCCTGGTCCTGCTCTCCCTGAAGGACTCCCCCATGGGCAAGGTGCTGCGACTCTCGTGCGCCGAGCCCGTGCTCGCCCAGGCAAAGGTCGTGGTCCCCGAGTCGAAGGCCGCGGTGGTGGAATCCTTCACGCCCGTGGGCGACCGCCTCTTCGTGAACGAGATGCTTGGCGGCCCCTCCACGATCCGCGTCTACGACATGGAGGGCAAGACCCTCGGCGAGGTGGCCGTTCCGCCCGTGAGCGCCGTGGGCGAGATGCTCGCCGTGGGGGGCGAACTCTGCTTCCGCGACCAGAGCTACGTGACACCCCCCGCCTGGTACCGCTACGCGCCAGCCACGGGCAAGGTGACCGAGACGGCCCTGCGCGAGACCTCGCCCGCCGATTACTCGGACACCGAGGTGATCCGCACCGACGCCGTCTCGAAGGACGGTACCCATGTGCCCCTGACCATCCTCATGCGCAAGGGTACCAAGCTCGACGGGCAGAACCCGGCCCTGCTGACGGGCTACGGCGGCTTCGGCATTGCCATGACTCCCCGCTTCTCCCCCCTCACCCGCCTCTGGATCGAGCAGGGCGGCGTGTGGGCCGAGGGCAGCATGCGCGGCGGCGGCGAGTTTGGCGAGGCCTGGCACGAGGCCGGCATGCTCACGAAGAAGCAGAACGTCTTCGACGACTTCGCCGCCTGCGCCGAGGCGCTCATCTATCAGAAGTACACCAGCTCCCAGAAGCTCGCCATCGAGGGCGGCAGCAACGGCGGCCTGCTCATGGGCGCCGAGCTGACGCAGCATCCCGGCCTCTTCAAGGCCGTCGTGAGCTTCGTGGGGATCTACGACATGCTCCGCGTGGAGCTGAGCCCCAACGGCTCCTTCAACGTCACCGAGTTCGGGACGGTGAAGAACGAGGCCGACTTCAAGGCGCTCTACGCCTACTCGCCGTACTATCGCGTGAAGGATGGCACGGCCTACCCGGCCTGCCTGTTCCTCACGGGCGCCAACGACCCCCGCGTGGATCCCATGCAATCGCGCAAGATGGTGGCCCGGCTCCAGGCCGCCAACGCCGCCAAGACCCCCATCCTCCTGCGCACGAGCAGCAAGAGCGGCCACGGCATCGACCTCTCGCTCTCCCAGCGCATCGGCCAGGAGACCGACGTCTACGCCTTTCTCTTCCACGCCCTCGGCATGGCCTACCAGCCGCCGCCCGGCGCCAAGAAGTAGGAGGCGCGCAGAGATACCGATACTTCGGCGACCGAAGCCAAGCACCACGCGACGCCCCGAGGGAAGGCCGCCCTGGCCCATCCCTCGGGGCGTTTTGCATGCCGGTCGGAGAAGCGGCTTTCGCGAAGCGTGGACCGGAGGCTGCGGAGGCACGCGCCGCTGGCGTCGTGCTACTGTTCCCTCATCGGGAGGGTCAGAGGGTCATGAGCACATGGCACATATACTTGATCAGGACGCGCTCCGGCTCCCTCTACGCCGGCACGGCCACCGACGTGCAACGCAGGCTCGCGGAGCACCGTCAGGGAGGGCGCCGCGGTTCGCGGTATCTGCGTTCCAGAGGACCGCTGGAGCTGGTCTACGAGGCCGAGATCGGTGGCCGCTCCCTCGCTCACCGGGTCGAGCACCGCATCAAGAAGCTGCCGAAGCGGAAGAAGGAAGCGATCGTGTCCACCAGCCCGAAGCCCCCCGCCCTCCTCGCCCTGCTCGATCTCACTCCGTGAGGCCCTTCTCGTCTCGCCGTCCCTCCCGATCATTTCTGCCACCGCCGCCCCCGCTCGCCTTCCGGCAAAGCGAGGAGGGCCATCGTCTCGCAGGCCCCCTCCTCACCCCACGGAGCCGTGGTGTCCGAGCGAGCGCCACGTCTCGCGCTGGAGGAAGCTGCCCTCCACACGCTCCTCCATGTCGAGGAAGAGGGACCACGGCACCGTGAAGCTCATGGTGTGTTCGCCCAGGCTCGCGCGCACGTTCTTGCGGGCGGAGAGATCGGTGAGGCCCACCAGGGCGCGCGGGTGCTCGCGCTCGCCTTCCCGGTAGGCGAAGATGCCCATCACCTGGCAGGCTGCGGCCCACGGGATGGCCACGTTCTCCTCGCAGGGATGGGCGTAGTTGGCCAGCACCACCAGGGCCGAGACCCGATCGGGGTCCGTGAAGAAGGTGACGTTCTGGACCCGCTCCCGTTCGGGGTCGGTGGCCCCCAGCGGCTTGACGAGGACGTATTTGGCCGGGATCTCCCGCATAGGCAAAGAATCCACGAAGCGGCGCGTGGTCTCCTCGTCCTTCAAGTAGCGCTCGCCCACCAACCAGTCGTCCGCAAAGCTTCGGCCGGCAAAGCCCGCCAGGCGTTCTCCCATGGCTCGGCCGCCCTCGCTCTTGGCATTCCCGTCCGAAAGAAATCTGCAAAAGCAGTCCATGCCTCCCGGAAAGTCCTCGTACCGGTTGCCGAAGCCCAGGCCCACTCCGCCTCCCCAGCAGCCGTAGGTGTCGCGCGTGAATACCGAGGACCGTCCGCGCGCCGCGGCCTGGGCAAAGAGAGTCACCACGCAGCCCCAGCGCCCAGCCTTGAATTCCACGGCGTCCGCCGGCTTCTCGTCCGTCCAAAGGAGCGCGACGGGCTGGGTTTCCATGCCGATGGCCTTGACGATACGGCTGTCCATGACGGGTCTCCTCTCGACGCACGCGGCGGGTGCCCCCCCGTAGATCGCCAATATAGGGTCCGCCGCACGGAAAACTAATTGTCCACAGCCATTCCTCATGATCAGCGGGGCATATCAGCCGACAGGGCCTTCCGTTGCGGCCAAAGCCCTCTCGCCCCGTCATGCCGCGGGTGAAGGAGCTGCCGGCCCTGGTCCCCATCGAAAACGTGCTCCTCCTCGAAGACCTGGAGAACAAGGCCGACCTCCGGGCCGCCCGCAAGGCACTCAAGGAGAAGGGCTCCATCCCCTGGGAGCAGGTCAAGGCGGACCCGGGGCTCTAAGTCGTGCCCTACCAGATTGCGCTGAAGCCCCCGCCGCCCGAAGCCTCTCCAAGCTCTCCCGCCCCGCCCAACGAGCCATCGCGGACACGATTGGGTGCCTCAAAGTCAACCCCACGCTCAACGGAGTCGTAAAGCTGACGGGGGCATTAGACCTCTACCGCGTCCGGGCCGGGGACTATCGCGCGATCTACAACATCCAGCACAAGATTCTCCTCATCCTCGCGGTCCGCATTGCCCACCGCCGGAAAGTGTATCGATAGGTCCACCGGCGTCTTCTTCTCCCTCCTCGCTGACCCCCCAGATTCCCGCTCAAGGCGTGACGCTGGTTTGACGCAAAGGAAAGGCCGCCCTTCGGCGGCCTCTTAGCTACTTGATTTTCTGGAGCCGACGGCCAGAATCGAACTGGCGACCTGATGATTACGAATCCAAAAAATCACCGTGGACCCGATGATTGAGGGTGTTGACAGGCAGTGCTAATCTCCTTATAATACTAACAATCGGTGTTGATGAATGTGGAGCGGCAAATTTGCGAGTTGACCACCCCGTGGAGCGGTGGTGGAGCGGCAAAACGACCAAATGATAGCCCGGCGGTCGAAGAAAGGGCGGTGGAGCGGCATGGCGATACGGCTTACCAAAAGGGTCGTGGATGACCTCGTATCGGACGATCGGAGGGGGCAAAAATTCTATGACTCAACGCTCCCCGGTTTCTGCGTGGCGGTCTACGCCAGCGGGAAAAAGGTGTTCATGGTCCGCTACGGCACGAGAGAGCGGCGCTCGTGGATCACGATCGGCACGTACGGTGTTCTGACGATCGAGCAGGCCCGCGATCGAGCCCGCGAACTGCTCTCCAAAGCAACACTCGGGCAGAACCCCGCGGCCGAAATCGAGGCGAACAAGACCGCACCCACCTTCGAGGACTGGCGCAAGAACTACGTGCTGGAGATCCAAAAGCGCAAGAAGTCTTGGAAGGGTGACGAGGCCTTTCTCAAGATTGCCGGCGAGGCCTGGGACAAGCGGCTCCTGAAGGACATCACCCTCACCGACGTAAACAAGATGTTCCAGCGGATGCAGGAGCGGGGCAAGATCACCGCGAACCGCTGGCTCGCGGCGGTTCGGACGTGCTTCTCAGCGGCCTGGCGCCTCGACCTCATTCCCGACAACCCGGCCTTGAAGGTGCGCCTCCTGCCCGAGAACCCCCCCCGGCAGCGAGTTCTGTCCGACGACGAACTCGCGGCTACGGTGGACGCCATCGCGGAGATGAAGGATCCGCACCTTCGGCTCGCCTTTACCCTCCTTCTCGAGACGGGGGCCCGCCTCTCCGAGGTCCTTCGCGCTAGGTGGGAGCATGTGGACCTGGAGGAGGCCTGCTGGTACCTCCCCTCCCCTAAGTCCGGCCGTCCACAGGCCATTCCCCTTCCCCCGAGCACCGTGGCCATTCTCAAGAACACGCCCGCCATGGGCCCCTATCTCGTGCCAGGCCTGGACCCCAAGAAACCTCGGTTCGACCTCAAGCGCCCCTGGCAGGATCTCTGCGAAAAGGCTGGCTTGAGGAATGTTCACATTCACGACCTGCGGCGGACTTACGGGCTCCACGCGGCGCGCCAGGCGGGCCTCCATATTGCCTCGAAGCTCCTTCGCCACTCCACCGTTGCCGTCACGGAACGGGTCTACGTCCCCCTCGGCCTCGACGATCTTCGCAAAGGCACCGCCAAGGTCAGCCGCGAACGCGGCAAGGTCATCCGGCTGGTTCACAAGAAGCAGCAGAAAGAGGAAAGCGGCGGTTGAAATTCATGCCCCAAGGGCATAATGTAAGCTTCGTGGCCTAAACTTTAATATCCAGAGAGGCTATGTAACCTACGCTTAATAACCCGGGGAGAGGTGCTATGAACCGAGGAAACACAGGGAGATACCTCGTGAACACCACTTCGGGAGAGAAGGTCAAGGCCTTCATCCCGAATCCGCTGCCCCCCTCTCCTCCTCTCAAGCTGGATGCCCCGATTCAGGCGCTCCTTGAGCAGGCCCATATCGCCCTGGGCCGCCTTGACGGAGTTTCGGCGATTCTCCCAGACCCCTCTCTCTTCCTGTACATGTACGTCCGGAAGGAGGCCGTCCTTTCTTCACAGATTGAGGGGACCCAATCCTCGCTCTCCGACCTTCTCATGTTCGAGAGCGAGGCGGCTCCTGGGGCTCCCATGGACGACGTTAAAGAGGTGTCCAGGTACGTTGCGGCGATGGACTACGGGCTGAAGCGCCTTCGTGAAGGATTTCCGCTCTCTCTTCGGTTGATTCGAGAAGTTCACGGAGTTCTCCTCGCTGAAGGCCGAGGAAGCGAAAGAGCGCCTGGCGAACTGCGGAGAAGCCAAAACTGGATCGGTGGCACCCGCCCCGGGAACGCCATCTTCGTTCCCCCACCCCACGAAGAGGTTCTACAGTGCTTGGGCTCCTTGGAGGAGTTTCTTCACGACAAGTCCGAGCGCTTCTCCACCCTGATTAAGGCAGCCCTGAGCCATGTCCAGTTCGAGACCATCCACCCCTTCTTGGACGGCAACGGCCGTCTTGGACGTCTCCTCATCACCTTCCTGCTGTGCGAGGCGGGCATTCTGCGGGAGCCCCTGCTGTATCTAAGCCTCTACTTCAAAACGAACCGTCAGCAGTATTACGAGCACCTTCAGGGGGTCCGAAGCGACGGCGATTGGGAGGGTTGGCTTGCCTTCTTTCTCGAGGGCGTCGCCACGACGGCCAACCAGGCGAGCCAGACGGCCCGCCAGATACTCAACCTGTTCGAAGCAGATGGAGTCAAGCTCGCCAAGCTGGGACGGTCAGCCGGTTCAGCACTTCGCGTTCATAACCTGATGCGTCGCCATCCTGTCCTTAGCATCGCGAAGGCGGTGGAGAAGTTGAATCTCTCCCATCCGACCCTCTCGAAGGCACTTTCCAACTTGATCGAGCTGGGCATCGTCCGCGAGGCCACCGGGAGAAGGCGTGACCGCCTCTTCGCCTACGGCCAGTACCTGGCCATCCTTAACGAGGGCACCGAAGTGGCGCCAGCGGAAGGTGCAACGAGTCAATGAACAGTCCGCCGGGCGAGCATCTTCATCCGGAGCCCTAATCGAAGCAGGAATGTCCGTCGGTTTCTTGCTCACGTTAGAGACTCCAGATAGCCCCCTGTGCCAATATCGCTGAGACAGCCCCCGGTGCTAAATGACTGTCGAGGGCGGGGGCTCCACGCTCGTTCACTGCTTGGCCCACGTGCGCCGGAAATTCGTGGAGGCCGAAGCCTATTTCCCCGACGAGAGCCGGAGGATGTTCGATCTCATCGGAGAACTTTGCGCGATCGAGCGGGAGGTGCCCCGGGCCGGCCCGGCGCCGGCGAGAAAGTACCAAAGATCCGCACTTTCGGCTCGCCTTCACCCTCCTTCTCGAGACGGGGGCCCGCCTGTCCGAGGTCCTTCGCGCGACATGGGAGTATGTGGAGATGGAGGAGGCCTGCTTGTTTCTTCCTTCACCCAAGTCAGGGCGTCCGCAGGGCATTCCCCTTGCCCCGAGCACCGTGAACATTCTCAAAAACACGCCCGCTATGGGTCCCTACCTCGTGCCGGGCCTGGCCCCCAAGAAGCCTCGGTTCGACCTCAAGCGCCCCTGGCAGGACCTCTGCAAGGCCGCAGGTTTGGAGGGCGTGCGCATCCACGACGTGAGATGCACCTACGGCCTCCACGCCGCCCGCCAAGCGGGGCTCCACATCGCGTCGAAGTATCCTGCTCCCCTCCAGATTGTAGCCACCCTTAAGACGTGATGGAATCACGTGAAAGAGGTGGACGCGATGAGCGACGATCCTGTTGGCGAGGTTCAGCGGTGGACGGCCAAGAAGCGGACCGCGCTGGTGCTGAGCATCCTCCGTGGTGAGACCTCGGCGCCGGAGGCGGCGAGGTCTCACGGCCTGACCCTGGCCGAGGTGGAGGATTGGAGGGACAAGTTCCTCCTGGCCGGCGAGAACGGCCTGAGGGCCCGGCCGAAGGACGAGGAGGCCCTGCGCGAGGAGCAGATCAAGAAGCTCAAGCAGAAGGTGGGCGAGCTCGTGTTGGATATGGACATCATCCGAGAGGCGATGAAGGGCCGCCCTTTTCCCGACAGGACGTCCGACGAGTGATGGCGGCCCTTCCCGGTGCCTCGGAGCGCCGCACGTGCAAGACGCTGGACGTCCCGCGCTCGGCCGCCCGGTCTTCCTCTACCCCGCCAGCTCCTACCTCCATAGACGGCGAGCTGGTGGACCGGATCGGGCTCCTGATCCGCACGTTCCCGACCTACGGCTACCGCCGCCTCTGGGCCATCCTCCGCAAACGCCACGGCCTCTTTGTGAACCGGAAGGCGGACTACCGGATCCTGAAGCTCAAGGGCTGGATGCTGCACCAGAGGACCTGGACGCCTCGCCCGAGGGCCAAGGGCATGGCCAGCCGATCTTCCCGAAGCAACGAACGCTGGGCCATGGACCTGACCCACATCCCCGTGGGGCGCGACGGCTGGGCTCACTTGGCTGCCGTCATCGACTGCCACGACCGAGCCATCATCGGCCACGAGTTCTCCCTTCGGGGGCGCGCCAAGGAGGCCGAGAGAGCCATCGAAGACGCCTGCCTCCTCCGCTTTGGAACCCTGCGCCCCACCGGTCCCACGCCCGTCCTGCGCAGCGACAACGGGCTCATCTTTCAATCCCGTCGGTTCCGCCGCGCCTGCCGCGACTACCGGCTCAGCCAGGAGTTCATCACCCCCTACACGCCCGAACAGAACGGTATGATCGAGCGCTTCTTCCGCAGCTTGAAGGAAGAGTGCACCTGGCTCCACAACTTCGAGACCTTCGAGGAGGCCAAGAAGGCCGTTACCACGTGGATCCGCTACTACAATGAGGAGAGACCGCACCAGTCCCTGAGCTACCTGAGCCCTCACCAGTACCGGGCTCAACAACGCAACCAGGTGGCTTGACTGGAGGGGAGCACTACAACCGGGCTCAACAACGCAACCAGGTGGCTTGACTTGAGGGGAGCACTACAGGGGCTTCGAGGTAGAAGTTGTACTTGGAGTCGGTGCGCTTGCTGGATTGGCGGGTCAGCGTGACGCCGGTCCGGATCACCGTCGAGAGAGGAGCCGTGGCCGGTGGATTCGTGGTTGCATCGATCACCTGCGGCGTCTCCTCGAAGCCCTTCCGGTCGAAGAGCTCGATCTGCGCGCCGCTGATCTGGGGTCCTGCGGCAAAGGGTCCTCTGCGGCGCGAATTACGCGGTCAATACCAGTGCCAGTCGACCGCCGAACTCTTCCACAAATTCGTCGAACCATCGGGGTTATACGCCCCGCTTGTGCGAACCAACAGCTTGCTCTCTCCTGGCTGGAGATTAACCATAATATGGAGGATGCCGTACCAAGATGCGTTCGGTCCCCTCAAGAAGATCCCCCTGTCGATGCCCCCTGCACCAAACATCACCTGATAGCGCGCTTCAGCCGGAGTGGATTCAAGGAGCTTGTACCAGTCCTCCGGGGATTCGGCGCGAGGCCAGCCCGACGGGGGCGCCTTCTCGATGGTCATTTGGTAGACAATGCTTTGTTTGTAGCCTTCCTTCGGCGCGAAGGTCACGATCTGCATGTCGGCTTGCTGCAATTCGGTTCCCCGCTGGCTCTCCAACGTTACTTGCAAAGGAACCCAGCCCTGAAATGTGCTCTCATGCATCAGTCTGGCCTGAGCCGCCTTGCAGGCTTCCTCGGCGTTGGTGATCGTAAGAACAACGTCTCCCTCCTGCCGGCCACGCAAGAAGCGGTTGCCGGTGACGTCCAGCGTGAAGACATTTTCGTCGAGGGCATCAATCCCTTGTGCCGAAGTGCCGATAGTTTGACCTGGGATCTCAGGCCGATACGGCGTCAACTTCGCCGGAGCGTCGTGGCGGAGGACTTTCATGTCGATGACCTGACCCTTGCGATCCAATTGCTTCATCGCGAATAGGCCCCTTGGGTTATTGTTGAAACTCAGATCATACGGATTGTTCTTGCCTTCAGGAAAGATGTAGCACGCCGTATTTCCTTCCCTAAACTGGACTGTCGCTACCCTCCGCATGGAGAATGATAGCTTGGCCACCCCATTTTGATCCGTCTTAACAAGACAGGACGATTGATGCCGGGCCAACAAGGGAAAGATCCAGAAGTAGCGCGACATCCACCACATCTCTATTTCCACTGGAAATCCGACTGCAGGGCTGCCGAATTGATCCGTCGCCCTAATCACCAGATGGACCGGCCTCTGCTCCTTCACTGCTGAGGCCCAACCCGCCAAGTCGCCTGGACTCCAAACGATGGCGATCCAGAGATATTGGATGGCACTGATCGCCACGACCATCCCAGCAATCATCGCGATTAGCTTGGCGGCCCGCTTGTTCATTGCCCACCCCACGGCGCCGGTGTAATACCCAAATCGGCCATGAGCTGCTTCCAATAAGGCCACCGTTGCTGGATCGTGTACATGAACTGCTCGTCGTGCTCGTAGTGGCCTTGGCCGAAACTTGTTGGTGCTTGCGCCAGATCGACATTGCCATCTGAATCGTCTGCCTTCTTGAAGTAGGACACACGGCCTGCGCCTACCGCCACCCCGTAGGATTGAGCGGCAAAGCTAAGTATTTTGAACCGATCGAATGGAATCAGCGGATCAAGTTGACGCGCAGCTCCGGAAGGAGAGACTTCCCAAAAGACACCCTCCTGAGAGTTGTATCGATAGGTGTTATGATTCTCCCAGGGATCAGGAACCACTTTTTGCGGAGGCCAGGGTCTATTCTCCGAGTTGTTTGCTTCCCAGGCACTTTCGTGGCTGGTATAGCAATACCAAAGGAAGCAGGAGTTATCGCCTACCGCGTAGTCGCCCGTGTTGTACATGTTGATCCGATTCCGAGCATAAATGCCGGTTCCTGCCATAAAGGGTTGGTCCGACGGATTGCCGAAGGGATTCTGCGCGGGGAAGTGGGCGAGAGCATCGATTGGCGTCCAGTGCGCCCAAGAACGGCCCTGGGGGTGGAAGTAATCGACCGCCTGACTCTCGAACAGGCTGGAACTCAAGGCGGCTTGCGTTGCCACGTAGGCATTCATCAGTGGCGGGGTTGCCCCGGTATCCTTGGCCTCCCTAAGTGCCCCGGCTACAACAACGTTGCCCTGGCTGTGGGCCAGAACATCAACACTGTAGCCCTTGCCCTTGAGTTGATTCAGGAGATCCATGAGCCCCATTCCAGATATCCACGCATTTTGCTCACTCTCGTTGAATCCACGTCGGAAATTGGCGACCTCCATATCCCTGCACGGCCACCGGAATAGGCCAAAGCGTCCCTTGTAGCCTAGCCACCAGAGCCGCTTGTAGGCGGTCTCGGCCCACCTTTCCTTGTGCGTGGCTCCTCCCATATTCCACCCATGCACGTAGAGAATGTAGTCCGTACCTTCAACCTGCGACGCCGTGATTGAATCGCGAATGTGCACAGGCTGCGCCAATGGGCCTTGGTCCGGATCGTCGTCAGTACCCCGTCCAACCGTGTACTCCTCGTAGAAATCTGAAATGGGCCGAATATTCAGTGGCACGCTGTAATGGGCGATCCGAACCTGACCCTGCACGATATCCAACTCAAGATCACCTTGACCCTCCCCGACCCCATCGAAGATATAGTGAGCTATGCCATCTGCGCCTGCTTTCGCTGCCGGCGCAAGCGTACCTGCCATCTCCTTGGCTTGCGTCCAATCGTCCGCAGCGGAAACAAGCTGGTGATCGTGGCCCGCGTTCTTTGAGGAGTAAGCAAGTTGAGCATTCGCCGCATCTGCGTCTTGCAGATACTCGAGTCCGCCGTCCAGACTAGAGGCTTCGAAGAGCTTGATTGATGCAGTCGATGACTTGGAGAAACGAAGTCGATAGGAAAGGGCGCCTGCCTCCTGGGTCCAGTTGCGGAGGCGTGCATAGCGGATCCAAAGGCGGGTGAAATCCTCCAAATCACGCGTTGAGTTTATGAACTCGCCCGAACTGTCTTTGTAGGTGGTCACCATGTCGTCCTCGGTTCCATCGCTCGTGAGACCGTTGTCGCAGTCGTCATTCCCCCAAAACTCATAGTACTTCCCGTCCGGCACGTGGTCGGGCCCACTCTTGGTGATCGGACTATCGAAGTCGATGTTGCCGTCCCTGTTGTAGTCCACGGCCATGCCGGATTCGAAGACCCAGATGGGCAGCGACTGAATCGCTTTCGTCTCGCCGGTGGCGTACCGGAGAAGGACCGAGACACTGGCCGGGCCTTGATTCGCCTGGCTGACTTGGATGCCTTCCAGCTTCACCTGCAGATTGGCCCAAGGACCGTGCAGGCGAAGGCCCCCCTCCGGCGTGCCTTCCGACTTGGGCGTGACCACGACCTGGCCGGAGCCCGGATACTCGGGCACGAACAGGAGCTCGGCAACGCCGTTCTCGTAATGCGAGGGCCACTGTTCGGGAGGCAGGAGCCGATCGAAGAAGTTCAACCGGCCATTCCTCGCTTGGCCCAACGCGAGGTAGGAGGGAACGTATGTGCCGTTGGAATTGAAGTACGGATCGCCGGAGGGCACCGTCGTCTCCTGGCGCTCACAGGACGCCGTTTCGCTCTCGTCGTCGATCAATTCATCGCTCGTCCATTCGATCCACGGCCTTGAGACGGCCTTCTCCACCTGCAGACTGCTCCCCCACCAGCCGTTGAGGCCGACGGTGCCCCTCAGGCTGCCGCTCTGCTTGGAGACCATGAGGGTGGGGTCGGGGCTGCTCGGGTCGTAGAGCATGCCGAGGGTGATCTCGCCCTGGGCCTCGAGGTAGAAGTTGTACTTGGAATCCGTCCGCTTGCTGGATTGCCGGGTGAGGGTCACGCCGGTCCGGATCACCGTCGAGAGCGGCGCGGTGGTCGGGGGGTTCGTTGTCTCGTCGATCACCTGCGGCGTCTCCTCGAAGCCCTTCCTATCGTAAAGCTCGACCTGCGCGCCGGTGATCTGGGGTCCGGCCCCGCCAGGGAGCCACAGGGCGAGTCTCGGCTTGTCCCCGTCGAACGCGCTGAGGTAGCCCGGGATCTGATAGGGGCCGGGATCGGTGCCGAGCACAAACTCCATCCTCGGCGGCCTCGCGCCCACCACGTGCAGCCCGGCGGCCGTGCCCTTCTCTCCCACGTACAAGAGCCCTGTCTCGCTGTCCACCACCAGCGTCGCGTTCGAGCCCGGCGCCGTGGGCAGCGTCCCCACGATCCGGTCGTCCACCCCGTCCCCGTTCAGGTCGAGGAACCCGTAGGGCTGAGCCCCGTGCTGCTGCGCCCACACCGCGCACTCCGGCAGCGGCGGCTCCCTCACCGGGTCCGGCAGGTTGATCACCGTCACCCCGCTGCTGTAGGTCGCCGCGTAGACGATCATCCTGCGCGTGTCCATAGCGGTATCATAGACCGGCGAGGCCGTGGGCACCACGTCCAGAAGCTGTACGTCCAGGCTCCCCGGCCCCTGCGTGAAACCGTAGACCAGCACCCCCGCGTTGCCCCCCGCCACGAGCAGAAGGTTCCGGGTCCGCGAGACGCTCGTCCCGTCCGCCTGCACGTGCGTGAAAGAGACGTTGGGGTAGGCCTGCATGCGCATCGAGCCCGTGGGCGCAGGGCAGCTCGGCAAGGCCCAGGATCCTGCGGGGACCGGCGCCCCACTCGCCGGCACCTGCCAGCCCAGCAGGCCCACCCCCTGCGCCGCCGCCAGCACGAAGCTCCCCTGCCCCGATCCCTGCGGGGCCACCGTCGCCACCGACCGGATCGTCATGGAGATGTCCTTCCGGCTCGACCCGATGGGGAAGTCGTTCATCGTGGTGAGCACGGCGTTGCGGTTACTCTCGGCCACCTGCGCGAGGTCCACCTCTTCCAGTCCCACCCCCACGATGGAGACGAAGGCCGTGCTGCCGAGGGTCCTCACCATCTCCGGCGTTCCCTCGTGCCCCGTCCCGCTTCCCACGGCGTCGCACAGCTTCGCCCCGCCGATGGCCGCGCCGATGGCCGCGGTTTGGGGCACCGCCTGGTCCTGCGTGTCCTCCGGGAAGTCCGCGTAATAGAGACGGATCACCCCCTCCTTCCCGCCGCCGCCCCCGCCCACCAGCGCCATCACCGTGCGGGCGTTCGGCGTATTGGGGCTCCCCTCCACGATGGGCACCCCCGGCGCGATGGCCACCGAGTGCATGGCCTCCAGCGTGGAGACGGGGCCGTTCACAACCGTCGCCGGGTTCGCTGGATCGGAGCTGTCCAAAATGTCGTAGCCCTGGTCCTCCAGCGCCATGTAGAGGATCGAGCCCCGCCGCGCGATGTCGCCCACCTCGGTGTAGGCCGCCGATCCCACGTCGGCCCCCGCCCCGAAGGTCGTGAAGCTCCCCTCCACCGAGGTTCCCACTGGGTAGCCGTGGCCTCCGTTGGAGAGCGCCCAGAGCTGGACGTCGTACGTCGTGCCCGGCTTGAGGCCGCCCACGGGACGGATCGCAATCTGCCTCGGCGCCTCGTTCGAGGGCACTCCCGCCAAAGTGATGGGCAACGCGGTGCCCGTGTCCTTCTCCACCAACCGGATCACCGATGCGGCGGGCGTACCCGTGCCGGTGTCGGCCGTCACCGGCCCTTGGAGCGCCATGTCGAAGGTGACGGAGATGGGGGCGGCCACATCCACGCCCTGCGTCTGCACGCTGGCGAAGAGGACGCCGGCCGGGGAGAGGCCCTTGGACGAGAGGTCCAGATCCAGCGCTGCGCCGCCGAGCTGGGCCGTGCCCAGCAAAGCGGAGGCCGCCCCGTCCATGGCCGTGTACAGAGTGAGGGACACGTCCTCCTTCCCGAAGTCCGGCTGGCCCACCAGGTGGAGCCCGCCCGAGCGGATCGAGAGCGAGAGCTTGTCCGTCACCCCCGGAGAGCCCTCTGCCGGTACGCTGTAGCTGGCGCTGCCCGTCCCGCCCGCCGGCAGGGGGTAGCTCACGCTCACCGCGCCGCCCGAGGCCAGGGCCGGACGCAGGTCCGCCGGACTGCTCAGGTCCTGGGTTTTGAGAGCGTCCAGTGACAGGTCGAAGGAGCCATCGGACAACACGGGCGCGTAGCCCTGCGCATCGCCCACCGTCACCGTGATCACCCCGCCTGAGTCCGTGGCCGTCGTCCCCGCTCCCGCCGTGAGACGCAGGTTGGCACTGGAGGCAAACGAGAGCGCGAAGGAGACGGAGGGGTTGCTCGCATCGTTCCCCTGGACCACGGGGAGCTGGAAGGCAAAGGCCTTGAAGGGAGAAGCGGCCATGAGGTACGGCCGCGTGGGCACGTTGGTCGTGATGCCGATATCGGTGGGCGTCCCCGGATTGGGCGGGTCGGTGCGCGTGCTCGTGGCCACCACCTCTCCGGAGGAGTTGTCGGTGAAGGTCAGGGGATAGCCCGCCGCCGGGGCCGATTGCGGCACGGCGAGGACCCACGTAGGCAGGTTGCCCGTGAAGAGATAGACGAAGGGGCTCGACGCCGACGAAACGAGCAGGCCGGACGGACCGTTGGTGCTGACGAAAGTGCCGGTGAAGAACCCCCACTCTGCCTTGGTCACCTCATAGAGCTGGTAGAGGCCGCTCTCGCGGAGGCCGGGGAAGGGGGGAGAGTTGGTGACGAGGCAGGAGCCGCCGCCGCCGAGGCAGCCGCTGGCGCTCAGGGTGT
>JBAWEQ010000028.1:0-3157 GCA_049591295.1 Acidobacteriota bacterium
AATGACCGCGAAGTCCATATCCATCAAGGGCGCGGAGCGTAAATCCGGCGGTTGTGCGCGGAAGGCGTCCGAGCTTACCCCGGGAGGTCTGCATCGCGTCCCGGAATTGGGACTGAGGGAGCCGTGAGGCTCTCTGACCACGATGCAGAAGTCAGCAGAGGGCATAGTAGGGGAAATGGTTCCCCGAAGGCCCGAACGGTGGGAGTGGCAAGTAGGACGCACCCATGCAAGACGACAAGCGGCGGAAAATCCAGGGTGATCTGGCCTTCGAAGCGATGCTGTAGGGTGAAGCCCGAGGGCGCGCCGAGTGAAGGGCCGAATCGTCTTGTACTGGAGGCGCAACCCAAAGTCCGGCGGGGACGCTCTTGGGGTCCAACCGCATAACCCACCGAACCGCCGTGTACGGACCCGTACGCATGGTGGTGTGACAGGGAAAGCCCGCGAGGGCCTACCTATGTCGATTGAGCGGGCCCCGCGAGGGGCCGGCGGCGGGCGGGCCGGGAAGGCGGCTTGACGGACCGGGGAGGGGGTGTTAAGAAGAGGCTGTTCAGGAACAGATACGGCTTGGATCGGGCCGCCTCTCGACGGCGCCCGGAAGAAGGGGGTGCGAGCATGTCGCGACGGAATCGGACGGTTGGGGTGGTTCGCGCGTTGGCGGTGGCCCTCCTGGCCCTGGTGGGCGGGGCGATGGCGGCGGTGGCCGGACCCGCTGGGACTCTGGCTTGGCAGAGCAGCGGCGCGGGCGCACAGGGGCTCGTGTCGGTGGCCTGGGACGGCGCGCGCTTCGTGGCCGAATCCCGGGAGGGCGCCGCCTTCGCGAGCTCGGACGGGCTGAACTGGGAGCGCTGCCCGGCGGTGTCGGGCCCTGCGAGGGGAGCGGTCGCCTGGACCGGGTCCAGGATGGTCGCGATCGAACAGGAGAAGGCATCGCGCCAGCAGGCGCTGTTGCCCTGGCAGGCGGCCCAGCTGGAGCGAGTGGCCGGTGTGCCGGTTCGGGCGGTGTGTGCCGGCGAGGCCAGCGGACGGCGGCTCTTCGTGGCGGTGGGAGATCAGGGAACGGTGCTGATCAGCCGTGACGGGCAGAAATGGAAGGCGGCCACGGTCGTATCGGGCGACCTGCGCGGCGTGGCGTGGGGCGGCGCCAAGGGCAAGGAGCGGTTCGTCGCCGTCGGGCAAGGAGGAGCCATCCTGATGAGCGCCGACGGCAAGCAGTGGACCCCCGCCGCGGGGCAGGGGAACGATGAGCTGAACGCCGTGGCCTGGTGCGGCTCGCGCTTCATCGCCGTGGGCGCGGCCGGGACCATCGTCAGCAGCGAGGACGGGCTGACCTGGCGGGCGGAGCCCAGCCCCGTCTCCCAGTGGCTGTACGCCGTCGCGTGGAACGGCCTGAGGGCCGTGGCCGTGGGCGACTACGGCGCGGTGGCGGTGGCCGCCGCGGCGCCGGCGGTCTCGGACGTGAGCCCCAACGCCGGCCCTCTGGCCGGGGGGACGACCGTGATCATCACCGGCACTGCCTTTACCGGCGCCACGGAGGTGGACTTCGGCGCGGGCAACGCGGCCACGCACGTGACCATCAACTCCGACACGCAGATCACCTGCACCAGCCCCGCGGGCAGCGCCGGCACGGTGGACGTGACGGTCACCACGCCGAACGGGACCAGCGCCACCAGCTCGGCCGACAAGTTCACCTACACCGCGCTCCCCACGGTCACAGGCATTTCGCCGGCGGCGGGCCTGACCACCGGGGGAACGCTGGTCACCGTGACCGGGGCGAACTTCGTCTCGGGTACGGGGGGCACGACGGTCAAGTTCGGGACGCTGGCTGCCACCGCCGTGGCCGTGGCGTCTAACGGGCTCAGCCTGACGGCCGTGAGCCCCCCGCAGGCCGCTGGGCTGGTGGACATCACCGTCACGACGGCCGGAGGGACCTCCGCCACCTCGGCCGCGGACAGGTTCACGTACGTGGCGCCGCTTCCCGTCGTCCTGAGCCTGTCGCCGGGTTCGGGCCCGCTGGCCGGCGGGACGACGGTGACCGTCAGCGGCCTGGGGTTCACCGGCGCCACCAAGGTGCTCTTTGGGACGCTGGCGGGAACCAAGGTGACCGTGACCAACGATACGACCCTCACCGTGGTGAGCCCCGCCGCGAAGACGCCCGGCGCTCTGGACGTGACGGTGACCACGGCGGGAGGAACGAGCCCCGCCTGGGAGGGCGACCAGTTCATTTACATGACGCCGGCGCCGACCGTGACGACCATCGCGCCATCGAGCGGCCCGGTTGCGGGCGGTACGGTCGTGACCGTGGGCGGAACGAACTTTACCTCCCCCGCCACGGTCTCTTTCGGAACCGCGGCCGCCACGAGCGTAACCTTCATCTCGGCCACCCAGATCAAGGCCACGAGCCCGCCGGGAACGGGAAGCGTCCACGTCACGGTGACCACCGGCGACGGCACGAGCGCGACCTCCGCCGCGGACCTCTTTACCTACGTGGCCGCGCCCACGGTGACGGGCATCACCCCGCGCTTCGGAAGCATCGCTGGCGGCACCGCCGTGGCCATCACGGGAACGGGCTTCCAGGCGGGAGCCACGGTGGCCATCGGGGGCGCGCCCGCCACGGGCGTCACGGTGGTCAATGCCACGACCCTCTCGGCGGTCACCGCTGCGCATGCCAGCCCTGGAGCCGTGGACGTGGTGGTCAGCAATCCCGACGGGCAGGCGGGCACTCTGACGGGCGGTTTCACCTATGCCCTGCCGCCCACCATCACGGCCGTTGCCAAGTTATCCGATCCGCTCCGTCTGAAGATCACCGGAAGCAACTTCAGCGCTAACTGCAGCGTGAGCATCAACGGCCAACTGGTGCCCGAGGCGAGCTGGAAGGACAGCGCGAAGATCATGGTGAAGGGCGGCGGCGCGCTCAAGGCCATGATGCCGAAGGGCGTCCCGGTCCAGATCACCGTCACCAACAACGATACCCTGATCACCTCTCAGCCCTTCGCCTTCCAGCGCTGAAGGGCGCCGAAGGACTACGTCGAGGGGCGGGCTTCGGCCCGCCCCTTTTTTGGGTGTGCCGGGCATGTTCGGAAGCTTGGGGGTGAAAGTCCCCTGCCCAACCTGATGGAGGTGAAGGGCTAGCGAAGCGCAAGGGCGTCACCGCGAGGTG
>JBAWEQ010000029.1:0-20673 GCA_049591295.1 Acidobacteriota bacterium
GGGCGGACGGACGGTCTATGTCCCCGCGGAGAAGCGCACCCGCAACGTGGCCGTGGTGGATTTCGACCCGGGCCAGACGGGGCGCAACATCTTTTACGTCACGGACGAATGGGAATACACCAACGGTCGCTTCACGAACCGGGCGGACGTGATGTTCCTGGTGAATGGAATCCCCGTGGCCCTCGTGGAGACCAAGAGCGCCAAGAAGCGGGAGGGCATCGACGAGGCCGTCACACAGGTGCGTCGCTACCATACCGAGACCCCCGAGCTGGTCACCGCTCCCCAGGTCTTCGACGTGACGCATATTCTGGACTTTTACTACGGCGGCACGTGGAGCCTGGAGCGCAAGAACCTCCTCAACTGGAAGGACGAGGAGCCGGGCAACTTCGAGCGAAAGGTGAAGCGTTTCTTCGCCCGCGAGCGTTTTCTGAAGATGCTTGAGGAGTGGATCGTCTTCTTCAAGCGGGACGACGACCTGAAGAAGATCATCCTCCGCCAGCACCAGACCCGCGCCGTGGACAAGGTGGTGGAGCGGGCCCTCGACCCCGAGCGCCGGCGGGGCCTCGTCTGGCATACCCAGGGCTCGGGCAAGACCTTCACCATGATCAAGGCCGCCGAGCAGATTCTCCGCCACGGCGCCTTCGGCAAGCCCACGGTCCTCATGCTCGTGGACCGGAATGAGCTGGAGAGCCAACTCTTCCAGAACCTCTCCGCCTACGGGCTGGAGGCCCGCTTCGCCGAAAGCAAGGCGGACCTGCGTGAACTGCTGAGCAGCGATTACCGAGGGCTGGTGGTCTCCACGATCCACAAATTTGACGGGGCCGACGAAGGCCTCTGCCCTCGGGACAACGTCTTCGTCTTCGTGGACGAGGCCCACCGGTCCACGAGCGGCGACTTGGGGAACTACCTCGTGGCGGCCCTGCCCAACGCCACGATTCTCGGCTTCACGGGGACGCCCATTGATCGCACGGCTTACGGCCAGGGCACCTTCAAGGTCTTCGGCAGGGACGATGCCCCGAAGGGCTACCTGGACAAATACTCCATCGCCGAATCCATCGAGGATGGGACGACCCTTCCGCTGAAGTACACTCTGGCACCCAATGAAATCCGCGTGCCCATGGATCTTCTGGAGAAGGAGTTCCTGGCCCTCGTGGAAGCGGAGGGAGTCAGCGACATCGCGGAACTGAACAAGATCCTTGAACGGGCCATTAACCTCAAGACCTTCCTTAAGGCCGCCGACCGGGTGGACAAGGTCGCCCAGTTCGTTGCCAAGGACTTCAGGGAAAAGGTGGAGCCCCTGGGCTTCAAGGCCTTTCTCGTAGGTGTGGACCGCGAAGCATGCGCCCTCTACAAGCATGCACTGGACAAGGTCCTTCCGCCCGAGTACTCGGCGGTGGTCTACACGTCGGCCCACAACGATGGCGAGCTGCTAAGTGAGTTCAAGCTGGAGGAGCAGGAGGAGACCAAGCTCCGCCGGACCTTCGTCCAGCGGGACACCGTTCCCAAGATCCTCATCGTCACGGAGAAGCTCCTCACGGGCTTCGATGCCCCCATCCTCTACTGCATGTATCTGGACAAGCCCATGCGGGACCATACCCTGCTCCAGGCCATCGCTCGCGTGAACCGCCCCTTCGAGGACGAGAACGGGATCAAGAAGCCTGTGGGGTTCGTGGTGGATTTCGTGGGCATCTTCGACAAGCTGGAGAAGGCCCTGGCCTTCGACTCGGACGAAGTGGCCAGCGTCATCCAGAACATCGACGTGCTCAAGGGCCGGTTCGAATCTCTCATGAAGGACAAGGCACCGCCCTATCTGGCTCTTTGCCGTCCACCCTGGAATGACAAGTCCGTGGAGGCGGCCATCGAAACCTTCGCCTTCAAGGAGGAGCGTGAGCGTTTCTACGAGTGCTACCGGGAGCTGGAGAGCCTCTACGAGATCCTCTCCCCCGACGTCTTCCTGCGCCCCTACATCGAACCCTACGGCCAACTCTCCATCCTGTACCAGGTGGTGGTGAACGCCTTCAGCCCCAGGACCCTCCTCCTCAAGGACCTCATGAAGAAGACCGAGCGGCTGGTGCAGGAACACGCCCAGACCTACGGCCTCACGCAGACTTTGCCGCTGGTCCGTATCGACGACAAGGCCCTGGAAGCCCTGCGCTCGCCCGACACATCGGACGCCAACAAGATCATCAACTGCGGGCGAAGCCTCGTGCAGTCGGCCTTCGAAGACGGCGCAAAGGAGCCCTACCTCATCCCCATCGGCGAGAGGGCCGAGCAGGTCCTCACCCTTTACGACGAGCGCCAGGTCACCACGCAGGAGACGCTAAACCAGTTGGAGGCCCTCCTCAAGGAGTACGTGGAGGCACGCAAGGAGAGAGAGCAGCTCGGGCTCGATGTGAAGACCTTCACGATCTATTGGGTCCTCAAACAGCAGGGGGTGTCAATGCCCCAGGCCGTCGCGGCCCAGGTCTGCGCCGCGTTGCAGCGCTTCCCGAACCATCGCGACAACCCCGGCGAGCTGCGGCGTCTCAAGGCCGATCTCTACAAGGTCTTGCTGCAGGCCGGCGCCAAAGAGACGATGGTTGCCCTCACCGAGCGTATTCTCCGGTTGGGGAGCGCATGACACGGAAAGCGGACATCTCACGGCAAGGCGAATCGCGGCGGGGCGCCGCTCCTACAAGCGAACCGCGGCGCATCGGCAGGAGCGCCGCCCCCGGCGCGAATGCACCGATGCGGCACGGCGAAACACCATCGCCGTTAGGCGCTGCTCCTGCCTCCAAGGAGGCGTTTCACCGGGAGGTCGAGGCCTGGGCCGAGAAGATCGGCGTCCAGCCCAAACGCGTTCAGATTCAACGCATGACCCGAAAGTGGGCCTCCTGGTCCTCCTCGGGACGGATCTGTTTCAGCGCGGACTTGCTCTCCGCGCCCAGGGCCTTCCGCGAGGTGGTCATCGTCCACGAACTCATCCACTGCCTCGTCCCCAACCACGGCAAGCTCTTCAAGAGCCTCATGAAGGCCTACTTGCCGAATGGCCTGAAGGGCGTTCAAGAGGACACCCGGGGCTCGGCGGTGGCATGCTTCGGCCGGGGCCAGCGAGAGGATACCCATGCATGAGGCGCGACCTGATTAGGATCGTTGCGGACGACCGGGAGCCAGAGGCCATCCTCGCGTCAATCCGGACCTTGCCAGGGGCTGAAGTGACCCTGGCGCGGCTGCCGGTTGGCGATTTCCTTGTCGGGGACCGACTCCTGGTGGAGCGAAAGAGTCTCCAAGATTTCGCGGTCTCGCTGATAGATGGGCGCCTATTTTCTCAGGCATCCGCACTGGCCAATTCCGGGAGAATGACCCTGATGATCCTCGAGGGGCCGCCATCGAGTTTGGCGCACAGCGGGATTCGAAGAGAGGCGCTCCAGGGCGCCCTGATCACGATCTCGTTGATCTACGGGATCCCGGTTCTGAGATCGTTGAATCCAGAGGAAACCGGCCGGCTGATTCTTTACGCCGAGAAACAGAGGAGGGCATGCGCCTCGGGGGCTTTGCGGCGTCCGGGCTATCGCCCCAAGGGAAGAAGACGGCGGCAGCTGTTTCTCCTTCAAGGGTTGCCCGGCGTCGGCCCGGCAAGGGCCAAGAAACTCCTCGCGGCCTTCGGATCGGTGGAAGGCGTGTGCAGGGCGGATGCGGTTTCTTTGGCGGAAGTGCCCGGAGTCGGAAGGAAGACCGCCGACGCCATCCGGTGGTCCGTCAGCGAAGCCTTGCCGGCCTACAAACTAATCCCCTGGCGCCAGTAGGCACCGCGGCCCCGTGAACCTCCGCTCGTTCGTTGCTGGCCCAGCCGACCCAGGGAAGCGGCGGAGGATCTCGCCCGGCGTCTCTACCCAAATTCCGCGATGGAGACGTAACCTCTTGTTAGGAGCGGCGCCTCGCCGCGATCCGGGTGAACCCGCAGCCATGGGGGCAGTCCCGCGAACGGGCCGTCGCGCCGGGGCGGCGCTCCTACACGCTGAATTTCATAGCGGAATCGGGGTCTCCATAAGCAACTTGATTTTTCGGATCTAGCGTATTACTGTACTGATACAGTGATGCAGGCTGGATCCGGAACTTCCCGGTGAAAGTCTCTCAGAAGGACGAAGCGGAGACCCCCGCAGGGAGGATTCACGATGAAGCGGAGATTAACGGTGGACCCGGCGGACGCCGTTCCGATCTGGAGGCAGATCGAGGAGGGGCTCCGGCGCCTGGTGGCCTCCGGGGCCCTCGCGCGCGGGGCGCCCGTGCCGTCGGTGCGGGAGCTGGCAAAGGATCTCAGGATCAACCCCGCCACGGTGGCCAAGGCCTACCAGCGCCTCACCGAGGCGGGGGTCCTGGCGGTTCGGCGCGGCGAGGGAACCTTCGTGGCGGCCGATGCGCCCGCCCTGGCCTCGGGAGAGAGAAGGCGCACGCTGCGGGAGGGGGCCGAGCGATACGCCAGCCTGGCCCTGACGCTGGGTGCGGCGAAGCAGGAGGCGCTGGGCGCCGTGACGACCGCCTGGGACGGCCTGGGCGAGAAGGGAGGCCGCTCGTGAGCAGCCATGACGGACAAAAGGCACTGTGCCTCGATCACGTGAGTGTGCGCTACGGGAAGGCCACCGCCGCAGAGGCCGTGAGCTTCGCGGTTCCCAAAGGCTCGGTCTTCGCCCTGCTGGGGCGGAACGGCGCGGGCAAGAGCTCCCTCATCCGCTGCCTGCTCGGCCAGCGGAGGCCCCAGGAGGGAGCGGCGACGATCTTCGGCGAAGACCCCTGGTCCAACCGCGCCCGGCTGATGGCCCGCCTCGGCGTGGTGCCCGAGGAGCCGGACGCCCCACCCGACATGACGGCCCGCCAGCTCGCGGCCTTCTGCTCCCGCCTCTATCCCTCCTGGGACGGCAAGGGCGTGGAGACTAGGCTCCGGCGGTTCGCGGTCCCCGGCGACGTGCCCTTCGCCCGCCTCTCCAAGGGCCAGAAGGGACAGCTCGCCCTGGCCCTGGCCCTCGGCAGCCTGCCGGAACTATTGGTGTTGGACGACCCCACGCTGGGCCTCGACGTGGTGGCCCGCAAGGCGCTCTTCGAGGAGCTCGTGGACGAGCTGGCCGAGCGCGGCACCACCGTGCTCCTGACGAGCCACGACCTCGGCGGTGTGGAGGCCATGGCCGACCGGGTGGGAATTCTGAAGGAAGGAAGGCTGCTCGTGGACGAGCCGCTGGATGACCTCAAGGCCCGCTTCCGCCGGGTGAGCTTTGGCCAGTCCGATGCCACCCCGCAGGGGTCCGACGCCATGAAGGCGCTCGATCCGCTCGCGCTGAAGCAGGCCTCCTGGGGCACGGAGGCGGTGGTCTCCGGTTTTTCCGAGGAGGCCTTCGCCCGCTTCGCCGAGGCGCCGGACGTGAGCGACGCCGAGGCATCGCCCCTGTCCCTGGAAGAGATCTTCATCGCCCTCTGCGGCGAAGAGGGAGGACGGCCATGAGAGGCTTCACCGCCGTGTTGTCACGCGAGCTGGGTCTGAGAAAGGCGATCTGGGCCGCGGCCCTCGTGGCGGGCCTCCTGCCCTTCCTCCTGGCGGCCCTGCCGGGCATGACGTACGGGTACGCCGAGGTGCGGGACGCCAGCGCCCTGGCCATCGCCGTGGGCGCGGGCGAGCTGCTGGCGCTGGTCCTGGGCGCCACCGTCCTGGGCCGGGAGCTGACCGAGCGCCGCCTCTCCTTCGATTTCGCCCGCCCCATCGGCGGCCTGGCCATCTGGGCCGCCCGCATGGGGGCCGTGCTCATCCTCTCGCTGGGTTCGGCCCTCGTGATCCTTCTGCCGGCCACGCTGGCCGGAGGAGGATTCGTGACGCTCCTGACGGGAGCCACCGTGCGCCCGGAGACCCCCTGGTATCTGCCCGCCCCGGGCCCGCTGGGCATGATCCTGCTGTACGTCCTGAACGTGCTCTTCCTGGCGGCCCTGGCCCACGTCCTGGGAGCGCTGGGCCGCTCCCGCTCGCCGTGGCTGCTCCTGGACGCGGCGCTCTTCGTCGCCATCGGACTGGTCGTCTTTCTGGCTGGCCGCGGTCTCTATCGCCAGGATGCCTTCTTGGGCCTCGCGGCCGGCGGTCTCGGCTGTGCTGTCCTTCTGGTGACGACCCTCCTGGCCGCGGGAGCCGCCCAGGTGATCCACGGGCGCACCGATCCGCGCGCCGGCCACCGGGCCCTATCTACCACCCTCTGGTCCCTCTGTGCCGTGGGTGCCCTCGGCTTCGCGGGCTACGCCCGCTGGTACACTCACGTCTCCCCGGCCGATCTGGCGAACATCCAATCCGCTCAGGTCTCGCCCGGCGGGCAGTGGATCAGCGTGTGGGGAGGGGCGCGCCACCGCTCCGACCTCTCGCCGGACTTTCTGTACAACCCCACGACCGGCGCCTCCCTCCGGCTGAACATCCAGTGGTGGGGAGATGCGCCGGCCTTCTCGGAGGACGGAAGCCGCGCCGCCTGGGTCGCGGGGCGCGACCGGCGCGAGATCATGACCGCCGGCTTGGGGGCGGCCCAGCCGGTGGCCGCCAAGACGGGGATCGAGGTGGCCGGCCTGGACTGGCGTCTGGCCCTCTCGCCCAGCGGACGGCGGCTGGCCGTGCTGTCGGACGGCACCCTCTCGGTCTACGAGCTGGCCGGCGGGAGGCTGCTCGCCTCAGCCCGCGTCTTGAACCGGAGTGAAGAGAAAAGACAAGAAGAGGTCTTTTGGAAGAGCCGGATGCTCTTCCCCGACGAGGGGCACGTGGCCCTCTTCGGGGTTCTGAGCCCTAAAGCGAGCCAGTCCACGAGCAGCGTCACGCTCCAGCGGTTCAATCTGGCCTCCCGAAAACTGGAGACCACGGGAGAGATCGGCGGCCTCGCCGGCTCCATCTTCGTGACGCCCGATCGGACGGGCTCCCGCCTCATCGTGAGCCAGAAAGAGGATCACTGGACGAGTTCCCTGCGCGACGGACTCACGGGGGCGCTGATCACCCCCCTGGGGCCGGAGGGGCATGCCATCCGGGCGGCCTTCCTTCCCGAGGGCGGCGTGGTGGCATGGAGCCGCGCGAAGGGAGAGTCCGAGCTCTGGCTCTACGGAGAGGACGGAGCCCTGAAGACCACGGCCAATCTGGGACACATCGGCGAGGTGGTGTTTGGCTCGGAGCCCAGACCGGGAGAGCTCTTCGTGGGGACCGCTCCCGCCGTCAAAGAGTGGTACTGGCACCTGTCCTTGGTGTCGGTCGAGTGCGCCACCGGCTCCAGCCGGTTGGTGGCCGCCGGGCTCGCCCCTCTCTTCGGCACTTGGTGGCCATCGGGCCAGGTGCTGTCGACCGGCCCCGCCGCGCTCTTGGCCCTGGCGCCCGACCGTTCGCTCGTGCGCGTGGACCCGGCCACCGGCCAGCAGACCACGCTCATCCGGGGCACCCTCAAGCCGAAGGAGTGAGGATGCCGGACCCCTGACCTTTCCTATGGAGTGAATCTCCTCCTACCCTCGGGGGCGGACGTTGTCCGCCCCCGCTCCTTTCTGCACACGACCGGCTGGACCTAACCCACCGCGTCGCCGCGCCCCTCGCGGCCGCCGGCGAGCCGCGCCGCCTTCGAAGACCTCCCCCCGCCCTCATCACCTCATCACCTCATCACCTCATCACCTCATCACCTCATCGCCTCATCACCTCATCGCCTCATCTCGCATCTGCCGTTCCGCGCCTCGCGGCCGACCGGCTATACTGGCACCACGCAGAGGAGGGAGGAGGCGTTGTCCAACCACGAGACCATCACGCTCACCCTCGGCCTGGCCCTCTGGATGGGGGTCACGGCCATGAGCCTGGCGCGGCGGCTGCGGGTGCCGCCCCTGCTCTTCTACCTCCTCGCGGGCCTCGCGCTGGGGCCCATGGGACTGGGCTGGATAAACCCCCAGGCCCTCGGGGACAGGCTCTCCACACTGGTGGAGTTCGGCCTGGCCATCATCCTCTTCGAGGGAGCCCTGAGCCTGCCCCGCACGGCCGGCGGGGCCCTGCCCCACTCCTCGCGCCGTCTCCTGGGCATCGGCATCCCGATGACGGCCGTGCTCTCGGCCCTCACGGCGCACTTCGTGGCGGGGCTCGACCCGCTGGCCTCGGCCGCCTTCGGCGCCCTCATTTCGGTCACCGGCCCCACCACCATGGGTCCCCTGCTCCGGAGCCTGGCCATCAGCCGCCGCCTGGAGGTCCTGTTGCGCAACGAGGCCATCTGGGGGGACTGCCTCGGCATCCTCATGGCGAGCCTCGTGCTCCCCTTCTGGATCCAGCGCGGGCCGAAGGCCCTCGCCAGCCTCCCCTACCACCTCTTCGAGATGGTGGGGCTGGCGGCGGTGATGGGTGTCGTCGCCGGGGTCGTGCTCGCCAAGTGGGTGCTTCCGGCGCTGGTGAGGCTTGGCGAGCCCGAACTGCCGGGCATGGCGGCCCTGGCGTGGGCCATCCTCGCCTTCACCGCCGCCCAGACCCTAAGCCCCGGGAGCGGCCCCATCGCCAGCGCCGTGGCGGGCTTCACGCTGGTCACGATGAAGGGCCCCTTCGCGGCGGAGATCCGCCTCTTCAAGGGCCAGGTGGCCTACCTCTTCATCAGCATGCTCTTCGTCCTGCTCTCCGGCCTCTTTCACCTTTCGGCGATCCAGGGAAACCTCACCGGGCTCCTGCTGACGGCGCTCATCCTGGGCCTCGTCGTGCGCCCCGCCAGCCTCTTCCTCGCCTTCTGGGGCACCGAACTCCCGATGGCGGAGCGCCTCTTCACGGCCCTCATCGGCCCCCGCGGCATCGTCGCCCTGGCCACCGCCTCCTTCGTGCTGACCCAGAGGGGCGATGACCCCATGGCCCGCGAGGCCTTCGCCCTGACCTTCCTGGTGATCGCCCTGTCGGCGAGCTTCGCCACCCTCATGGGACGCCCGCTCGCCTGGCTCCTGCGGATTCGCGTTGCGGAGTCCAGGACGGGCATCGTGATCGTGGGCATCAACCCCTTCTCCACGGCGCTGGCAACGGCCCTCTCGGGCAGGGTCCCCGTGCGGCTGCTGGACAGCGACCCCGCCAAGGTGCAGGCCACGGCCATCCAGGGCGTGGAGGTGGTGCAGGGCAACGCCCTCGACGAGAGCCTCTATGAAGACGCCTCGGAGCTGGGCTACCGGAGGGTCCTCGCCGCCACCCCCAACGACGCCCTCAACGGCATGGTCCTCGAACATGCGGAGCCGGTCTTCGGGAGGAACCGCCTCTTCCGGATCGCTAACAGCCCCTCAGCCGCCCTCGTCCGTCTGCGGCCCCATCTGGCCAAGACCCTGGCCTTCAGCGAGGAGTTCCACACGGGCCTCCTGCCGGAGGGCGGGGGCTGGCGCATCCGCGAGGCCGCCGGGACCGCGCCCGGCCTCTGGCCCCTGGCCTCTCTCAAGGGGGACGGGGTCCGGCTCATCCGCGGGGGCGGGAGCGAGCCGCCTCCCTACCTCGTGCTGGAGATGGACGGGCCGTTTCCGGCTTCCCGTGTCGGACCCGTGGACCGGCCTTCCCGGGGGGTATAGGATGCCTGCGACAGCCGAGGTCGACCGAGGGAGGTGCTCATGAGGAAGGCCGTGCGGCGCATCCTGGTGCGAAGGGGGTTCCGCCTTGCGGGGGACTACCTGCTCCTGACGGCGGGCGCCCTCATCGTGGCGGCGGGGGTGGACCTGTTCCTGACGCCGAACCACGTGGTGGCGGCGGGGGTCACCGGCCTCGCCATGCTCGCCTTCTTCCTCTGGAAATGGCCGGTGGGGCTGGTCACCCTGGCGCTCAACGTGCCCCTGCTCCTGGCGGGTCTCCGGTGGGGGGGCGGCTACAAGGTCCTGGTGAGGACCATCTACGCCACGGTGGTGATGAGCTTCGGCATCGACCTGCTCCAGCCGCTCCTGCCGGCTGTCCACGGAGACCCTCTTATCTACACCATCTTCGGGGGGCTGGTGGACGGCCTCGGCATCGGGCTGGTGCTGCGGGGGCGCGGCACCACCGGCGGCACGGACATCATCGCCCAGCTCCTCCACCGCCACCGCCGCATCCCCTTCGGCCAGGTCTTCCTGCTGAGCAACACGGTGATCCTGCTGGCCGCCATCCCCGTCGTCGGGCTCGTGCCCGTGCTCTACGCCCTCATCGTGAACTACATCTCCAGCCGGGTCCTGGATACGGTGCAGGAGGGACTCGGCTACGCCCGGTCGGTGCTCATCGTGAGCAAGAAGACGGAGGGGGTCCGGGAGGCCATCCTGAAGGAGGTGGGCCGTGGGGTCACGGTCCTCCAGGGCTGGGGAGGCTACAGCCGGGAGCCGAGGCCGGTCCTCTACGTGGTGGTCTCCCGCGCCCAGATCACGGCCCTCAAGAGGATCATCGCCGAGGTGGACCCCCTGGCCTTCGTCGTGGTGTCGGAGGCCCACGAGGTCCTCGGCGAGGGCTTCCGGCCGGTGGCGGGGGAGGCCTGAGGCGTCCGGCGTTGCGCCCGGGTAACCGCCTGCGGTAGGGTGAAGGCATACGCCCGTCGGTGATGCTGGGAGTGCCATGAGCCGATCATCCAATCCATCCAGGGGAGCCCGGGGCGTCACCGCCCTCCGCGAGCGGGTGCGCCGCCTGAGGGCGGTGGTGGAGGCGGGGGCCCTCACCCATCAGACCCTCGACCTGCACGTGATCGCGGAGCGCATCGTGGCCATGGCCGCCGAGCGCATCGGGGCCGAGCGCGGCAGCCTCTTCCTCCTGGACCGCGAGAGGGCCACGCTCTCCTCGCTCGTGGCCCAGGGGCTCGACGGAACGCCCCTGACCGTGAAGGTGGGCGAGGGGATCGTGGGTTCCGTGGCCCGGAGCGGGAAGGCCCTCGTGCTGGATGATCCCTACGCCGACCCGCGCTTCGACCGCTCCTTCGACGAGGCCTTGGGCTTCCTCACGCGCTCCCTGCTGACCGTGCCGGTCCGGGACCGCGACGGGGAGCTCGTGGCGGTTCTCCAGCTTCTGAACCGCCGCCGAAACGGATTCGGCCGGGAGGACGTCCGGTTCCTGGCGGAGCTGGGGGTCCCCTTCGCCCTGGCCCTGGAGACCGCCCGCCAGCACCGCGCCATCCTGGAGCGCGAGCGCCTGCGCAAGGAGCTGCAGCTCGCCGCCGACATCCAGCGGGCCCTCTGCCCGAAGGATCTGGACCGGGTCGAGGGGCTGGAGATGGCCGTCCTCTGGAAGCCCTGCCTGGAGGTGGGCGGAGATTACTACGACCTGATCCCCGGGAAGGACGGCTCGTGGTGGCTGGTCGTGGCGGACGTATCGGGCAAAGGCGTCGCGGCGGCCCTGATCGCCTCCAACCTCCAGGCGTTCCTCTGGAGCCGCCGGGACTCGGGCGAGCCGCTGCACGAGCTGGCGGCGGACGGCAACGACCTGCTTCACCGCCTCACGGACGGGCGCAAGTACGCCACCCTCGTCCTGGCCGAGTGGCGGCCGGAGGCGCGCGAACTCCGCTGGGTGAACGCCGGCCACCCCCCCATGCTCCTGCGGCAGGGGGGGGCCGTGAAGCGCTTTGCGGCCACGGGACCTCCCCTGGGCCTCATTCCGGGCCTTCCCTACGCCTGCGGCTCGGCCGTCTTGGAGGAGGGCGACCTCCTGCTCGCGATCACCGACGGGGTCACGGAGGCCAGCGCGGAGCAGGGCGGGGAGGAGTTCGGCGTGGACAGGACCGCCGCCGGATTGGAGCGGGCCTGGGAGCCCGAGGCGGCGGTGCAAGCCCTTCACGCGGCCGTCGCGGATTTCGTGTCGGGGGCCGCCCTGCGCGATGACGAGACGGTGCTGTGCGCGAGGTGCCGGGCCTAGTGTGCTGTCTCAGTGATGGATTCATAATGGAAGCAGAGGACGGACAGCACACGGAGGGGTGCGGGGAGGAAGCCTCCCCGCTCTTTCGGGGTAACAGCCCGCCGAAGGCGGGCGCCCTAGGGGCGGAGCCCCTTGGGAAGTGTTGTGTCCCGGGAAAAGGCCATTGTAAACACATGACGGGGACACAACACTAGTCAGCGGGCAGGAACATTTGGCCGTGAGCCCATGTTCTTAGCGCCAGGAGAGGGTCCATGGACGAGACGCTGGAGCGGGTCGCCGAGACGCTGGGCATTCCCCGCCTGCGGCGCCACATCTTCCTCTGCTGCGATCAGACCAAGCCGAAATGCTGCCAGAAGGAGGCCGGGCTCGAGTCCTGGGCTTACCTCAAGCGCCGGCTCGACGAGCTGAAGCTGGCGGGGCAGGGCGGGGTCCACCGGACCAAGGCCAACTGCCTGAAGATCTGCCGCCAGGGCCCCATCGCCGTGGTCTACCCGGAGGGCACCTGGTACCACTCCTGCACGCCCCAGGTCCTGGAGCGCATCATCCAGGAGCACCTCATCGGCGGAAAGCCCGTGCGGGACTACCTCTTCGCTGCCCATTCGCTGGAGGGCGGAGCGCCGGCGGAGACGAGGCCAGAGGACGGATAGCCGGCCTCAGGAGAGAAGGCCATGGCCCAGCGATACGCGCGCTTTGCGGAGTTCTACCCCTTCTACCTCTCGGAGCACGGCAACCGCACCTGCCGGAGGCTCCACTTCATCGGCAGCCTCGTGGTGCTCGCCCTCCTGGCCTCGGCCGCGATCACGAGGATCTGGTGGCTCCTGCTCCTCATGCCCGTGGCGGGCTACGGCTTCGCCTGGGTGGGCCACTTCGTCTTCGAGAAGAACCGGCCGGCCACCTTCACCTACCCGCTCTACAGCCTGGCGGGCGACTGGGTGATGTTCTTCGCTATCCTCACCGGCAAGATCCCGTTCTAGGGGGACCGCGTCCCGTCTGTCTCCCCGTCTTGAACCGGGTAGCGCTGCATGGCGGGCGGCACGATCCGCAGGTATTCCTCCCGGTCGATGCCGTTGCGCCAGTGGCCCGCCGCCATGGCCAGAGCTATGCCGCCGAAGTAGACGAGCAGGACCAGGGCGAGAGCCGCCAGGGCGAGCCCGGGGCGCTTGAGACCCGGGCCGGGGCCCACCACGAGCGCCGCTGGCTCCGGGCAGGCGTCCACGCAGAGCAGGCAGGCCGTGCACTCGGGCGAGCGCACTGTTCCCAGCTCGTGCACCTTCAGGTGCATGGGGCAGGCCCGCGTGCAGGCCTTGCAGTGGGTGCAGGCCTCGTCCACGCGGCGCACCTTGAGGGGGCTCAGCAGGCTGACAAGTCCGGTGAGCGCGCCGTAGGGGCAGAGGTAGCGGCACCAGGCGTTCTGCACGAGGAAGGAGAGGAGCAGGAGCCCCGCCAGCACCGCGAGGGCGAGGGTCGAGGGATGGGCGAAGAAGGCCAGCATCCGCACGTCGGCCACGCGGTTGTAGGGCCCTTCGATGAAGGCCTCCAGCGCCCTCAGCGGCATGGCCACGACGATGAAGAAGGCGAAGAAGGCGAGCAGGAGGTATTTGGGCGCCATGAGCACCCCGTCCAGCCAGCGGGGGATCCGGTGGGCCGGCCAGCGCGGAAGGAGCTTCGCCCTCAGGCGCCAGAGCCACTCGGAGAGCGTGCCGACGGGGCAGAGCCAGGCGCAGAAGGACTTCTTCAGCACGAGGCTCGCGAGGAGGGCCAGCAGGAGGAGGACCGCGGCGGAGGGCTGGACGGCGTCGAGGCGGCCCGTGGAGAACCAGTGGCGCAGCCCCATGAGGCCGGCGATGGGCAGGAAGCCGCCCACCCCCGGCGGCCTCGCCGCGGCGGGCAGGCGCGGGTCCAGGCAGGAGGCGACGAAGCGGCTGAACTGGACGCCGATGGCGAGGACCAAGAGGATCATCAGGAGCTGGAGGAGCCTTCGGAGCCGGGTGGCGGTGGGCTTCGGCCGCCCGCCGAGCGCCTTCCCTTCGGCCCCCTGGTGCGCGATCTCGGATGCGGCCATGGGCCACCTCCTCAGCGAGGCGGCCAATATGATACCGAATCAGTCCCTTTTCAACGCGGCGGGCTCACGGGCCTCCCGCCGAGCGCCAGATGCCCCAGGCGCACCACCAGGGAGGTCGGGGAGATGCGAGAGGCGAGAGGCCAGACGAGAGACGCGAGACGCTAGATGCAAAACGTAAGACGCTAGACGCAAAACGTGAGACGCGGGTTTTTAGGAGCAAAGAGCGTCATCCTCTTGAGCGCTCTCCCAAGCGCGAATGATGTCGCATTCCAAGACCCCGTTCCTTTCGCTGTCATCCCGTGGCCACCTTCGAAGCGCTCCTAGCACGGGATCCCGTCGTTCCGATCCTTCGCGTCACGCGCCGGAACGCGCCCTCCGCGGCAAGGCCCGTCCCGCCGGGGACGGGCCCTGCTCGCCGGATCGCATGCCACGAGGCGGCAAGAAGAGGCGGCCCCCTACCACCTGGTCTCGGTGGCGGGGGAGAAGCCCACGAGCTGGCCGTGCTCGCCCTCGATGGGCTCGAAGGCCGACATGACGCCCACGCGGCCGGGGCCGTGCAGCCTCAGCCACGTGTAGCGCTGGCTGTAGCCGCCGAAGAAGCTGAAGGTCTGGCTCGGGTGCTCGAAGTGGAGCTGCATCTGCACGCTCGGGTCCTTGTAGAGGAGCGAGGTGGGCTTGATGAGGATGGTCTCTCCCTGCCGGAGGTTGCGCACGAAGACGTTGCCCGAGGCGTGGATCAGGAGGAAGCCGGGGCCGGCGGAGGCCGTGAAGCGGTCCATGAGCATGCCCACGGGATAGAAGGTCTCGGTCTCCGTCTCGTTGCCCTTCTGGATGCGGACCTTGTACCAGATGTTCGTCTGGAACCAGTCGTAGGCCACCGAGTGGGTCGCCACCACGAGGAGGTGCTCGCGCACGTCTACCGCGTCCCCCTTCTGCAGGGGCAGCGCCAGCAGCTCGCCGGGCGCGTCCCGCGAGAAGGCGATGCGGCCCGGCCCTTTGGCCTCGGTCATGACGATGGGCATGCCGGCGAGCATGCGCTTGAAGGCTCCCTTGAGGGGCATGGCGCCCACCTGGACCTGGCCGTCCATCCAGAGGAGCACGTGGTGGGCGAAGTAGACCCCGTCGCCCGCGGCGAGATTGAGGTCGGCCACGGGCACGTAGTTTCCCTCGATCTGGCAGATGGAGTCGCCGAACTTGAGCTTGGCCATGTCCTTCTGCCCCGGGGCCTCGCTCCAGTGCGCGGGGGAGACGATGGAGCGCACGTCGATGGGCGAGCCGCAGCCGGGGCAGGAGAGGGCCGTGCCGTCACTCGCGGCGCCGCAGTAAGGGCAGGTGTAGGTCCGGCCCGCGGCCGGTGCGTTCTGGTCGGCCATGGCCTCCTCCTATTCGCCCGAGGCGTGGTGCACGTACATGGACTGGATGCCCACCCGCCCGGGGCCCGTCATCTTGGCCAGGCTCATGCCAAAGCCGCCGAAGAACCCCGACGTGAGCTTCTGCTGCTGGACCGCCATGGTCACCGTCGAGTCCTTGTAGAGGAAGGCGCCCGGCTCCAGGAGGATGCTCTCGCCCGCCTTGAGGGTCCGCTCGAAGACGTTGCCGTAGCCGTGGAGAATGAGCAACCCGGGGGCGCTGGCGGTGACGAAGCGGTCCATGAACATGCCCTGCCCGCCGAAGAGGATGTTGGCCAGCCCCTTGATCCGCACGAAGGAGTACTGGATGGTGTGCGAGGCCAGGAGGAAGGAGTGCTCCCGCACGTCCAGCTCCATGCCGGGGTGGAGCGGGAGAACCACCAGCTCGCCGGTGGCGTCGCGCGAGAAGGCGATGCGGCCCTGTCCCGAGGCCACGCTGATGATGAAGGGCATGCCGGCCAGCACCCGCTTGATGCCGCCGGGAAGCTGGAGGGTCGTGAGGGGAACCGACTCCTCCTTCCAGAGCATGACGTGGTGCTCGAAGTAGACCGAGTCGCCCGCGGCGATGTGGATCTCCGCCACGGGGACGATCTCGCCCTCCACCTGGCAGGTGCTCTCGCCGAAGTGGATCTCGGTCATGTCGCGAAGCCGGGGCGCCTCGCGCCAGCCGGACTCGCTCACCAGGTTCCGCACGTCGAGGGGCGCCCCGCAGGAGCGGCAGCTCGTGGCCGTCTTCTCGTTCTGCCCCTGGCACCACTGACACTGGATTCGCTCCAGCGGGGCCTGGGCCGCGCCGGGCTGGTTCTGGACGCCGTCGCTCATGGGACCTCCTCGGGAGCCGTCAGCGGCCGACGAACCCCCGCGCCGAACCGCCCCGTCTCGTCCTCTGCCGCACCCACCGTCTCCCAACGGCCCTGGCCAACCCTGGTCTATGCGCTGATAATAACACCATGGAGGCTCTTCTTATTGCGGGAGCGTGCGGCAGCAGCGCCGGGGAGGAGGATGGAGGGTGGGGCCGCTAGGCGCGAGACGCGAGATGCTTGGCGCGAGACGCGAGAGGCTAGACGCAAAGGGCTATCTGAGGACTCCTTCGAAGGGATGCTGGCTCAGGATCCCGCCGTGGAGAGACCGCCGCAGCGGCCGATGCTCGCCATCGGCCGGTTCGCTTCTCTTGACTTGCCGAGCCAAGCGGTCCTACGCTGGCCTTCACACCGTGATCGTCCAGCCAGGGGAGAGGGGATGCCAAGAGCCGACTATCCGATCGGCGTACCTTGGCCGGCCGGTCCCACTCCGAGCGGCGGCCCAATCCGGCGGGTTCATCCGGGAGGCGCGCGACCATGCGATCCATCCACGGGATAGGAAGGCGCCTGTTCGAGCACCGCATCATCGCGATAGGCCGCGCGGCCCACATGAGCCCGCCGCATCGCCGCCTATCACGGCAGTCTAATATGCGTTAGGTGCCCGGAGGTATATCGTATGCGCCCACATTGCAACTTAGTACGATTGGCTGTGATTCTGAGCCTGCTAGCACTAACCCACCCCTTCTTCAGCCAGCATACGTGTTCCCAATGGGATGATCCACCAAAGTATGGAGAACTAGTGCTGTCGGTTCGAGTAGAGAGGGTAAGGGTTCAGAGCCTCACGCTGCTATACCAAATGACCATAAACAAGGTCCAATCAATTATCGGAGATCGCACTATTCAAGTAAGGGATAAGGAAGGCAAGCCAATGTCGATTTCTTTTCGAGAATATCTGAAAGTTGCCACGTTTACAGCTCAGGATGGTGTGGATGGCGGCTTCTTTCGCATCGAACTGCCTGAGCTGAAACACTACTGTCCGGCTATAAGTAGAAGGGGAGCAGTGGGTTAGAGGAACTGCTTTCGGTGTTGGCATGCTGAGTCTCGCTGAGAAGCTCATGGATAGGGACTTTCTCGAAGATAGCCATGCTGATGATTTGCAGCATTGTTTGGAGGGAGAGTCGGATGCCGAGTCTCTTCCTCACGATGGCGACGAGGAGGTAAGTGCTGATGGCGATCCAAACCTGCGTCTTCACGGCATTCTCGCTCGTGCCGTAGAAGGCTTTGATCCTGAGGTTCTGCTTGATCCACTTGAAGAAGAGTTCGATGGTCCAGCGGGACCGGTACAGCTGGGCCACGGTGAGGGCCGGCAGGGTGAAGTGGTTGGTGAGCAGGATGATCCGCTGGCGCGACTCGGTGTCGAAGAAGGCGACCCTGCGAAGCGGCTCGGGATACAGGCGAGAACTCTTCGGACCCCGCAGAACGATGATCTGGTCGGAGCGCAGGCCGGTGCTGCGGTCCACGGGCGCCGACCGCCGCCGGGTGTAGTCGTGATTTCGCTTGGCGCGCACCACGAAGAACGCCGAGCTCTGCGTGAGCGCGTAGAGCCTGAAGAAGTCGATGTAGGCGCGGTCCATGACGTAGTAGGCGCCGGGCTCCAGGGGAATCTCGTCGAGAACCGTGACATCGCCGGTCTTCGCGTCGGTGATCCGGACGAAGCTGGGGATGCTGCCCCGCAGATCGAGCAGCGTGTGGAGCTTCACCGCGCCTTTGCGCTTTCGGAACCGCGCCCAAGGAAAGAGCGAGAGGCACAAGTCGATGGTGGTCGCATCCAGCGCGTAGGCGACGTGTTGCAAGTCGAAGCCCAGGCTTTCCCCCGCATAAAGCTCGCGTGCTTGCCCAATCAGAACGTGGCCGAAGTCTTCGAAGATGCGCCAGTCCCTCTTCTCGTTCGCGTCGGCCAGCGTGCTCTTCGGGACGCGTCCGCGGATGCCCATGTGGTACAGCCGCTGCGGCATCGCGTGAAGGCACGCCTCGATATCCCTGAGACTCTCCCGGTACGTGAGCTGGGCGAAGGCCATAGCGAGGAACTGAGTCCAGCACGTGAAGCGCTGCATCTTGTAATGGCCGCCGTATCGCTCCACGCACCGCTGGAACTCGTGGGCCGGAACGAACTCCATCAGTTGCGCGAAGACCATCTTGCCGGCATTCATCCGTCACCCCCGGCCTCCAGGGAAACGGATGGACCGCCGCCGCCGCAACCGAATTCAAATCGAAAACGCTCGTCATGGCCCCTAACCGCATACGATAGAACTGGTTACAGCCACAGAGTCAACAAACAACCGGACAGTAGTGATTTCCTGCAGGGGGCGAGCGCGGCGATTGGTGTGGTCAACAGCAACGACGGCCAGATCGCCGACACCTCCCAGAACCAGATCAACGCGGAAGGCTCGGCCTTCTATGACGCGGACACAAGAGAGATCCAGCAGCCCTACGACGACACCTTTATTCAGTTTATCGTCCAGTCAAGCGGGAGCGGCGCTGTCCCCTACCTACCGCCCGACATGTTGAGCCTCTTCGACTACAACGGCGACTGCAACAACCTGACACAGGACCAAGCCAGGGCTTTGGAGCTTGGGCAGTACGCGCTCGCGTGGTTCGCGAACTCAGGAGCCAGAGACAACTACTTCCAGTTGCTTGGGGTAGCCTGCTCGCCGGTCATCTCTGCCTGCTCCAGCTACGAATATTCAGGGAACACGCTCGCCGCCGGGCATTTCAGCATCGTCTCTCGGTGTGTCTTCGAGGCCAATGATCTCACGCATGCCACACCGTTGACGCAGGATGCAACGGACCACGAGCTCGGGCACCAGTTCAAGGTCAACCAATGCACCGATTCGGACTCCGGACACGACGCAGATAACGCTTGGTGCGGCACGTGTGGCGGAACAGCGACCGAGAAATGCCTCATGAACGAATCACGAGACGGTACGAATGGCATTATTCGCTTCGGCACGGTGGACATGGTCGGACCAAGAGCTGCATGTCCCAGCAATACGGATGCGGCCATCCGAACACACACCGATCCAATCCCATAAGGGAGGGCTCTTCCATGCGGGTCAGCTATTGGATGGCCATGTTGCTCGTGTTCGCGAGCGCTCAAGCGACCGGTGCGCAACAGGCGCCGTGTGCCCAGAGCGTTCCTGAGATTCGCCAGCTTCCCCTCGTGCCCAATCCAGTCGTTCTGCGAATGGAAGTGGAGGTATTACGCCAGAAGGGATCCTGGCAGTATAGAGGGGCTGGCGAACAGTGGACGGATCCCCCCCCATCCCTAATGAGTGGCACTGGACCCATTGGAGGGGAGAGCTACACTCCTTCCTCCCCGTGCCTCTCTGGGACATGTGACTTGGCGGATCGCTGTTTTCTCTGGAAGCCAGGTAGTTATGAGGTGCGTTGGCTTACCAAAGATGGCAGGGTTCCCCTCGGTCCCTACACCGTGGTTGTCGAAAAACCGCAAGGTGTGGATAAGGAGGTCTATGAGAAGCTTCTCATTCCGCGCATCACCGGTCCGCTCCTAGGACAAGACTTGCTTTTGGGGGTCTATGGAGATTTCAGCCGATTCAAGGACCGCCCTCCGGTTAGGTGCACGATTCTTGCGAAGTACCCCACCTCTACCTATGCGGGCTATATCTTGGCGCGGAACACTGTAGGCTTCTCGAACCAGCCATTTTCTTGGCTCGATGATCCTGACGGAAGCATATTGGACTACTACCGCGCCCCGGATGGTCGGATTGGAGTAACTCAGGCCCATATTGAGCAGGAAAAGGCCGCCATGGCGGCCTTTGCGAAATCAGCCGGTCCCTTCCTCGAAGCCCACCCGGATTTCGTCCAATCCCCCTTGATTCGGCGCATGTACATCATGTGTCTGGGCCTGACGGGTCAGATGGCTGAGGCGACAGAACAGCTTCGCACCTTGGCCCAGGGGACCGGCAACGAATCCGACGAAGCGAAGGCCTATCTTGAGAAGCAGGCGCGTGGGGCGCCTAATCCTTAGAAAGGTTTGCCCAGCTGACGGAGTAGCGGAGTCACATCTTGCAAAGCCAAATTTGGCTCGGTGGTGTCGCTAGCCTTTCGCGTTTTCCGTGACCATCGCTGGCTCCATTGTGCCCTCTGAGCGGAGAAGGCCCTTTTGCCCTGCCTCCATTCTTTCTCCGTGCTCTTCGTGTTCTCCGGGGTGACCATTCGCGCTCTGGAGAGCGCTCCTACGAGCGGATGGCACCCCCCGAAAGATCGCGAGCGGAAGGGCGGTCCCGCGACGGCGGCTTGAGGGGAGGCGGCGCCGGCCGATGCGAGTATCGGCCGCTACGGCTGGATGCCTTGCCTTCGAAAGCCTTCCCACCTCCTTAGCGACTCTGCGGTGAACATGTCCTTCTTGCTCGGTTGCCTTCCGGAGCGAAGCGAAGGAAGGCGCGTCCCGGCGCCGATGGGCCTCATGCAAGAAAGGTGAGGCGATCACACCGCAAGCGTACTTTCCGTACGCTGAGGATGTGGGCGCCGAAACCTGACGCGGCAGGAGGTCCGTCGCCG
>JBAWEQ010000030.1:0-24629 GCA_049591295.1 Acidobacteriota bacterium
GTCCTGGTCAGCGGCCCGCGAAGGTAGGAGAGGGCCCAACGCGACTGGAACACGACGGGCGAGTCCTCATGCACGTCGTGCATCAGGAAGACCCGGTTCGACAGGGCCGCCAGGGTTCGCTCCGTGCTCCCCCTGTCGAGGGCCCGGCCCGCGCCCGCGCTGGCCCCTTCCAGGCCGTCCAGCACGCGGGCCTTGTCCCGCTCCGTCTGCAGCCGGCCGAGAAACCAGGTCCCGGCGTTGGAGAGCGCCTTGTAGTCGAGGTCCACCGGATTCTGCGTGGCCAGCACCACGCCCACGCCGAAGGCCCTCGCCTGCTTGAGGAGCGTGAGCATTGGGCCCTTCGAAGGCGGCGCCGCCACGGGGGGCAGGTATCCCGCCACCTCATCCATATAGAGGAGGGCCCGAAGGCTGCCGGTACCCGGCTGGCCGCGCATCCAGGCCACGACCTCGTTCAGAAGGAGGGTCACGAAGAACATCCGCTCCGCATCCGACAGGTGGGCGATGGAGAGGATGGACAGGCGGGGTTTTCCCTCCGGCGTGGTCAGCAGGCGCCCCACGTCCAGGGGTTCGCCCTCGCTCCAGGCGGAGAAGCCGGGGGAGGCCAGCAGGTTGTTGAGCAGCATGGCCAGGCCGAAGCGCTCCTTGGCCGGGAAAAAAGACTCCAGGTCCATGACCCCGACCCGCTCGAAGCCGGGGGACTGGATGGCGCGGATGAGGTCCGCCAGATCCAGATCCCGTCCCTCCCGCCACGCGCCGTCCAGGATGGCCGCCAGGAGGATGTGCTCCCGGCTCCGCAGGGGGTCGGCCTCCACGCCCACGAGCCCCAGCAGCCCCGAGACGGAGGCGCTCGCCCTCTCCCTCATGGCCTCCGCGTCCTCGCGGAGGGCTGGGGGCGGGGCCGCGAAGGAGCGCAGCACACAGAGGGGCAGCCCGGCCGAGCTTCCCGGCGTGTAGATGGCCAAGTCCACCGAGTCGCGAAACCGCCCGATCCTCGCACCGTCCATGCCCCACTCGGCCAGCCCCGCGCGCCACTTGTCCGCCACCGAGGCCGCGTAGTCGTCGGGGCTCTGGCCCCGCCGGGCCGCCTCGTCGGGGTCCACCCACGGACGGAAGTCCCCCGCCCTCAACTGCGGGAAGGTGAGCAGGAGGTTGCCCAGGTCTCCCTTGGGGTCGATGGCGATGGCGGGGATCCCGTCGATCGCGGCCTCCTCCAGGAGGGCCAGGCAGAGCCCCGTCTTCCCGCTTCCGGTCATGCCGACGCAGACCGCGTGAGTCGTCAGGTCGCGGGAATCGTACAGGAGCAGATCCTCCTTCGCGGCGCCCCGCTCCACGTCGTACTCGCGCCCCAAGTAGAAGACGCCCAGCTTCTCGAAATCCTGCATGTTGCCTCCCCTCCCGAGGGAACGAAACGCCCTTCCTGCCTCGCTATGGGATCATCTTAGCACGGAGCACGGGCCCGGCCGCGGCGGGGAAATGGAGGAGACCTCCGCCTCGGGCCGCGCACCTCCCATCCATCGCCGTATGGTACATTGAAGCGGTAGGGCTTTCGAGGCGCGTCCGATCCCGGAGGTGGCGACAGACATGCGATCAAAACACACGCTCGGATTTCTGGCTGTTCTTCTGATTCTGGCCCTGCCCATCTCCTGCGGCGACCTGGTGGACGCCAATGCGGCCAAGGCCCTCCGTGAGAGCATCGGCCGCGAGACGGTCACGGTCTTCCCGGCCTTCGTCCTGGGCACGGAGGGCCACACCTACAACGCGGGCGCGGCTCCACTCATAGCGGAGCTCCTGACCACCGAAGGGCTCGGTATAGCCCAGCCCTCGGGCAGGGAGGTCCCCGTGCAGATGGCCTGGCAGATGAACGACGCCAGCCTGCTTCGGGAGTGCGCGAGCGACCTCGTGGCCTACGTGAGGGCCAACCCCATCTCCACCGACTACGCCCTCTTCCCCCAATTCCTCATGGGGGAGACCAGGGCCCGCGCCATCCAGTGCGTGGCCGTGGACGCCAGGGGCCGCGTCGCTTTCGCGCTCGTGCTCAACGGCCAGAACCCCCTCTTCCGCGAGGCCCCCACGGCCACGACGGAGGAGTGCAGCCGACTGCTCAATCTGGCCCTGCGCTCCGCGTGGCGAGGGGCGCGGTAGCCGGCAGATCCTCCGTCCCGGACGTTGCCACTCACATCGAGTCGCGGTGGTTCGCCGCCGGATCGCCTTCCCGGTGCGAAGTGCCGCGGGGCGGCGTTCCTGTCCACGCTTGATCGCGACCTCTTGTCAGGCCCTCGCGACCCTTCGCCCCATGGCGGCGGTCATGCACGCCTCGAGGTTGTCTGCCACGAGTTCCACGACCTCCGCATCCAGCTTCCTGGCTTCGGCCATCTCGTGCAGCACCGTCAACACGCGATCGGACACGAGTGCGCGCCTGTAGGGCCGCGCCTGGGCCAGGGCCTGCACGACGTCGGCCACGGCCACGATGCGCGCGGGGAGCGACAGTCGCTCGGGAGGCAGGTGGAAGGGGTATCCCGTGCCATCCAGGGTCTCGTGATGGAAAGACGCCCACTCCGCCAGCTCCTCCAGCCCCTTGATCTTGCTCAAGATCTGGTAGGTCTCGAAGGGGTGCCTCACCATCGCCGCCATCTCCTGTTCGTCGAGCCGCCCCGGCTTGCCCAGGATCCGGTCCGGCACGCGCAGCTTGCCCATGTCGTGCAGCAGCCCGGCGATCTCCAGGAGAAGGCAGGTCTCCTCCGGCAGGGCCGCGAGTTCTCCCAGCAACCGGGAGACGCGCGCCACGCCCCGCGAATGAGACTCCGTGTAGGCGCTCTTGTAGTCCACGATCTGGCCGAAGATGTCCGCCAGATGGCCGAGTTGATCGAGGGAGAGCTCCGCCGTGCAGCAGGCCCTGGCGGCGCCGGCCAGGTAGCGGTCGAGGTGGCGGGGCTCCAGGGTGAGCCAGAAGGACTCCCGCCGGGAGACCTCCCGGAAGGCCTGAACCAGGGCGGGAGCGAACAGCGTTCCCGAGTGTTCCCCGATGGCCCTCACGATCTCCTCGCGCGCGAGCAGAAGCTCTTCGACCGAGCGGCCTCGAAGGTAGACGTCCACGCGGTCGGCCAGGAAGATCGCGTTCGCGGCCAGGATCGCCTCCACGGTCCGCGATGCCGGGTCCACCTCGTCCCAGGGTGTGTGGTGGCGGCGCACGATGCCGGCCACGGCGCCGAAGGGCTCGAACTCCGACAGAAGACCGTATCCCCTCTCGCAATGCCCGCTCGGATCCTCCGCGTGGAAACCGGCGAGCAGGCGCCCGTGCACCTCCGTGGAGGAGACGCCGCAATCGTGCAGGACGGAGGCGAGGAACAGCTCCCCCATGGCCCGCCTCGACCAGTCAAGGGTTCTGGCGCATTCTCCCGCGACGTAGGCCACACGGCGGCCGTGCTGGATCACGTCCACCCCCACCAAGTCCAGCGCGTCCGAAAGGGCGAAGGTGACCTGCGTCAGGTCTATGGTCAATCCCATGGTTTCCCCCTCCCGCGCGGCGGCCCGCGTTTTGGCCGGCGCACCCCCAGTCCGATCGCACCATCCTCCGGCCTTTGTCAGCTAATGTAAGCCCTGCCCGCCGCCACCGCCATTTGGGCGGGCGCTCGGGCCTCGGCCGCTCCCTCGCGGCGGCCGCTGTGCCCGGCAGCCGGGGAATACGGGACCGCCTCCCCGCGGTTGTTCTCTGCCTTCGGGAAGGAGGTGGACGTCATGGCCCCTCGGACCGCCGCAGGACAGCTCTCCTCCCCTCGCGCCATCTTCTTTCGCCGCCTGGCCTTGCGCGCCCTTCTGGGCGCCCTGCCGCTGCTCATGGGGTGCGCCGCCCCCCGGCCCCTGGGGCCTCCCCACAGCATCGCGGCTCTAGTCGCGCAGGGCCGCGCGCAATCCCTCGACCTCCAGGACCCCTTCGCCCTCGATCCCGCCATCGAGGCCGTGGCGGATCGCGAGATCGGCCGCTCCGGGAGCCCACACGAGCGGTTGATGCGCATCCTCCGCTACCTCAACGACCACGTCGGCCTCGCCTTCCGCTACCGCTCCAACCTCACGCTCACGGCCCGCCAAGCCTTCGAGCGGAAGCAGGGCAACTGCCTCGCGTACACCAACCTCATCGTCGGTCTCGCACGGTACCTGGGAGTCCCGGCCTACTTCATCCACGTGCAGGAGCCGGGCGGCTTCTACGAGAAGGGCGGCCTCTACTACGTCGCCTCCCACATGGCCGTGGGCTACGGCGGCCCCGACCCCGGGAGCCAGTCCATCTCGCCCGAGATGACCGTGGTGGACCTCAACTCGGAGGTGACCGACTGGGCCCCATGGACGTACGAGCCCATCGACGACGTCACCGCCTTCGGGCTGTTCTACAACAACATCGCCGTTAACCGCATGGAGGAGGGCGACCTCGGCTACGCCCGGAAGCTCATGCTCTTCCTTATCCGGAACGACCCGGGGCTCAAGGAGGTCTACAACAACCTGGGCGTTCTCTATAACCGAAGCGGGCGGTATCACACCGCGCTGCACCTGTTTCAGGAAGCCATGCGCCGTTTTCCCAACTATCAGCCGCTCTACCCCAACGCCGTGGATGCGGCCAACGGGGCCGGCGACTTCGCGCTCGTCCGCCGGCTTCAGGAGCGCGAAACGGCGCTCCGGCGCAAGGACCCGCTTCTCTATTTCACCCTCGGAGTAGAGCGCTTCACTGCGCGAGATTACCCCGCGGCCGCGCAGGACTTTCGGCGCGCCATCCGCGCCGAGCCCCCGAGCCCCATCCTCTACGCGTGGCTCTCCCGGGCGCTCCTGTCCGATGGCCAGGTCTCCCGGGGCCGCTCCGCCTACGCCAAGGCCCGTGAGCTCGACCCGACCCTCGGCATCCTCCCCACCCTCCGCCGCCAGTTCCCCGTTCTGGAGAATCCACCTTCTGCCCCGGCAAGTGGCAGCAGGCCCTGAACTCCGCAACCCTCGTGGCCCGAAGCCCCCGGTGTGCTCAAAGGTCGAATCAGTCCTCCTCAGAGATTTGACCGGCTAGCCCACCGAGCCTCGCCATGTCTCTGCGCAGCGGGCATATTCTCTCCCTCGCGGCGCAGCACTCCACCCATCGCCTGTGCCGTCAATGTGACCGGCGCTCGTTCGTCCTGCAAGCCAGCCGATTTGGCTGACCCGGAGGACCAGCCGGCCCCGGCCTGCACCCGGTTCCACACGACACCGCCGTTGCCCAGCAGAGTCTTGCCCCAGAGGTTCCCGTAACCCGTAAGGTTTCCGTTGACGGTCACCGGCGCCAGCGGCGCGAAGAGCTCGAGGCTGACCCGGGTGCTGCCGTTCAGCATCACGCTCTGGGTTGAGGCGGAAACCAGCACGAGGTTCTGCGGCGCTCCACCGTCGTTGACCTTGCAGGAGCCGTTGATGGTGACCGAGCCGGTGATGACGAAGGTCACCGCGCCTGCCGCCACCAGCGACCCGTTCCCGTTGACGGTGAAGGAGTTCACCAAATAAGTCCCTCCGGGCAGTGTGCAGGTCTTGTTTCCGTTCAGCTTGAAGTTGCCGTTCTTGTCCAGATACTGAGCCGGGACCTGGGCGTTGTCGTTGTGATCCGTGGCATAGGCCAGCCAGTCCGCAGCCCGTTGCTCGTCGCACGGGACAGTCGCACTGGCGGGATCGGTCGAGCCCAGCACCTGCCCGCTCTTGCCCGTCATTCTCACGCTCTGTCCCGGGCCGGGCGTAGCGTTGCCGTCGATCACGTTGGAGCCGCTGACTGTGATGGAGCCGTTGGAGGCCACGTTGCCGCCGAACCCCTGCGCGCCTCCGACCGAGGTCACGCCGTAAAGCTTCACCGTCCCGTTGACGTTCAGGCTGTCGCAGCCGAACCAGGCCACCTGCGGCAAGGAGGGCGGCAACGCCGGCGTGGAACTTCCGCTCACCGCGAAATGGGCGGAGGCTTCGCCCGTGTTGCCCGCGCAGTCCGTGGCCGTCACCACCAAGGTGTAGGCACCGGGAGTCGTGAGTGTGGTGCCGCTGGCGAAGGTCTCTCCGTTGAGCTGCGCGGTGGTCTGGGTCAGGTGAAGATCGGTCGCCTGGAAGGTCGGCTGGACCGGGACGTTGTAGCTGCCTCCGTCCGCCACGCCGCTGATCTGCACAACGGGATTCATGAGATCGATGGTGTAGTGAACCGTGAGGGTCGTATTCGTATCACCGCAGCCGTTGGGGGCAGTGACCGTCAACATGTGGTCGCCCTCGTCCGCGATGGGGGTGCCCCAAGCGTAGGGAGCCCCGTCCAAGGTCACGGTGACCTGCGTCCCCGCGGGGGTGGTCTGTGCCGAGGGCACGATGGGCTGCGCCGAGCAGGTTTGATCGGGCGGCGTCACCGCGACGGCCACCTCCGGCCCCACGGTTACGGAGACGTGGGAGGTGTTGTTGGTCTCGTCCCACTCCTTCACAGCCCCTTGGGAGTCCACCACCAAGGAGAGGTTGTGGATGCCGTCCCCGCCCGTCACGCCCCAGTCGTATTCGAAGGTGAACTCCGCCCCGGCGGAGAGCGCCGGCACAGGAACGGCAGAGATAAGCGCCCCGCCCGCGTGCAGGTCCCCGTCGTAGAGCGAGGCGGTGCTGGCCCCGGCCGGACCCGCCCCGCCGTTCGTGACCACGAGAAAGACGGGAAGGACGTTGCCCGTTCGGCATGCGGCACTCACTGAGCCCGTGAGGTCGGGTAGACCTGATCCGTAGATGAAACGGCACCGGGCGACGGAGACGAGGCCCGCGCTGTCGGTGAGGGTGGCGGTCACGGCGTGCTCGCCGGGGCTCACCGAGCCGAGGCCCAGCGCCGAGGTCTGGACGCCGTTCAGTGCGAGGCCGCTCTGTGCGGCCGGAGTCCCGTCTAGGTTCACCGTCACGGTGGCCGCGCCGGTCCCGGCGGTGCGAAGCTGCAGCGAGGCCGTCTCGGTGCCCTGGGGATAGGCATACTGGCTCGCGGCAACGCCCAGCAATACCCCCGTGCCCACCTGGAACGGGAGCGAGCCGCCCACATACGCCGTTCCCGAACTCCCCACCAGCGAGTAGGCCAGACGGTGGGTTCCGCTCTGGGTCGTTGCGAAGGGCAGCGCAAAGGGGAAGCGGCCCGGCGCCGCGCCCGGCGCCGCGCCCGGCGCCAGCGTGACCGCCTGATCGCTCGCGTAGCCATAGCTGCCGTCGGGGTCCACGATCCAGAATTTGAGCGTCCCCGTCAGGGCTTGGTTGGTATAGAGGACGATCTGGCCGCTCAGGCTTTCGCCGGTCGCGTAGGTGCTCTTGTCCAGGTGAGATTCGCCCCCCGTCACAAAGACACCGTGCACGTCCACTGGCATGCCGCCGGAAGCGGGGAAAGCGGTCGTGTCGGTGGGCGTGTAGTCGTAGGCCACACTATAGCTGTCCTCCGCCGTGTCGGCGGGAAGGATGAAGGCCTGGCTCACGGTTCCGCTGCCCTGCAGCGTCACGTCCTGGCCCATGAAATTCAGGTGGAGCGAGCCGGCGGAGGGCAGATTGGCAGAGACGGTCACGATCTCCCCCGCCTGGTAGACGCTCCTGTCGGGGTGGATGCTGAAGCCGCCCCCCAGCGGGTAGACGCGGAAGCGGTTGATGTAGAGCGAGCGCCCGCCGGCCTGGACCACCTCCACCGACACGCCGTCGGTGTCCGCGACGATGGGGACGGCGAAGGTTTCGCTCTGGTTGCCGGCAACCGTGACCAGCCGTTCGTCTTCGAAAGAACCGCCGATCACGCGGACGGTCAGGGTCTCGGGCGCGGCGTCGGGCGGCGTCAGGGAGAAGGCCACATTCGCGGTGGCCGCCGCGCCCGCGGCGTACGCCACGCCATCGAGCGAGGCGGACACCGACACCGTCGGGCCCTGGATGGTCACGGGTAGGTCTCCCTCGGCCAGCACGGCCTGGGTGCCGCCTGTGCGCCGGACCACGTAGTGCGCGTTCGCCGAGCCGTTGGGAATATCCCACGAGAGGGGAATGGCTACCGCGACCTGGCTGGAGGAATGTCCCGGCGCCTGCACGGTCTGCTCGAAGTGCTCCTGCTCCCCGTCCGGGAAGTCCACCGAGAAAAGGAGGGGGGCCGGTAGGTCGCCCGTATTCGTGATGGTGAAGGGCAGGCTCGACACCTGGCCAGGGGTCAGGACCGCGGGAGCCGCCGGAGGCGTGACCGTGAGCTGGGCCGGTTGGAGCGTGAGGGTCACGGCCCGCGTGATCGTGGTGCCGTCGGGCAGATAGAGGGTGGCGCTGACGGGGGCATCCGCCCCCCCGAAGCCATCGGTATTCACGGCGATGGTCTGGGTTATCAGGCCGCCCGCGTCCACGTGGATCGAGGAGGCGGAGGCTGTGTCGGACTGGACGGCGAGCGTGGCATCCAGGGGTGCGTAGCCGGTGTTGGCGACCACGGCGTTCACCGCGGGCGGGCCGTCCGCCGGCTGGACGGGCGTCAGGGTCAACGAAGCCTGGACCAGGGGCAGGACGGTGACGGATTGCGAAGCCGCCACCACGCCATTGAGCAGCGCCTGCAGCGTGCCGGTGCCGGCCGTCAGCGTGGGCACGAGCAGAGAGCTGCCGCTTCCCGACCCGGCCACCGAAAGGCTGGACTCGGCCACCGGTTGGGCGCCCCCTCCGCCGTTCCAGAGGAGCTGCACGTCGAAGCTGCCCTGCGTGGCCAGACCGTTCTGAACGGTGAAAGGGATGGAGGCCGCCCCTTCGCCGAGGGTGGGCGGGAGCGTGATGGCGAGGGTGCCGATGCCCCCCTGGTAGAGAACAAGGCTCGCGTCGGCGGTGGCGCCGGTCAGGGCGGCCGCCAGGTGCAGGCTGGCCGTTCCCGGCGTGATGATCGAGAGGGGCAGCGTCAGATCAGCGCTTCCTCCCCCCGCCACCTGAATGGGCCAGATCGAGGTGGAGACGACGGCTCCGGCCTGGGTCACCGTGGCGGTGAGAGAGCCCGAATAGGGCGAACCGCCGCTCTGGGTGACGTGCACCGGCACCGAGACGGTGCCTGTCTGCTGCGGACCGATGCCGGGGACGCTCAGGGCGAGTTGGTAGGCGTAAGGCACCGCGACGGCGAGCGTTTGCTGCACGTCGCCCGAGACCGTGAGCTGCGCCGCGTAGGCCTCGCTGCTCTGCCGGGCGAAGCTCACCGGGCTGGATGCCTGGGGCGGGAGGGCCAAATTCGCGGGGTGGCCGGGATCATCGGAGAGTGCGATAGAGACCTGGACCGGCACGAGGCCCGTATTGGCCACGGTCGCGGCGAGGGTGAAGGGCGCCTCCGTGTGCGATGCCGGTGCATCCAAGGTGACCGCCACCTGCGGAGAGGCCGAGACATAAGCGGAACGTAGATCAGCGAGTGCCGTGCCGTTTTCCGTCGCCTGGACCTCCAGCGTGTGTTTGCCGGCAGCCGCCGGGACCAGCGAGAAGGGGAAGTCCTGTTCCGAGCCGGGATCCAGAGAGGGCACCTGCCACATCGAAACCGTCTGCCCGTCCACGAGAAGGCTCACCGTGATCGAGCTCTCCGTGGCCGTGCCGGTGTTGATCAGTGTCACCGTGCCACCCAGAGATTCGTCGGTTCGAATCGTCGTATCCGCCGCAGGGGCCAGCATTAGGCCGAGGGTCGTATCGACCACCGAGAAGCCGGCGGGCTGGGCATCGAGGGACTGCCCGGCGTCGGTCCACGCGGTGGCCACCACCCGGTAGGTCCCCGGAATCGCCATGGGGTGGACTGTTGGGGAGAGGTCCAGCGAGGGTTGGCCGTTCTCAGAAATGGGCCCATCCCCCTGCCAGACCGTCTCCCACTCCTCGCACGGCCCGCCCGTCCCGTCGGGGGCCAAGCAGCCGTTGTCGAGCAGGATCCCATCAGAATAGAGTTCACTCACGCCGTCTGCGTCGAAATCCCCTGCGACCAGGGTATAGAAGTGGCCCGTGCCCCCCACGCTCTGTTCGAGGGTTCCCGTGGCGGCATCGAGAAGATACGCGGTACCGACCGGCTGGTAGCTCTCCCGGATGCCCAGCATAGCGCTGTACTCGCACAACACCAGCTTGGCCTGGCCTTCGCGGGGCCGGTACAGAACGGGCACGGCTTCGAGGTGGTAATCGGTCGGAACGTCAGGCAGGGGCGAAATCCACGTGAGGTCACCCGTGGTGAGGTGCGCTGCGACGACCGACTGCGTCATCGACCCGTCCGCGTTGTGGGTCGCCATCACGAAGAGGGCCTCGGCCTTCCCGTCGCCGTTGATGTCGAAGAGGTCTACGGGGGAGGAGGCGACCAGGCTCGTCGGGGTGGGTGCCGGCCCATCCACATGAAAGATCTCCAGGGGCGGAGAAGCTCCGTTCCAAGCCTGTGCGACCACGGCCTCGTCGTTCCCGTCGCCATCCACGTCGCCGGCGACCAGGCTGGATGGCTCCAGGCCTCCGTCCGGCACCGTCTGGTAGATCCTCTGGCCCGAGTCGTCGAGAAGGGTGAGGGTCTCGCCCGACGAAGGAGAGCTGGCCACCCAGATGCGCGCGGCCCCTGCAGCATGGCCGACGCGGAAGACCGGTCCGGCATACTGGGGGCAGGCATAGGTCCAGAGAGTCTCACCCGTGGCCCCGTTCAGCGCATACAGCGTGTCGCCGATCGTAAACAGGACGTCGCCCGTGCCGTCCCCATTCAGATCGCCAAAAACGGGACCTACCTGGGAACTTGAGCCTCTGGAGGCCGTGAGATCTTGTCTCCAAATCACGGTGCCGTCCCATCGGACCAGCAAGGCGGCCAATTTCCCAGAATTATTGGATAGACCAAGGAACAAGGGATTGGAGCTGCCCAGACCATCGTCTCGAATCCCGAGGAGGAAGACCGACGTCCACGAGTCCTCCGGCTGGCTCCAGGTGCTGACGGGGATGGTGAGCCAGCTGTGAAAATCGGCCTCCGCCCTGCCCCCCGCAAGGCTGATTCCTTTGGACTTCACGAGGCGGTGAACCATTGGGGCGAATCGCTTCAGCATGCCGGCACCCAAATCGCCTTGGGAAGAGATGCTCACGTTGAGGCCGCTCGTGCCGATGAGCTCCGCTTTGCCGTCCCCGTTGATGTCGGCGGCGATGGAGGGTATCTCGCCGGGCGCAAGCTCTCCCCTCACGTCCCGCGCGTAGCCGCCCCGGCCGGTGGAGGGATCCACGAACCACTCGCTGGGGTTGACCAGGCAGTTGCCGGAACCATCGCCGTAAGAGCTGTTCCATGAGGCCGACGGTGGTCCAGCCACGCCCCCGCCTTGCCCCGCCAGACCTAGATAGTGCTGGACCTCCAGGTGCGCCCAGGAGCCGTCCAGCGCCTGCGCGGGGTCCTCCACGTGCAGGTTTAGCGCCAGCGGCGAGGCAGTGCCGTAGATGCTCCGGTCAGTCGAAAGCGTAAGCGTGGGCATGGTTCCCGTCACGGCCAGGTTCTGCCGAAGAATCGTCGCCTGACCAGCGTCAGGATCCGTCACGATCAGAGTGCTCGTGTAGCTCCCCGGCAAGAGCGCGGCCGGCAGAGGCTCGCTAAGAGGCACCGCCTCGCCCACGGCCACCGGCCAGCTCTGGTTGTCTTCGACGACGGCCATGCCTTTTGCATCGGTGAGAGCCCAGGAGACCTGCGGAGTCCCCTCGAAGGTGCCGGCATTCTGGATCTCGCCCATCAGGGTGGCTCCCGGCGCCACGGTGAGGTTGGAGAAGCCGCCCGAGTAGGCTGGCCCCTTCAGCGTGTACGAGGCGCTCCAGCTCCTTTCGATATTGCCCTGCGGGATGTGGAGGGTCACTTGCAACATGAAGGGCCCCGGCGCCGGCATCTGGGCCATCGGCAGCGTCAGCGTGACGGCCGCCGGCTGCGCTGGGTCCAGCGTCACCGCCTGGGCCGACACCACCGCGGCCGAGCCGCCTTTCCAGTTCATCGTCGCTTCGAAGGTCGCCGCCAGCGGACCCGCTGCTCGCCCTATCGAGAGTTGCACCGGGAGCGCGCCATCTTCATCATGGCGGAAAACCGGCTGCGTCCCCGGCCACACCAGACTGATCTCGGGAGCCACAACGTGGAGGGTTCCCTGCGTGGTCAGAGGAGCCGTCAGTCCCGGTGCCGTGAAGGTCATGGTGAAGGGATAGTCTCCGGGCACGACTCCATCCGGCCGCGGGGCGTTGAAGCTCACGAGTGTATTATGCTTGGGAGAGGCCGTGGCGGCTTGCACGCTGTCCAGCCCCAAGGCCTGGCAACTCCACTGCAATTGGCCCTCCCAGCTCAGGTCGCCGCAGTTCGTGATTTCGCCGATAAGTTCTGCCGTCGCTTCTCCTGGCGTGCCCTCGGAAACATGTGCGTACAGGAAGGGCGAATAGACCGAGATGCTATGGCCTATTACGCCCCCACTCGGCCACTGCCAGCCGACGTTCACCGGTGCAAGTTGAATGGAGTAGGTCTTTCCAAGGACCGGCTGCCACTGGGTCCAGTGGACGGTCACGTCCGCCGCCTCCCCCGGATGCAGATCAGGAAGGGTGACGGTCTGTTCTTCCACCTTTGGCCAAAACCAGGGCTTCGCATCGGTGACCTCGCGAACACAGGCCCAAAGCCCGTAGCCTGCGCTGTCCGCCACACGGTCGCCCGGCTGATTCATGACATGGACGGCAAGCGGCGTGGTCGCCAGGGTGGCCAGGTCCGGGGAGCTCGGCCACTGTGGAGCAAGGACCAGGTAGGGCTGCCAGCCATCCACGGCCACCGTCTCCGACGTGCCTCCCACGAGGCTCCCGCCGAGATATATCCCCGCACTGACGCTGGCTGTGCAGTAGTAGGAAATGGCGCCCGGCAGGGCCAGCGAAAAGGGCACCGCCTGCGACGCCCCGCCCTCCAGGTGGACCGTCTGCGACTGCGTCACCGTCCGGTCCGCCCCGGCGAGTGCGAAGGTCACGGTTACCTCCTCCGCGGCGGACCGCAGATTCCCGATCGTCACACTTCCAACAACGGTATCCGTTGGTTGATAGTAGTGGTCCATTCCCGAGATCTTCGATATCGAGACGTAGCGCTGCTCGCCGGCAGGCCCACCGTTCCCGAACATATAGGCAAAGCCCTGCCCTGCCATCCTCCAGCGATCGTTCCCGAACATCCATGCCCACCAACCGGAGGGTATGAAGCCATAGATAGGATCCGTGAGATAGTAGTGGTAAGGGCCCGGCCGGCTCAGGTCCTGCGTGACATCCTTGTCGAGGATGCCGTTGGGCGCTAACGTGATGTTGTCCAGCAGAACACCGTCTTCATGCAGGTAGCAGGTCCACAGGTGCATCGTGCGCGCCGTGCCCGTGTGGTCCTCGATGTGAATGTGAACCGTCTTGGCTGGGTTGCCCGCCACGTCGTCGTCCGTCCAGGTCGAAAACACCGTCTGGCTGAAGGTCTGCCGGTCGGCCCCGGCGGCCTCCACCGCGAACCGCCCCGTCTCCGTTTCCCCTTGGGGCTGGATCTCCTCCTCCTGGCCGGTCATGGAGTCTATAGCCAGCAGCCGGTAGTCCGCGTGGAAGACGCCGCGCTGCGCCCCGCTCTGCCCGAAGTAGGAGGAGAGGTCCACCGTGACCGGCACGTCGGCTTCCGCGTGAGCCGGGACCGAAACGGACAGGCTCGCTTGCGCCGCCACGGTTTGCCGGTCGGGCGTCATCACGAGGACTTCCATCTGGTCGACCGCCGTGTCCGATAGGTTGCGCACGTGTAGCGTCACGGCAATGCCCGAGGCGCTTGCGCCTGTGGAGAGGTTCGTAACTGGAATGGATTGGTTCGGGCTCTTGGCCCAGGCGAGGATGTTCGCCATGATCGACCGGCCATCCGCCGTGGACTGACCATTGGCGTAGCCCCAGTCCTCGTACAGCGTCGAGGCGACGACATAGCCCTGGCCCACGGGATACAGAATCAGGCACGGTTCCCCGGAGATGGTCCGGCGCAGGAGCACGGTGGCGTTCGTCGGGATCGTCCGGAAGTAGCCGTCGAAGCCCGCCGTGACAGTCGTTCTGGTGATGCCAGAAAGGATGGGATGCTCCATCGTGGGATACGCCGAATCGGCGAAGCACGAGAGGTCCTGCTTGTACCCCGCCGCCTGGAGCGTCTGCCCCGCCGGCACCGGCAGCGCCGAGAAGTCGTCGCCGTAGGGCTGCGTGAAGGAGACGGCGACGCCTCCCCCCTCCACGAACCCCTTCAACGCCTGGGCCTCCGTCGAATCAGCCCTCAGGCCGTAGAGCGACCCGGTCGGCAGGACGAGGATCTTCTGCTTCGCTGGGTCCGCCTCCAGCAGCCCCCGCCCGGGCGGCAGGAGCGACAGCGACTCCTCATCCGTGAACACGGGCTCCTGGGGCTCTTCCAGAACCGCCACCGGCTCGCGCATAGCCTCCACCAGCGACCGCGCCGAGCCGCCGAAGCCCTTTTCCCAGACGGCCACCTCGGGGGCACTTGCCACATCCTGCGGCATCATGTTCTGGGGACCGGAGTACCTGGCCTCCAGCACCTCCAGGCGATCGTACAGCGCCTGGGCGACGGAAGGATCGGTGTTCGCATCCAGCGCGGCCAGTTGCTCCATGAGCGATGACGAGACGCCGTAGGCCGCCATCGAAGCCAGCCCTTTTTCGATCCCCACCCGGCAGACGTCGCGCCAGTCGTCCGGAGCCGGAACTGCTCCGCTCTCCGTTCGGGACGAAGCCTTCACGCTCACTGAGTCGTCCGGGCTCTCCCCGGAGGGTCTGTCGGTCAGGCACGCCAGGCAGGTCCCCGAGGACTCCTTCGCCGTGCTGCCCCCGCAGGAGTCCTTTACCTCGTTCCAGAAGGCGACGACCACGCCTGCTGCATAGGCCACTCCAGGCGTGAGAAGATTCGTGACGTGCCGATGCTCGAAATCATTGGGGATCGCGAGATCCATCTTCCCCTGCGCCATCTTCATGGCCATGTCTACCCGTTTAGCCCGAAGCGAATCAGGGTGGTTTGCGCAGGCGGCGTAGTCTGTCTCAAAGTCTATCCAATCTTTATAGGCCTTGCTTGAGCACACAGGGGCCGAGAATTGAAAGGGCAGGACCACAGGCTGGCATACACAAGTGTCTGAGCCGGGGTACGTGAGATGGCAAAACGGGTCCTTGTAGCTTGTCCCAAAGGCGGCGTTCACCTCTTGCCGGGTGAATGACGCCTGCTCCTCCAAGTAGCGCTGCCCCTCTGCCCGGCTCTTCTGGGCCATATCGGGGACGGCCATCCATGGAAACGAGGTGTCCAAAGGCTCTGGTCCCAACTGCCCGATGGCTCCAGCATAGTCGTACTGCCAACGTTCGCAGAGCTGTCCGCCAGATCTTATGTTGGCCTCCGCGTACTCCTCGACGAAGCTGATGTTCGGTGCCGCCAAGGGGATTCCAAGGCGTGTGACCCAATACGGTGGGTGCGCTTCATTCATCGCGTGCTGGGGCTGCGCCATGTCCTCCACCAAGTGGATCGCCCTTCCGAGGATGAACGCGGCCTGCCTCCTGTAGCCCTTCTTCCAGAGAAGGACGGCGTCGCCGTAGAAGCGAAGAAATGTCGGCAGGGCTGGATGCTTAAAGAGCATGGATGATGCAAAGTGATGCAGGGGTTCACCCTCAGAGACTTTCGGCGTCACTGGATCCGGGCATTTCGACCACTCGATTTTGTATTTGGTGTAGTCCTCACCGTCCGTCTTGTCGGGTTCGTGACCGGATTCTGGGCCTTTGCCGGAGCCGGCGATGATGGCCTTAACCTGATCGTCGGTGAAGAAAGTAGCGGGCACGCCGTCTTGGGTCGCGATCTTGACGGCCTGTCGAGTCAAGGCTTGGTGCGTTTGGTCTTCATAGCCGAAAGGAGCCCGTGTGGGTACCAGCAGCGCTAGACCGAGAAGGTAATACAGGATCCGCCTCATTTGCCGCCCCCCTTGATCGAGATCGTCTCCAGATATGATGTGCATAACCTGATCGCTTCGATTCTCTGCTCGTAATTCGCAAATGCGACGACCACTCGGTGCGGTTCCTGAGGGGGATTCATGCGTGATGCCAGATCGAGGATTGCCCTGTTTCTCTTGAGAATGATTGGGATCGCCGCCCTACTCAGTTCCCCTGCTCGCAAACTGTAGTCGATATTGGTTGGGCTGTCGCCGTCCGCAATTTGATCCATGAGAATCAAGAGGTACTCCCCCGCCTTCTCCCCCTGCGGCCACCGTTCGAGGTACCCGGTGAGATCGTTGAAGAGCCACGTCTGATAGGGCTCTCCCTGCGAGCTGGCGATCTGCTTGGTCAGCGCGCATTTCTTCTCCCAATCCTCCTGGGTCACCGCCCGCTTCACGTGGAGCCTGTACTGGAAGCCCGCCTTCAGGCTTCCGGTGCGCGTGACCTTCACGACGCTCCCGCTTCCGGCCGAAGCCGCGGCGACCCATGGATCGGTCGCCCAGTCGAAACCATGGGCTTCGCTGATCAGGGGAATATACTCCGGCGCGTAGACCAGGATCCCGATCGACCGCTTCTGCATCGGGCCCCACAGAAGGTACGAGAGCCATGACACGCCGGTGGCCGTCGGGGAAGGGCAGCGCGAGGGGAGAATGAAGGTCCCGTCGCTCGCCGTTGTCAGCATCTCCCCGGCGAGCGCCCACCTTGGCGGGGAGGCCATGCCAGCTAGAGGGTTGGACGGAAACCCGAACACCGTCACGCCGACGTCCGCACCGACGACGGGCCTGCCGCTCTGAGCGTCCAAGACGACGCCGCGGACCTCCGGCGTCCTCCTCTCGCGGTAGTAATGAACCTGGCACGCCGTTATGCAGAGGAGCAGCAGGCCCGCGGCCCCTAGGAAGCCCCTTCGCCGTCCTCCGCGCCCCCCGCCATCCTTCATCCCGCTCGTGGTTCGCATCTCTCCCCCCTCGCCATTCCTCGCTACTGACCCAAGTCCCTTCCAGCCCCACGTCCTGTCCAGCAACCACCCGTTGGCAGGTTGGTCCATGAGGGCTCCTTGGAACACCAGCCCATACCATGCCAAGCATTTCCCTTAGCTCGCGCCGATCACGCAGCGAACGCCCCGCGCCGGCCGCACTCTCCCCCGATGAAAGCGGGGCGCTCCGCTCCCGGAAGTGTCCCTGCCTTCGGCGCGATCCCCCCCCACCTCATGCCACCTGCCCTCTTCGCTTTGACTCTGCAAGTTGCCATTTATACTACACCCTCGTGGGATACGCCGAATCGGCGAAGCACGAGAGGTCCTGCTTGTACCCCGCCGCCTGGAGCGTCTGCCCCGCCGGCACCGGCAGCGCCGAGCAGTCGTCGCCGTAAGGCTGCGTGAAGCGGACGACAACGCCGCCCCCTTCCACGAACCCCTTCAGCGCCTGGGCCTCCGTCGAATCAGCCCTCAGGCCGTAGAGCGACCCGGTCGGCAGGACGAGGATCTTCTGCTTCGCTGGGTCCGCCTCCAGCAGCCCCCGCCCGGGCGGCAGGAGCGACAGCGACTCATCATCCGTGAACACGGGCTCCTGGGGCTCTTCCAGAACCGCCACCGGCTCGCGCATAGCCTCCATTTGTCTTGCGAGTTCCTGGCGTTCATGAGCAGGGCGATGCCAGGATTGCAGGCAGGGACGGCATAGTATTGATTGATCTCAGCTATGCGCTGTGCGTATGGTTCTGAAGAATTGGCACAGAATTGACCCTCGGTTGCGCCGCGAATATTGGCTTCGCTATATTCTTCCAGGAAGCTCGGACTTCCTCCAGACATAATCTGAAAGGGCTCAAACAAAGGCAGATGCATTTCCTGCAATGCGTGCTGAGGCTGCCCCATGTCTTCAACCAAGTGCACCGCCCGGCCCAAGACAAACGCGGCCTTGGCTCTCTCATCCTTCCTCCAGAGATTCACGGCATCTGCATAGAACTGCAGGAACTTCACATGAGCAGGACTGGCCAGCAACACCGAATCCCTAAAGTGATGAAAGGGCTCGACCCGCCACACGTAGGGCGACACACGAACAGGGCATCCCTGCATCCGGTAGCTTGTGTAATCCTCGCCATCCGTCTTGAGGACAGCCCCACCTCCCCGCCCTCCAGGACCCTCTCCCGCACCGGCCATGAGTTGCTTGGCTAGGTCACCCTGGGGAGGCCGTAGCTCGGGCGGGATTGAAGAATCGCTGTCCGCAGCAACCTTTAGCGCTTGCTGCGTCAATGCTTTGTGGGTCAGGTCCTCGTAGCATTCGACTTGCCAGGGCCTTGCTCCTGCCACGAGGACCACAAGGGCCAACAGAAAACAGCGTCTCTTGTTCATTGTTCTTTCCCCCCCATTCTCCTTCGGCCAGTGATTTCCTCTATGCATTTGTTGGTCGCTTCAAGGCTCTGAAGTGATGACTGATAAGACCTATACCGAATGCCGCCACGCGCTGGGGGCGACACGCGTTTCCCCAGCTCAAGCAGGAGCGCGTTTCTCTGCTGATAAACACGAAGCTGCTCAATCGTGATACTGCCAGTCGCCAGTTCGCTCCTGAGGTAGCTGCAGGAGGCACCCATCCCCGTCGACAAAGCACATTCCAGGTACTCCCCCGCCTTCTCGCCTTGCGGCCACCGTTCGAGGTAGCCGGTGAGGTCGTTGAAGAGCCACTGGTCGCTGATGGACTTGGGGATGTATAGGCTGTTGAGGAGCCACGTCTCGTGCCACTTCTCTTCCCACTGGGCCTCGGTGACGGCTTTGATCATTTCGATGCGGTACTGGTAGCCCGTCCACAGGTTGCCGCTCCGGGTCACGGAAAACCCTGTCGGCCCCACTACCTTCCACTTGGGATTGCGCATGTCGTGCGTGTGTTCCTGGTCCAGGCTGAGCCACTCCTCCTTCTTCCAGTCGAACCCCTCTTCCTGGGAGCGGACGGGGATATACTCCGGACTGTAGACCACCAACTGGATACCGTGGCGGATGTCTGGACCATAAACGTAGATGAACGGGTCGCCCGATTCGGACGGCTTCATCACTGTTCGGTCGGCCGGGAAGGAGAACCGCCCCCCTGCGTCCGTAAGCACGCCTGCAAAGGGCAGGAGAGGCGTCGGACCGCTGCTTCCACCTAAGTAATAAAGGAAATTTCGGCTCATCCCCAGCATCTGCCGGGTCACGAAGGCACCGGCTATCGGCCGGCCCGTGTCGCGGTCCACCACCACCCCGGAGACCGGCGGGCACCTTCGCTGATACTGGAAGAGGAGCTGCAGTGCCCCTTCACCGACGAGCAGGACCAGCAACACAAGGACCAGCCTGCCCCAGCAGCCGAGGCCATTTCCCGCTCCCACCCTTCCCTTCATGAGACACCCCCTCAGATTGCGGCGCCGTACCCTTCAGACGGCCACGTTGCCCCGAGCGCATCGGCCCTGCCCGCGCACATGCACCAAGGCCCGCCCAAGGGGGCCCGCACTGCCGCTCCCTCAGAACGCAAAGGCCGATGGTCCTGTCTGATTCGGGTTTACCCTCCCCCTCCTTGTTCCTGCCGCCCGCTTCCCCGAGCGAACGGCCCCCTCGTTCCCTTCTACCTGCGAGTTCGTGTTGCTGCCCAAATGGTAGACCCTCTTTTTTGCCCCTGTCAATCGCCCCATTCGCGCCTGCCCGAGGAAAAAGGACGAGACGTCCAGCGCGGCAGGCACGTCGGCCTCAGACCGAGACGGAAAGGCTGCGTCCGGCGCCCGACGGCCTCCCCGGGGCCTGCGGACGGAGCGCGGCCGAGACCCAGCCTCGGTTCGGAGCTGACAAGGCGGCCTGTCTTGGACAGTCGAGCATTCCTTACTGGAAGGCGGATGGCATGGACATGACGAGGGCGGGCGAACGGCGCTGGCGGAGGAGGCCGGCCATGGTCCTCATGGGCCGGTCGATGCGGGTGAAGAAGGCCCGGAGGCCCTCGCACAGGTAGTTGAGGCCCGGCTCGCCGTCGGGGGCGGTGACGAAGCGGTCCTTGGGACAGCCGCCGTTGCAGGCGAAGAGCACGGGGCATTCGCGGCAGAAGCGCGGCAGGGCATCGCGCTTGGCCTGCCCGAAGGCGCGCTGGCGGGGCGAGGCAACCAGATCTCCCAGCGGGGTGTCGGCGATGTTGCCAAGCCGGTGGGCGGGCTCCACGAAGTGGTCGCAGGAGTAGAGGTCGCCGTTGTGTTCGAGCGCGGGCGCGGCCCCGCAGGTCTCGGCGAATACGCACAGCGTGGAGGGCCGGCCGAACCAGACGCCGAGCGCGACGTCGAAGATCTGCACGAAGGCCCGGCCCACGTCCCTGCGCACCCACTCGGCGAAGACCTCCGTCAAAAATTCGCCGTACTGCCGCCCGGTGACGGAGCGCGCCGTCACGCCATCGCCTCCCCCCTCCCGTTCGACGATGGGAATGAACTGCATCACGGGGGCGCGCGCCGCCTCGCGCAGGAAGCGGTAGAGCTCGAGCCCGCGGCCGGCATTCGCGGCGTGGACGGCGGTGAGAACGTTGAACTCGACCCCGTGCGACTGAAGCAGGGCGATGCCGGCCATCACCCGGTCGAAGGTGGGCGAGCCGCCGCGGTCCACGCGGTAGGCGTCGTGCAGCGCCCGCGGCCCGTCGAGGCTGACGCCGACGAGGAAGCCGTTCTCCCTGAAGAAGCGACACCACTCAGCATCGAGCGTCGTGCCGTTGGTCTGGAGCGTGTTGAGGATGCGCGTGCCGGGCTTTCGGTATCGCTGCTGGAGGCCGACGGCCCGCCTGAAGAAGTCGAGGCCCATGAGCGTCGGCTCGCCCCCCTGCCAGTCGAAGACCACCTCCGACGCCCGCTGGGCCTCGATGTGCTGGCGCACGTACGCTTCGACGATGGCATCCCGCATGCGCGGGTCTCCGCCGGGGTAGAGCGCCTGCTTGGAGAGGTAGAAGCAGTAGGCGCACGCCAGGTTGCAGAGGGCCCCGCGCGGCTTCGCGACGACGTGGAAGGCCTCGGGCGCTGCGGGCTTGGCATCAGGAGGAGCGCCTGGCGCGTGTGTCATGTTGACTCCCCTGGCCGACCCACCTCGAGGTCAGACGGCGGTGCGCGTCTGAGCCATCTTGTCCTGGAGCTTGGCGATCATCTCCGACAGCTTCTCGGGGTTGTAGTAGGTCACGTTCGCGGGGTCGGCCCTGTTGTTCTGTTCGAAGGGGTCGGTGAGCAGATCGTAGAGCTCGTAGACGCTGGCCGCTCCGCCCGGGGTCGGGTCGAAATACATGACGATCTTCCACCTCTCCTCGCGCAGGCAGCGGACGTGGCTTGGCTCCGTCACGATGGGCGCCGCTCCCTCGGTGAGGGGCAGAGAGCCGAGGATCTCGTCGGTGGTGAAGAGGACCGACGCCTGTCCCGGCAGGCCGGGGTTGGCGGGGTGATCGATGGCATCCTGGATGACGGGGGTGAGGTCGGACCCCACGAGGTTCAATCCCTGCCGGTTCGGAACGTCGGCGATGGTGGCGAGCGTGGGCATGAGGTCCACGAGCGAAGCCAGCGCCGGACTCTGAACGGGCCCGGGGAAGAGCTTCGGGTTGGAGATCACGAGCGGCACGTGGATCGTCTCCTCGTAGGCGCTGTAGGCCTTCTGGCGCATGCCGCCGTGGGAAAGCCCCATTTCGCCGTGGTCGGCCAGGCGGATGACGAGGGTGTTCCTGTGGAGGGCGGGGCGGGATTCCAGCGCGTCGAGAATCCTGCCGATCTGCTCGTCCGATCTCTGGTGCAGGTAGGCGAAGAAGCGGACGTACTCCTTGCACTGGTCCTCCGAGGTCAGCGGGCCCAGCACGTTGTCGTTGCCCCAAAACTGGGTGGACTGGGCCTGCGCCAGCGGCTTGTAGTCTTCGGGCGGGAAGTTCTCGGGAAGGCCGATCTGATCCAGCGGTGGCGCGTTGAGGTCCACGTCGCCGTAGTTGTTGGACCCTTTGTAGGGCTTGATGTCGCTGAACGTGGTCGAGTTCCACCCGATGGGCGGCACCCCCGGGTAGGACATGATGTCGTGGGGGTTGATCAGGCAGACGATGAGGGCGAACGGCTTGGGCGAGTGCGCCTTGGCGTTCGTCAGAAAATCGACCGCCTGGGAGGCGTACCGCTCGTCGTAGTTGGTCGTCCCGCCGCCGAATCCCGAGGGGTTCTGGTCCGCGCCTCCCTCGGGCGGCTCCCAGCCGTGAAAGTGGTAGTTCTCGAGATCTTTCCGGCTCACGATCTCCTGGATGCCGCTGGGGTCCTTGCTGATGTGCCACTTCCCCCGGTACTGCACGTCGTAGCCGGCGCTCTCCAGCATCGACGCCATGTTGCCCTGGTCCGGAGGCGGTTGAAGCGTGGGCTGGACGACGGCGCTCGGCCCCGTGCCGTAGCGCAGGGTCTGGTCCACCTTGTGCTCGGACGGGTAGAGGCCGGTGAAGAGCGTCGCGCGGCTGGGCGTGCACATGGCCGAGGCGCAGAAGGCACGGGTGAAGGTCAGCCCGCGGTCGGCGAGCCGTTTGCGGTTGGGCAGGTTCGCGTCGGCCCAGCCCTCGGGCCAGTGCTGCGGATAGCGCTCCTGGTCCGTAATGATGATGAGGAGGTTGGGTCGCTTCCAGGAGCGGTGAGACACCCGCTCCGGGGCCGAACCCTCCTCCCGGTCCCCGTTCTCGTCCCCGCCTGCTCCCGCGAGGGCCGATATGGAGGACAGGGCGACCCCCGAGGCCAGCGCCGCCCCGCCCGTTTTCAGGAACTTCCTGCGGCCCACGTCAACGTCCGAACGCTCCGAGTCACCCAAGGGCTTCTTCGGCATGATGTCCCCTCCCCCGAGCGCATCTCCTGGGACAGCCAGCTGGACGGGATGGCGCTTCTCCCCCGGGCCGCCAATCCCCTCCTGTCCCTTTCGCTCGATTCCTTTCTATTTTGTATGGAGGCTGACTGGAAAGAGCAAGCCTCGCGCGGATCCTGCGATCCCCCAGGGTGATCGCACCCAGTCGGCCGAGGGCGGGGACGGATGGGCGAAAACCGCCTCCTTTCTGATCACCATGGGTCGGCGAGGACGCTCCGGTCGCGGCCCTCGTGCTTGGCGCGGTAGAGCGCGGCGTCCGCGGCGGCGACGAGGCTCCTGGCCTCCTCCCCGCGGCCCGGCCGGCGCGTGGCGACCCCGATGCTGACGGTGACGTGGCCGGAGACCGAAGAAGTCGGATGAGGCAGGTCCCGGGCGCCGAGGGAAACTCGGATCTCCTCGGCCACCGCCTGGGCCCCCGCCGCTCCGGTGACCGGGAGCACCACGGCGAACTCCTCGCCGCCGTATCGCGCCGCCAGGTCGCCCGGTCGCGCGGCGTGGTCGGCGGCCACCGCCGCCACCTTCCTCAGGCAGTCGTCCCCCTGCTGGTGTCCGAGGGCGTCGTTGTAAGCCTTGAAGAAGTCCACGTCGAGCATGAGCAGCGACAGCTCGGTGCCCTCGCGCTGGGCGCGCAGCCATTCGCGCTGGAGGTGCTCCTCGAAGACCCGGTGATTGGCGATGCCGGTCAGGCCGTCGCTGGCGGCGAGCTGCTCCAGCCTCCGGTTGGCCTCGGCGAGCTGGGCGGTGCGTTCGGCCACCTGCCGTTCGAGGGCTTCGTTGCGAAGGCGCATGCGCCGCGTGCGCAGGCCCGACACGCCCCAGGCCGAGGCCGCCACGAGGAGCATCAGTGCCGCCACGGCGGACAGGGCCGAGCCCCACGGCATCTCCACCTCGAAGGGCATCCGGGCCGGCGCGGGGCTCTCGCGCCCGTCAGGGGCGACGGCGCGCACCTCGAAGACGTAGGAGCCCGGGAGGAGGTTGGTGAAGTGGGCCCTGCCGTCCCTCTGGGGTTCGGACCAGCGCTCCTCATGGCCGAGAAGGCGGTAGGAGAAGAGGGTCGTCTCTTCGGCGAGATAGCTCGGCGAGAAGAAGGTGATCGTGAGGGAACGCGCCGGAAAGGGCATGCGGCCGCCCTCCGTTAGCCGTCTCCCGTCGCGGTCCTCCGCCGCCGCCACGCCCACAGCGGGCGGGGGGACGGTGCGCCCCGCCGATGCCGTCTCCACCTCCGAGAAGCCGCCCGTCATCCCCACCCAGAGGCGTCCGGGCTCCACGAAGAGGCAGTTCTCCGCCGTGGTGGAGGCGCCGGCGAGGCCGCGCGAATGGTCCAGGCGGGCCTCGACCCGGCCGCCGCGCACGCTCAGGAGGTCGTAGGTGGCGGCCACCCACACCGCCTCCCCCTCGGCGGAGAGGGAGACGATGTAGGGGTCGCGCAGCAGCGCGTTGATCTCCCTCATCTCGGCGGCGCGGCCGCCGGAGATCAGCCACAGCCCCTTCTCGGTGCCGACCCACACCCCCTCCGGGCGCGCCAGCACTGCGCGGCAGACGAGGCTCGGCAGGCCGTCGGCGAGGCCGAAGCGGCGAAGTCCGGCTGAGGTCCAAGCCAGCACGCCCTGGCCGTCGGTCCCGACCCAGATCGTCCCGTCCCGGGCCTCCGAGATGCCCCGCGCCTCGCAGTCCGAGGCGATCTCCTCCGCCTCCGCCGGCGTCCGGTCTGTCGCGTCCCACCGGAAGCGCGCGAGGCCCTTGAGGGTGGCCGCCCAGATCCACCCCCTGCCGTCCCGCATGAGGGTGTACACGCGCGTCGCCCCGACCCCCGGCAAGGCCGGGAACCGGACCACGCGGCCGCCCTCGACCGCCGCGAGGCCTCCCGGCG